>NZ_LMCV01000006.1:0-139538 GCF_001424925.1 Pseudomonas sp. Root329 | reverse complement strand
GGTCCTCCTCGGCATCAGTAAACGGGGCGATAAATACTGATCGGCGCTGATCGTTCCCACGCAGAGTGGACTGACCCCAAAAAGTTGGACGATTGTCGATCTAGGCCTGAACGAATTGAGTCCTGTATTCGACAGGGCTCAGTCCGTTCAGCTTCAGCTTGATACGCCGGTGATTGTAATAGTGGATGTAATCCACCAGGCCGGCGTGAAGCTCATCCAGATTACTGAATTTGCTCAGGTAAAAAAATTCGGATTTGAGCGTGCCGAAGAAGCTTTCCATGGCCGCGTTGTCATAACAGTTGCCTTTGCGCGACATGCTCGGTGTGACCGCGTGCTCTTTTAGAAGTTGGCCATAAATGGGCATCCGGTACTGCCAGCCTTGGTCTGAATGCAAGATGGGTTTTTCGTCTGGTTTAAGTCGCGTAAAGGCCTCGTTAAGCATTGCCCCAACCATGCTGAACAATGGCCGCTTGGCGATATCGTAGGAAATGATTTCGCCGTTATAGAGGTCCAGGATGGGCGACAGATAAAGCTTCTGTCCTCCCACTTTAAACTCCGTGACGTCGGTCACCCACTTCTGATTGGGCTGTGAAGCTTGAAAATCGCGGTTCAGAAGATTGGGCGCGGCTCGACCCACTTCACCTTTGTAGGCGCGATACTTCTTCACACGCACACGGCATCTGAGACCAAGCTCAGCCATGAGGCGCTGGACGGTCTTGTAGTTGATCAAGAAACCGGCCTTGCGCACTGCCAGCGTCACGCGGCGATAGCCAAGCTTGCCTTCGTCTTCGTTGAAAACCTCGCATATCTTGGCTTTCAGATCCGCATATTTATCAGCCGCCTGGAGCACTTTCTGCTGATAGTAGAACGTGCTGCGCGCCAATCCAGCTGCTTTCAACAAGCCATCGAGAGAGTGCCGCKGCCTCAGTTCGATTACGATTTGCGCTTTTTCTGTTGCGCTGCTCGTTTCTTCTGAACCAAGGCATCGAGCTTTTTTAGATAGTCATTTTCCAACCGAAGTTGATTCAGTTCTGCGATCAACTCCTCCCGGGTACGAGACTCATCAGGTAACAGAGGACGGACAGGTTCGGGCAGCTTGGGCATTTTTTTCGCAGATCCAGTTCGTCTGGGTTGGCAGAGCAAGGCATTTTCACCGCCCCCATCATAGCGGCGCTGCCAATCGCCGACGATGTTGAATTTGCGGATATCAAACAACGCCGCAGCTTGGCGATAGGACAGCTGCTCCTCGCGCATACGCTTCAGAACCGACAATCTGAATTCAACACTGTAGTGCTGCACCTTTTTTGCTTCTAAAGCGGCGGCGCCATGCACCTGATAGGCTGCAACCCACTGGCGCAACGACGAAAAATCCACTTCGTGACGATGCGCGACCTCTCTAAAACCCGCTTTGCCAGAGCAGTAATCCTGTACCGCTAGCAGCTTCGCTTGAACCGTATACTTTCGCATTAAGCACCCCATCAGTTGTGTCCAACTTTTGGGGTGCAGACCAGAGCGTGGGAACGTCAGCAAACGCTACCCGNCCAGAGCAGTAATCCTGTACCGCTAGCAGCTTCGCTTGAACCGTATACTTTCGCATTAAGCACCCCATCAGTTGTGTCCAACTTTTGGGGTGCAGACCACTCTGCGTGGGAACGATCATCACCAACTCCGCACACGTTCCTGTAGGCATAAAAAAAGGCCACCCGAAGGTAGCCTTTAAAAAACTAGAGAGGTTTTTTACTTACACGGCCGCAACTGGACGCATGTAAGAGATCGGTGCAGTGCTGGCGTCTTCGAAAGTCACGACTTCCCAAGCATCTGTCTGCTCAATCAACTTGCGCAGCAGCTGGTTGTTCAATGCATGTCCGGACTTGAAGCCCTTGAACTCACCAATCAGGCTATTGCCCAGCAGGTAGAGGTCACCAATTGCATCGAGGATCTTGTGCTTCACGAATTCGTCTTCATAGCGAAGGCCGTCTTCGTTCAGTACACCATCCGCGTCGACCACAATAGCGTTTTCAACGCTGCCGCCGAGTGCGAGGTTGTGCTTGCGCAGGTACTCGATATCACTCATGAAACCAAAGGTACGGGCGCGGCTGACTTCTTTTACGAACGAAGTGCTGGAAAAATCCACGCTTGCACTTTGTGTGCGGTTACGGAAAACCGGGTGATCGAAATCGATCTCGAAACTCACCTTGAAGCCTTCGAAAGGGACGAAAGTGGCGCGCTTGTCGCCATCTTCCACTGTCACTTCCCGCAGGATCCGGATGAACTTCTTCGGTGCGTCCTGTTCTTCCAGGCCGGCCGATTGGATCAGGAATACGAAAGGTCCAGCGCTACCATCCATGATCGGAACTTCAGACGCGGAGAGCTCGACGTAGGCGTTATCGATGCCCAGGCCAGCCATGGCCGAGAGCAAGTGCTCCACCGTATCCACTTTGGTGTCACCACTGACCAGTGTGGTCGACATCGTGGTTTCACCAACGTTTTCCGCGCGGGCAGGAATCTGCACCACAGGGTCGAGATCGGCACGAACAAACACAATGCCGGTGTCGATAGGTGCGGGCTTGAGGGTCAGGTATACCTTCTCCCCGGAGTGCAGGCCTACACCTGTAGCACGGATAATATTTTTCAGTGTGCGTTGTTTAATCATGGCTTGGGCCGCTTCAGCGCAAATTGCGAACTGGTATCAACAAAGGCTGGCGATGATAGCAGACCAGACCTTTGCTGAACACCAATCACCTTCATAGCCCTGATACATTCCATTAATCGGCCTGACGACGCAGGAAAGCCGGGATGTCCAGATAGTCTAGATCATCTTGCGGATTCATCTTCGCGGCAGTCGCAGCACCGGCTTGAGCCTGGTTGCGCATGACGGTCGGACGGTCCAGGTCACGATAGTTTACCGCCGGCGCTTCCTGACGCGAAGGCGCTTGTTGCTGCGGTTGCGAAGCCACGGACGTGTGCATGGTGTTGTCGATAACCTTCACAGGCTTCTCGATTTTCGCGCCCAGACCTGTGGCAACCACGGTCACGTGCAGCTCGTCGCGCATGTCCGGATCGATAACGGTACCGACCTTGACCATTGCGTGCTCGGAAGCGAAAGCTTCGATGATGCTACCCACGTCGGAGTACTCACCCAGGGACAGGTCAGGACCGGCGGTGATGTTCACCAGGATGCCGCGTGCACCTTGCAGGTTCACGTCTTCCAGCAACGGGTTGCGAATGGCCGCTTCGGTGGCCTCACGTGCACGGTTCGGACCGCTGGCGCAGCCAGTGCCCATCATCGCCATGCCCATTTCGCTCATCACGGTACGTACGTCGGCAAAGTCGACGTTGATCATGCCCGGACGCTTGATGATGTCGGAGATACCGCGAACGGCACCGGCCAGTACATCGTCGGCCTTGGCGAATGCGGACAGCAGGCTTGCGTCCTTGCCAAGGATGGTCAGCAGCTTCTCGTTGGGAATGGTGATCAACGAGTCGACGCTTTCAGACAGCAGACGGATGCCTTCATCGGCGATCTGCATGCGCTTGCGGCCTTCGAACGGGAACGGACGAGTCACCACCGCAACGGTGAGAATCCCCATTTCCTTGGCCACTTCAGCAATGATCGGCGCAGCACCGGTACCGGTACCACCGCCCATGCCAGTGGTGATGAACACCATATTGGTGCCCTGCAGGACTTCGGCAATGCGCTCACGATCTTCGAGAGCGGCCTGACGACCTACTTCAGGGTTGGCGCCAGCGCCGAGACCTTTGGTCACGCCGGTGCCCAGTTGCAGGATGGTCCGCGCGCCGATGGATTTCAGCGCCTGGGCATCAGTGTTGGCGCAGATGAATTCAACGCCTTCAATGTTGCTCTTGACCATGTGGTTGACGGCGTTGCCGCCGCCTCCGCCAACACCGATAACTTTAATAACCGGGCTTGCGGGGATGTTGTCTACGAGTTCGAACATTTTCCCTCTCCTTACATTCTCTAGTTTTTTCGCCTACTGCTTTTTGCTGCGGTGCTGCGGTAAATCTTTAGAAGTTGCCTTGTACCCAGCTCTTGATGCGATCGAGCAAGGCGGCTTTCGGTTCTTCATTGCTGTAGCTGTCACGGCTGCTGATGCCCGAGAACGAAATCCCGTCGGACTGCTTCTGCAGGCCGTACATCAACAGGCCAACGCCGGTGGAATAAATCGGGTTGCGGACCACATCGTCCAGGCCCTTGACGCCATGCGGCACGCCGAGGCGGACCGGCATGTGGAAGATTTCTTCGGCCAGTTCGACCGCGCCTTCCATCTTCGACGTACCACCGGTCAGCACGATGCCGGCCGGGATCAGGTCTTCGTAGCCACTGCGACGCAGTTCGGCCTGGATCAGCGTGAACAGCTCGTCGTAACGCGGCTCGACCACTTCGGCCAGGGCCTGACGGGACAGCTCGCGCGGTGGACGGTCGCCAACGCTTGGGACCTTGATGGTTTCACCGGCACCGGCCAGTTTGGCCAGAGCGCAGGCGTAGCGAATCTTGATTTCTTCGGCGTACTGGGTCGGAGTGCGCAACGCCATGGCGATGTCGTTGGTTACCTGGTCGCCCGCAATCGGGATTACCGCGGTGTGACGGATCGCGCCTTCGGTGAAGATCGCGATGTCGGTGGTGCCGCCACCGATGTCCACCAGGCACACGCCCAGCTCTTTCTCGTCGTCGGTCAGGACCGAGTAGGCCGAAGCCAGTTGCTCGAGAATGATGTCGTCGATTTCCAGGCCGCAGCGACGCACGCATTTTTCAATGTTCTGTGCGGCGTTGACGGCGCAGGTGACCACGTGAACCTTGGCTTCCAGACGTACGCCCGACATGCCCAGAGGCTCACGAACACCTTCCTGGTTATCGATCACGTAATCCTGCGGCAGGGTGTGCAGCACGCGCTGGTCAGCCGGGATCGCTACAGCCTGAGCAGCGTCGAGCACGCGCTCGAGGTCGGCGGCGCTGACTTCGCGATCACGAATCGCCACGATGCCGTGGGAGTTCAGGCTGCGGATATGATTGCCCGCCACGCCGACGAACGCCGAGTGAATGCGGCAACCAGCCATCAGCTGCGCCTCTTCGATCGCGCGCTGGATCGATTGCACGGTGGACTCGATGTTCACCACCACGCCTTTCTTCAGGCCACGGGACGGATGGGTACCGATCCCGACGATTTCCAGCGTGCCGTCGTCCGAGACCTCGCCGACCAGCGCCACCACCTTGGAGGTGCCGATATCGAGACCGACGATCATTTTGCCGCTTTGCACGTTTGCCATGGTCCTGCCTCTTCTTAATTCTTCGCGACAGCGGGTTGGGCTGTCGTGGGCGCTACAGGTTCCCGCCAGCCAACAGCGAGGCCGTTGGCGTAGCGCAGATCGATGCGCGCAATGTTCGTAATCTGTTCTTTAAGCGTCTTGTCATAGATGGCAATGAAGCGGCGCATCTTTTCCAGCAGGTTGCCGCGTCCCAGCAACAGTTCGATTCCCGGGCCCGCGCTACCGGCGCCGGTGGTCAGGAACCAGCTGCCTCGATCACGCAACTCCAGCCGTGCAATCGAGAAGCCCAACGGCCTGAGCATCTGGCTCAGCACCTGGTATTGCTGCATCACTTGCTGTTGGGCCCGTTGTGGGCCGAACAGCTGTGGCAAGTGTTCGTAGTTCGCCAACTCACGCGGGGTGAACGCCTGACCCTGGTTGTTCAACAGCGACTCATCGCCCCAACGGGCCACCGGCAGTTGTTCTTCCAGGCGGATCACCACTTGATCCGGCCACACCCGACGCACTTCGGCGTGGGCAATCCATGGCATCGTTTCCAGCTCGGTGCGCATGCTCTCCAGGTCGATGGTGAAGAAGCTCGACGCCACGTACGGGGCGATCCGCTGCTGCACCGCTTGCTGGCTGATGTAACTCAAGTCGCCCTGCACGTTGATCTTGGTGATCGGTCGGTCGGCGTACGGCAACAAACGCTGCGCGCCTTCGTAAGTACCGAAACCCAGTGCGACCAACAGCACGGGCCAGAACAGGCTTTTCAGAAAACCAAAATTGGCTTTCGGCAGGCGCGCAGACATCGGCTCTTTGGCCACCATTCGGCTGGCACCCCGCGGTACCGGCTTGCGGCCGGGTGGTGCGGAGGGCTGATGTCTCAGCTGTGCGCCTTGCATGGTCTTAACCTCGCGGCTCAACATTATTGGCAACGCTAGCGGCCAAAATCGCCAAAACCAGTTGCTGGAAATCCAGACCGGCAGCACGAGCCGCCATCGGCACCAGACTGTGATCGGTCATGCCCGGTGCGGTATTGACTTCCAGGAACCAGAACTGCCCGTCGGCGTCCTGCATCACGTCAGCCCTGCCCCAACCGGCGATACCCAGCGCCTCACAGGCTTTCGCCGTAAGGTCCATCAGTTCTTTTTCTTTGTTGCTGTCCAGGCCACACGGAATCCGGTACTGGGTATCGGAAGCCACGTACTTGGCGTCGTAGTCGTAGAAGCTGTGCGTCGTGCCCAGGGCAATCGGTGGCAACACCTGGTCACGCAGGGTGGCGATGGTGAACTCCGGACCTTGAATCCATTGCTCGACCAACACTTGCGAATCGTAGGTACTGGCCGCTTTCCACGCGTCGATCAACTCCGACGCGGAGGTCACTTTGGCCATCCCGATACTTGAACCTTCATGGGCCGGTTTGACGATCAAAGGGAAGCCCAGTTCCGTCGCCGCCGAAATACAATCGGCCTCGCTGGTCAGTACGGCATGGCGTGGCGTCGGAATACCGAGGCTGTGCCAGACTTGCTTGGTGCGCAGCTTGTCCATGGCCAGCGCGGAAGCAAGAATGCCGCTGCCGGTGTACGGAATACCCAGGCATTCCAGCAGGCCCTGCATGCTGCCGTCTTCACCGCCACGGCCGTGGAGAATGATGAAGGCACGGTCGATTTTTTCGTTCAGCAGACGCTGCAACAGGTCATCGCCCACGTCGAGACCAAACGCGTCGACACCGGCGCTTAGCAGCGCGTCGAGAACCGCGTTACCCGACTTCAGGGAAACCTCACGCTCGGCACTCTTGCCGCCGAAGAGCACGGCGACGCGGCCGAAATCTTTCGGCGCAATAGTGGAGACGAGGTTGGCGTAAGCAGCAGTCATTTCAACTTCCCCACACTCGGCGCAGCAACGGCGCCTGCGAACAACGGACTTTTCAACAGTTTCGGTGCGAGACCACCGATGTCACCGGCGCCTTGGCACAACAGAATGTCGCCGGCACGCAGCAGCGGCTTGACGATGGGCGCGAGGTCAACACCGCGCTCGATGTAGATCGGGTCGAGCTGACCGCGCTGACGGATGCTGTTGCACAGCTTGCGGCTGTCGGCGCCCGGGATCGGTTCTTCACCGGCCGGGTAGACTTCCATCAGCAGCAGGACGTTGGCGTCGGCCAATACATTGACGAAGTCGTCGTACAGGTCGCGGGTGCGGCTGTAACGGTGCGGCTGGTAGACCATCACCAGACGGCGTTCAGGCCAGCCACCGCGCACGGCCTTGATCACTGCAGCGACTTCGGTCGGATGGTGACCGTAGTCGTCGACCAGCATCACGTTGCCGCCTTCTACCGGCAGTTCGCCGTAGACCTGGAAGCGTCGGCCGACACCCTGGAACCCGGACAGCCCCTGGACGATGGCTTCATCGCTGACGCCCTCGTCGGTGGCGATGCAGATGGTTGCCAGTGCGTTCAACACGTTGTGGTTGCCCGGCATGTTCACCGAAACATCCAGCGGATCGCGATCAGGACGCAGCACGGTGAAGAAGGTCTGCATGCCCTGCTGACGCACATTGATCGCGCGCACGTCGCAGTCGTCGCCGAAGCCATAAGTGACCGTCGGACGTTTCACCAGCGGCAGGATTTCACGCACCACCGGATCGTCCAGGCACACCACCGCCAGACCGTAGAACGGCAGGTTGTGCAGGAACTCGACAAAGGTTTTCTTCAGTTTATTGAAGTCACCGTCGTAGGTCGCCATGTGGTCGGCGTCGATGTTGGTGACCACGGCCACCAGCGGCTGCAAGTGCAGGAAGCTCGCATCGCTTTCGTCAGCTTCGGCGATCAGGTAACGGCTGGTGCCGAGCTGGGCATTGGTGCCTGCGGCATTCAGACGGCCACCGATGACGAATGTCGGGTCCAGGCCACCGGCCGCGAACACCGAAGCGATCAGGCTGGTGGTGGTGGTTTTGCCATGGGTACCGGCGACGGCGATGCCGTGGCGGTAGCGCATCAGCTCAGCCAGCATTTCAGCGCGAGGCACCACCGGAATGCGGCGTTCCAGGGCGGTGGCAACTTCCGGGTTGGACGTGTTCACGGCACTGGAGGTGACCAGTACATCAGCGTTCGTGGTGTTCTCGGCGCGGTGGCCGATAAAGATCTGGGCGCCGAAGGACTCGAGACGCTCGGTCACCGGCGAAGCTTTCAAGTCGGAACCGGACACTTCATAGCCCAGGTTCAGCAACACTTCGGCGATGCCGCACATGCCCACGCCGCCGATTCCGACGAAGTGGATGCGACGAATGCGGCGCATTTCCGGTTGCGGCATGGCTTTCTGATTCTCAACCATGGGCCACCTCCAGGCAGGTATCGACCACGTTACGGGTTGCATCGGGTTTGGCCAGGCGGCGTGCCGCGGTGGCCATGTCGGTCAGTCGTTGTGGTTGCATCAGGACCTCTGTCAGGCGTGCGGCAAGATCCGCTGCGCCAGTCGTTCTTTGCGGCATCAGGAAGGCAGCGCCTTCACGGGCCAAATAATCGGCGTTGCGGGTCTGGTGATCGTCGATCGCGTGGGGCAAAGGCACCAGCATCGAGGGCAGACCGGCGGCGGCCAGTTCACTGATGGTCAGCGCGCCTGCGCGGCACACCACCAGGTCGGCCCAGCCATAGGCTTGGGCCATGTCTTTGATGAAAGGCTGCACTTGCGCCTCGACGCCAGCCGCGCGGTAGCGCTCTGCAGTCACTTCATCGTGGTTTTTGCCAGCCTGATGAAACACTTCCGGGCGCAGGTCGGGGGCGACTTGCGACAGGGCTTCAGGCAGCAACTTGTTCAACGGTTCTGCGCCCAGGCTTCCGCCCAGGATCAGCAAACGCGCCTTGCGACCGGCCAGAGCCTGTCGCGGTGTTTCGAGGAACAGCTCGGTGCGCACCGGGTTACCGGTGGTCCGACGGCTGCCCGACAGGGTAAAGGTGTCGGGGAACGCTTCACAGACTCGGGCGGCCAACGGCACCAGCAACCGATTGGCGGTACCCGCCACGGCGTTCTGCTCGTGAACGATCACCGGCACGCCGGCCAGTTTGGCTGCAACGCCACCAGGACCGGTCACATAACCACCAAAGCCGACGACACACACCGGCCGCAGCTGACGAATGATCGCCCGCGCCTGCCAGATCGACTTGAGCAACATGAACGGTGCCTTGAGCAGGGACAGCTTGCCCTTGCCACGCAGACCGCTGGCATTGATTCGATGCAGTTCGATGCCGGCCACCGGAACCAGTTCGTTCTCGATGCCGCGCGGGGTCCCGAGCCAATGCACGGTGTAACCACGGGCCTGGAATTCGCGGGCACACGCCAGCGCCGGGAACACGTGGCCACCGGTGCCGCCCGCCATGATCAATACGTTAGCGCCCATGGGTCGGCTCCTCGGCGAAGTCGCTCTCATGGAACTCCATCTCTTCACTGCCCAAGTGGGTTCGACTTTCCCACTCGATGCGCAGCAACAAGCCGAGACAGGCACAGCAGATCACCAACGAGCTACCGCCATAACTGAGGAACGGCAGGGTCAGACCCTTGGTCGGCAGCAGGCCGACGTTCACCCCGATGTTGATCAGGAACTGACCAATCCACAGGAACGACAAGCCGTACGCGATGTAGGCGGCGAAAAATTGCTTGGCCTTCTCGGCCCAATAACCGATGTACATGCCACGGATACAGACAAAGACGAACAGCGCTACCGTGCACAAAGAACCCACGGCACCCAGTTCTTCGGCCAGGACCGAGAACACGAAGTCGGTGTGGGCTTCCGGCAGGTAGAACTGTTTCTGCACGCTGTTGCCCAGGCCAACGCCCAGCCATTCGCCGCGGCCAAAAGCGATCAACGCTTGAGACAACTGATAGCCGGCACCGAACTGGTCGGCCCACGGATCCGCGAAGTTGGTCAGGCGCGCCATTCGATACGGCTGCACTTGAATCAACAACACCACCGCCGCGACCGCCAGGACAACCATCAAGGAAAAACGGAACAGCCCGACTCCGCCGAGGAACAGCATCGCCGCCGCTGCGCCCATCATTACAACCGTGGCACCGAAGTCCGGCTCCATCAGCAACAGGCCCGCCATTGGCAGCAGAACGATGAACGGCTTGAAGAAGCCCATCCAGCTTTCACGCACTTCTTTCTGGCGACGCACCAGGTAACCGGCCAGGTAAATAACGACAAATACCTTGGCGATTTCCGACGGCTGAACGTTGAAGAAACTGAAGCCGATCCAGCGCATCGAACCGTTCACTTCACGGCCGATCCCCGGGATGATCACCATCACCAGCAAACCGAACGCACCAATCAGCATCAGCCAGCCCAGGCGTTGCCAGGTGGCGATCGGAATCATCATGGTGACGACGCAGGCACCCAGGCCCAGCACGATATAGATAAGGTGGCGAATCATGTAATACAGGGCGCTGCCCGACTGCACAGCCGCCACTTCGGTCGATGCCGATGCAATCATGACCAGCCCGAGGCCGATCAATGCCAGGCAGCCGGCGAGCATCGGGAAATCGAGGTCGATGCCGCGCCCGGTGATGATCGGCGACGGATACGGCTTGATGATGTTCATCAGGCTCATGCCAGATCCTCCACAGCGCGGACGAACTGGTGACCACGGTCTTCGTAATGCTTGAACATATCGAAACTGGCGCAAGCCGGCGACAGCAACACGGCGTCGCCCGTCTCTGCGATGGCGCGGCATTGCTCGACCGCTTCGATCAGCGAGTTGACGCGAATCAGTGGCACGGCATCGCCGATGGCCTCAGCGATCAGCTCGGAATCGCGGCCCATCAGCACCACGGCGCGGCAGTTGGCCGCCACCGGATCACGCAGGTCCTTGAACTCGGCACCCTTGCCGTCGCCACCGGCGATCAGCACGAGCTTGCCGTCGATGTCCGCGCCCAGGCCTTCGATGGCAGCCAGTGCGGCGCCGACGTTGGTGGCTTTGGAATCGTTGTAGTAGCTCACGCCATTCAGGTCGCGGACCCACTGGCAGCGATGCTCAAGCCCGGCGAAGGTGCGCAGGCTAGACAGCATGGCATCGAACGGCAGGCCGACGGCGTGGCCCAGGGCCAATGCCGCCAGGGCGTTGGACTGGTTGTGGGCGCCGCGAATTTTCAACTCGCGCACCGGCATCAGGTTCTGGAATTCGAAGGCCAGGTACTTCTCGCCGTCTTCTTCGCGGATACCGAATGCCTTGAAATCGGGCTTGCTCAAACCGAAGGTCCAGCATGGCTGACCTTCGCCAATCAGCGGACGGCTCAGGGCATCCTGACGGTTGACCACAAACTGCCTGGCACCCCGGAAGATCCGGTGCTTGGCCAGATGATAGGCCGGCAGACCGCTGTAGCGGTCCATGTGGTCTTCGCTGACGTTGAGCACGGTCGCCACTTCGGCGTTGAGCTGATCGGTGGTTTCGAGCTGGAAGCTCGACAGTTCCATCACGTACAGCTCGACGTCGTCGCTGAGCAGGTCCAGCGCCGGCGTACCGAGGTTGCCACCAACGGCGACACGCTTGCCGGCCGCTGCTGCCATTTCGCCAACCAATGTGGTGACGGTGCTTTTCGCGTTGGAACCGCTGATGGCAACAATCGGCGCCTTCGCGTTACGCGCGAACAGCTCGATGTCACCGGACAATTTCACGCCACGGGCGGCGGCAGCCTGCAGGGCCGGGGTCGCCAGCGCCAGGCCGGGGCTCACGTAGAGCTCGTCGGCGCGGCACAGGAATTCGACGTCCAGCTCGCCACAACGCACTTCCACGTGCGGATAGTCACGCTTGAGCGTGGCCAGTTCCGGTGGATTTTCCCGCGTATCGGCGACAGCAAACGACGTGCCCCGGTTCGCCAGGAAGCGAACCAGGGACATGCCGCTCTTGCCGAGGCCGACAACGATGCGGAAGTGGTCAGAAGCGATCAGAGACACTCGTTCTACCTCAGCTTCAGGGTGGCAAGGCCAACCAGCACGAGAATCACGGTGATGATCCAGAAACGGACGATCACGCGTGGCTCGGGCCAGCCCTTGAGTTCAAAGTGGTGGTGTATCGGTGCCATGCGGAACACACGGCGACCGGTGAGCTTAAAGGAAGCGACCTGAATGACGACTGACAGGGTCTCCATCACGAACACGCCGCCCATGATGAACAGGACGATTTCCTGACGGACGATCACCGCGATGGTGCCCAGTGCCGCGCCCAGCGCCAGTGCGCCGACGTCGCCCATGAACACCTGAGCCGGATACGTGTTGAACCAGAGGAACCCGAGGCCCGCGCCGATCAAGGCGCCGCAGAACACGATCAACTCGCCTGCGCCCGGCACATACGGAATCAGCAGGTATTCAGCGAATTTCACGTTACCCGACAGGTAGCAGAAGATCCCCAACCCGCCGCCGACCATTACGGTGGGCATGATCGCCAGACCGTCGAGACCGTCGGTCAAGTTGACCGCGTTGCTCGAGCCGACGATCACGAAGTAGGTCAGGACGACGAAGCCTATGCCCAGCGGAATGCTGTGGTCCTTGAGCATCGGCAGGATCAGGGTGGTTTCCACCGGCGTCGCTGCAGTCATATAAAGGAAGATCGCCGCGCCCAGGCCGAACACCGATTGCCAGAAGTACTTCCAGCGGCTCGGCAAGCCACGGGAGTTCTTCTCGATCACTTTGCGGTAGTCGTCGACCCAGCCGATCGCGCCGAACAGCAAAGTCACCAGCAGCACAGTCCAGACATAACGGTTGGTCAGGTCAGCCCACAGCAACGTGCTGACGCCGATGGACGACAGGATCAACGCGCCGCCCATGGTCGGGGTGCCGGACTTGGACAGGTGCGATTGTGGACCGTCGTTACGAACGGATTGACCGATCTGACGGTTCTGTAAAGTGCGGATCATCCACGGGCCATAGCACAGCGACAAAACCAGCGCGGTCAGCACACCGAGAATCCCGCGCAGGGTCAGGTACTGAAAGACCGCGAAGCCTTTGTAGAACTGTTGCAGATACTCCGCTAGCAGCAGCAGCATTAATGTTTCTCCAGACTGGTCCCGCACAAAGCGGCGACGATGTTTTCCATCGCAGCGCTGCGCGAGCCCTTGATCAAAATGGTGGTGTTTGTGTCTTGCTCGGCGCCCAGGGCCTTGATCAGTTCAGCCTGAGTGCTGAAGTGGAAGGCCTGTGGACCGAAAGCGTTCACGGCGTGAGCCATCATTGGCCCGACAGCGTAAAGCGCGGAAACCTTGCCGCGGGCGTACTCGCCCACATCGCGGTGCCCCTGCTCCGCCCAATCGCCCAACTCGCCGATATCCCCGAGCACCAGAACGGTGCGGCCGGAAAAGCCGGCGAGTATATCAACGGCGGCGCACATGGAGGTGGGGTTCGCGTTGTATGTGTCATCGATGACGCGCATGCCATTGCTGGCCAGTTGCGCAACGGTGCGACCTTTGACCGGTTGCACCGCGCCGAGGCCGATGGCGATGCCGAACAGCGACACGCCCAGCGCATGGGCGGCAGCGGCGGCGGCCATGGCATTGGCGACGTTATGGGTGCCGAGCAGGTTCAGTTGAACGCGCTCCATACCTTCAGGAGTGTGCAGGTTGAACGCCGGGCAACCACGAGCGTCGCGGTCCAGATCGCTGGCGTAGAAATCGGCACTGACATTGCTCAAGGCGAAGGTCAGCACTTTGCGACCGGCAGCGCGGGTCTTCCAGATGTCGAACGCCTTGTCGTCAAGATTGAGAACGGCGACGCCATCGGCATCCAGCCCTTCAATAATCTCGCCCTTGGCTTCAACGATTTTTTCCGGCCCGCCGAACTCGCCGACGTGGGCGGTCCCGGCGTTGTTGAGCACGGCCACATGAGGCTTGGTCATGCCGACGGTGTAGGCAATTTCGCCGAGCCGCGAAGCACCCAGTTCGATCACCGCTGCGGTATGTTCCGGCGCGAGCTCGAGCAGGGTCAGCGGAACGCCGAGATCATTGTTCAGGTTGCCGCGGGTCGCCAACACCGGACCGCGCGTGCGCAGGATGCTGGCGAGCATTTCCTTGACCGTGGTCTTGCCGCTGGAACCGGTGATCGCTGCGACAGGGTTGGTATAAGCCGCACGGTTCAACGCGCCGAGTTGCCCCAGCGCCTGACGAGTATCTTTCACCAGCAATTGCGGCAGTGTGCTGTCGGCGACTTCGCGCTCGACCAATGCTGCTACGGCGCCTTTTGCGGCGACGTCATTCAGATAGTCATGACCATCGAAGCGCGGGCCGGTCAGGGCGATAAAGAGTTGGCCTGGTTTGATCGCGCGGCTGTCGATGCTGACGCCGTCGAAGCTGGCATCGGCAGTGACCAAGCGGGCATTCAGCGCGCCGGTCAGTTCGCTCAGTTTCAAGGCTTTAAGCATGGGCCACCTCCCACGCGGTCAAGGCGTGATCGGCCTCGACCAGATCCGAGAAAGCGTGACGCTGGCCGTTGATTTCCTGATAGTCCTCGTGACCTTTACCGGCCAGGACAATCACGTCATCCGCCGAAGCGCTGGCGATCAATTGCGCAATCGCCTGGCCACGGCCAGCGACGAAGGTGACTTTATCCACAGCGGTAAAACCGGCGCGGATGTCGTCGAAGATCACTGCGGGGTCTTCGGTGCGCGGGTTGTCATCGGTCACCAGCACGCCGTCAGCCAGACGCTCGACCACTTCAGCCATCAACGGACGCTTGCCGCGATCGCGATCACCACCGCAACCGAACAGGCACAGCAAACGGCCTTTGGCGTGAGGACGCAGGGCCATCAAGACTTTTTCCAGCGCATCCGGTGTGTGGGCGTAATCGACCACGACCAGCGGCTGAGTACCGCCGCCGAGGCGCTGCATGCGTCCGGCCGGGCCTTCGAGTTTCGGCAGCACGTTGAGGATTTCGTCCAGCGCGTAGTCCAGCCCCAGCAAGGCACCGACCGCGGCCAGCACGTTGCTCAGGTTGAAACGTCCGAGCAAGGTGCTGCGCAAGTGATGCTCACCCTGCGGCGTGACCAACGTGGCGCGCACGCCTTCGTCATCGAACTGCGCTTCACGGCAATAGAGGTAGGCGCTGGCATCTTCCAGGCTGTAGGTGATCAGGCGCGATTCACGTTTGTCCGCAGCCAGTTGGCGGCCGAATTCGTCGTCGAGGTTAATCACCCGGCACTTCAAATCGTTCCAGGCAAACAGCTTGGCCTTGGCTTCGCCGTAGGCTTGCATGGTGCCGTGGTAATCCAGGTGATCGCGGGACAGGTTGGTCATCACCGCCACATCGAAGGCCAGTGCGGTCACGCGCCCCTGATCCAGACCGTGGGAAGAAACTTCCATGGCGACGGCTTTGGCACCGGCCTTTTTCAGGTCGGCGAGGGTTGCCTGCACCGCGATCGGGTTCGGCGTGGTGTGCAAGCCGCTTTCGAGCGCGCCGTAAAAACCGGTGCCCAACGTGCCGACGATGCCGCAGTGCTGGCCGAGCAAATCCAAGGCTTGCGCAACCAACTGCGTCACGCTGGTTTTGCCGTTGGTGCCGGTCACGCCGATCAGGTTCAGGTGACGACTAGGGTCACCGTAAAAACGCCCGGCGATGTCCGACAGCTGCGCCGCCAGGCCTTTGACCGGAATCAGCGGAACATCGGTAATCGGCAATACGGTCGCGCCTTCGACTTCATACGCCACAGCGGCAGCGCCGCGTTGCAGGGCGTCGGCAATGTGCGCGCGACCGTCGAATTTGCCGCCAGGGACGGCGAGAAACAGATCGCCAGCCCGCACGTTGCGGCTGTCCAGGGTCAGTTCGCGGATCAACAGATCGCGGCCGGCGTGGGCGAAAATCTTGTTCAGACTCAGAGACATCAGCCTCGCCCTCCATTGGCTTTCAGCGGAACGACCGGTGCTGCGTTCGCTTGTTGAGTAGGTGGCAGGTTGTCCGGGGTGATGTTCATCAGGCGCAAGGTCCCGGACATCACTTTGCTGAACACCGGGGCCGATACCAGACCACCGAAGTAACCGGCCTTGGTCGGTTCATCGATCACCACCACGATGGCGTAGCGCGGATCGTTCATCGGGCCGAAGCCGGCGAACAGCGAACGGTAGGAATTCTCGGCGTAGCCTTTGGTGCCCACCGAAGTCTTACGCGCAGTACCCGACTTGCCTGCCACGTGGTACGCCGGCACCTGCGCACGGAACACACCGCGCGGGGCTTCGATCACTTGGGTCAGCATGCCTTGCATGGTTTTCGCGACCGCCTCCGGCAATACCTGTGTGGTTTGCGGTGGCTTGTCGGTCTTGATCAGGGTCAGCGGCGCGAGGCGACCATTGTTGGCCAGGGCCGAGAAGGCGTGGACCAACTGGATCGCGGTCACGGAAATACCGTAGCCGTAAGACAGCGTGGCGGTTTCAGCCTTGCGCCATTCGCGGTAGTTCGGCAGGTTGCCGACGCGCTCGCCCGGGAAGCCCAGGCCGGTGTCCTGGCCGAGGCCGACTTTTTGCGCCAGACGGAAAATCGTTTCGCCGCCGATATCGAAGGCGACCTTACTCATGCCGACGTTACTGGAGTTGATCAGGATGCCAGTCAGGTCGAGCACCGGACCTTCGCTCTTGGATACGTCCTTGATGGTGTATTTACCAATCTGCAAGGTGCCCGGGTACACCTCGACGGTATCGCTCGGCTTCCAGCGGCCGGTTTCAATCGCGGCGCTCATCGAGATCGCTTTCATCGTCGAACCCGGTTCGAACACGTCGATCATCGCGCGGTTACGCATCATCGCCGGTTGCAGGTTGCGACGGTTGTTCGGGTTGTAGGTCGGCTGGTTGACCATGGCGAGGATCTCGCCGCTCTTCACGTCCATGATCACCAGGCTGCCGGCCTTGGCGCCGTTCTCGATGATCGCGTTACGCAGTTCACGGTTGGCCAGGTATTGCAGACGCAGGTCAATGGACAACGCCAAGGGCTTTCCGGCCTTGGCGTTTTTGGTGACCTGAACATCCTTGATAAGTCGGCCACGCCGATCCTTGATCACCTGTCGCTTGCCGGGGACCCCGGCCAGCCATTCGTCGTAGGCCAGCTCGACGCCTTCACGACCGTGGTCATCGATGTCGGTAAAACCGACCATATGGGCAGTGACTTCACCGGCCGGGTAGAAACGCCGGAATTCTTCGATGCCATAAACGCCCGGCACTTTCAGATCGAGCACGGACTGGCCCTGTTCGGGGGTCAGCCCGCGCACCAGATAAATGAATTCTTTGTTGGCCTGGGCCTCGAGACGTTCGGCCAGGGCTTTCGGGTCCTGCCCCAAGGCAGCCGCCAGTGCAGGCCACTTCTCTTTGGCCGTTTGCATTTCCTTGGCATTGGCCCAAAGGGTGGTGACTGGGGTACTCACGGCCAAAGGCTCGCCGTTACGGTCGGTGATCAGACCACGGTGAGCCGGAATCGGAATATGACGAACGCTGCGTGCATCGCCCTGACCTTTAAGAAAGGCACGGTCGACTACTTGCAGATCGATAATGCGCCAGGAAATCGCCGCGACCATGACGCCGAGCAAACCCAGCACCAGGCGGAACCGCCATGGAAAGAGTGCGCCCTCGAGTTTCATCATGGCGCCACCATCTGCACTTCAGCGGCGCCAGGAATGCGCATCTTCAGTTGCTCGGTCGCCAGGACTTCGATACGGCTGTGGGCGGTCCAGGTGCTCTGTTCGAGAATCAAACGGCCCCACTCCGCTTGCGCCTTGTCGCGCACGCTCAGCTCGTTGTAAAGCGAGTTCAACAGTTGACGGTTCCAGTGGGCGCTATAGGAAACGCCGATGGCCGACACGAGCACGCCAATAAACAGCAGAAACATGAAAAAGCTTCCGCCGGGAAGTGGCTTGGCGAAAAGCTTGCTCACCGCAGCTTCTCCGCGACGCGCATGACGGCGCTACGGGAACGTGGGTTGGCTTTGAGTTCGGCCTCGGAGGCGGACTGCGCTTTGCCATGGATTTTGATTATGGGTTCGAAGGCGACGTGACGTACCGGCAGGTTGCGGGGCAGGTTGTCGGCTTCGCCTTTCACCAGTTTGCGCATGAACAGTTTGACGATGCGGTCTTCCAGCGAGTGGAAGCTGATGACGACCAGACGGCCGCCGACTTCCAGGCATTCCAGCGCGGCTTCGAGGCCGGCTTCCAGATCACCCAGTTCGTTGTTGACGTGAATACGCAAGCCCTGGAACGCACGGGTCGCCGGGTTTTTGCCCTTTTCCCATGCAGGGTTGGCGACTTTCAGGACTTCGGCCAGATCGGCAGTGCGCTCGAACGGCTTGATGTCGCGACGCTCGGCCACGGCACGGGCCATGCGGCCGGAAAAACGTTCTTCGCCGTATTGCTTGAACACCCGGGCGATTTCTTCCACGGGTGCGGTGTTGACGAATTCGGCAGCGCTGATCCCGCGGGACGGATCCATGCGCATGTCCAGCGGGCCATCATTGAGGAAACTGAAGCCGCGCTCAGGGTCGTCGAGCTGCGGCGAGGACACGCCGAGGTCGAGCAAAACGCCGCTGACTTTACCGTCCAGACCACGTTCGGCGACTTCCGAACCGAGCTCGGCAAAGCTGCGCTGCACAACGACAAAGCGGCCGTCTTCGGCCGCTAGCGTTTGCCCGGTGGCAATCGCTTGAGGATCTTTATCGAATCCGAGCACCCGACCATCGGGACCGAGCTGGCTGAGGATCAACCGGCTGTGTCCGCCGCGCCCGAACGTACCGTCCAGATAGCAGCCATCAGGACGTACGGCGAGAGCCTCCACGGCTTCGTCAAGCAGTACGGTGATGTGGTTAAAGCCGCTATCAATAGTCACAGGATCAAATCACGCAGTTCATCAGGCATGGCGCCCGGTTGTTGAATGGCAGCCAGGTCAGCGGCAGAAACCGCATCCCAGGCATCCTCGTCCCACAATTGGAACTTGTTCAGTTGGCCTACCAACATCGCGCGCTTATCCAACTTGGCATATTCACGAAGACGCGGCGGAACCAGAAAACGACCACTGCCATCGAGCTCGAGGTCGACGGCATTACCAATCAGTAAACGTTGCAGGCGGCGGTTCTCTTCGCGAAGCGAAGGCAGTGCGCGCAGTTTGGTTTCAATAATTTCCCACTCATCGAGGGGGTAAACACACAAACATGGATCAACGGCATCAATTGTGACGATTAACTGACCGGAACTACGCGAAACGAGCTCGTCACGGTACCGGCTCGGCATAGCGAGACGGCCCTTTGCGTCGAGACTGATAGCGTTAGCTCCGCGAAACACGTCAGCGTTTCTCCAAATATTAGCGTTTTGAGCTCAAAAAACCCACTTCATGCCACTTTCCGCCACTTGTGCACACTATAGGAATGCGGCCACCGCACCGTCAAGGCGCGGATTAAAGGAAAAGCCTTACAGAACTGAGATTTAGGAGCGTAAAAGGAGGGGTAGAGAGAATCTGACGTGTCATCCTGCTCAATAACTTGAACCAGCACTGAAGGCTGCGCTCGAAAGTTAAAGTAATTTGTTAAGAGTAAGATTTTTTTGGTATTACGAAAGTGCTTCTGCTGTTGATTCTGTAAGGAGGGAAATAGCTACTACAGGCGCCCTGCTCAATGATTAAAGCAGGGAGGGGAAAAAGGTGGAGAGTCAATCTGTAAGCCGGGTTCTGTCTTGAACAGTCATTCGTCTACGATGGCCATCACTGGACATCTTTAGCAACCTACCCGGTCCCAGCGCGGGCCACGCCTTGGGACCCTATTTGGTCTTGCTCCAAGTGGGGTTTACCTAAGCCACGAACTGTTGCCAGTCGTGCGGTGCGCTCTTACCGCACCTTTTCACCCTTACCGGCGCCGAAGCGCTTAGGCGGTTATTTTCTGTGGCACTTTCCGTAGGCTCACGCCTCCCAGGCATTACCTGGCACTTCGCCCTATGGAGCCCGGACTTTCCTCCCCCCCCTAATTTTCATAGAGGGCAGCGACTGTCCGATCGACTCTCCGCCGCGAAGATTAACGGCAGAGCCGCCGAAGGACAAGCGCTAAACGCCTTGGGCTACGCCTGCACGTCGGTTTTCACTCGCCCTTCTGTTTATCCAGCGCGACCTGATAGAGCACATTCTTGCGCTCGCCGGTAATTTGCGCCGCCAACGCTGCGGCTCGCTTGAGCGGCATTTCTTCAAGCAACAGATTCAGGATGCGCATCGCTTCACTGCTGACGGCGTCCTCGGTCTCAGGGGCAGACCAACCCGCCACCAACATCACGCACTCGCCGCGTTGCTGATTGCTGTCTGACTCGACGAACTCGCGTAACTCGGCCAGCGGCAAACCTTTAAGGGTTTCAAAGGTTTTAGTGATTTCACGGGCCAGCAAAGCCGGGCGCTCCCCACCGAACACCAGTTCCATGTCTTGCAGACATTCAAGGATGCGGTGTGGCGCCTCATAAAAAATCAACGTGCGCGGTTCTTCCTTTACCAACTCAAGACGGGCGCGCCGACCGACAGCCTTGGCCGGCAGGAAACCTTCGAAGATGAAACGGTCCGACGGCAACCCCGCCGCCGACAACGCGGCGATCAATGCGCAGGCGCCCGGAACCGGCACTACATTGATACCCGCAGCACGGGCCTGACGCACGAGGTGGTAACCCGGATCGGAAATCAACGGCGTGCCCGCATCGGAAATCAGTGCCACATCGTCGCCAGCGAGCAAGCGGGTGATAAAGCGGCTACCTTCATCCCGCTCATTGTGTTCGTGGCAAGCTGCCAGCGGCGTAGGAATGCCGAAATGCTGCATCAAACGCTGGGAGTGGCGGGTATCTTCGGCAGCGATCAGGGCGACCTCGCGCAGGATCTTCAGCGCACGCGCACTGATGTCGTCCAGGTTGCCGATGGGCGTCGCCACCACATAAAGCGAGCCAGCAGCGGAATTCAAAGCACCTGGAGCAGTCAAAGCGCACACCTCATGATCGGTAAAAGCCGCCATTGTAGCGCGTCGTGAGGTTCGCGATACGCGCAAGCAACCCTCGGTTTTGCAGCCTTTTGTGCAGTGCCGCAACATTTGCACGAGCTAAATTGATCGATTCACACCAGTAACATCGCGCCCCGGCCAGTGCTTGGGTACAATTCCACGCTAATTTGATCGAGTATCAGGAACACTACATGATCGCTTGCCTGCGGCTGTTCACTGCCCTCTGCCTCGCTGCCTTGCTGGCGGCTTGCGCCAGCTCGCCCTCCTCCAGCCTTGGCGAACTTCCACGGACCCCGGATGCCAGTATCGAGCAGTTGCTCGCACAGGCCGCTCAAAGCAAGGACCCGGAAAAAGCCTCCCTGTTGCGCCTGAGCGCAGCAGACCTGGCCTATCGTCAGGGGAATGCCGGCCAGTCCGCGCAAATCCTGCAACAAGTCCCCGTCGAAACACTCAAGCCTGGCCAACAGGTTTTCGCCAGCACCCTGGCGGCTGAACTGGCCATGGTTCGCAATCAGCCCAAAGCGGCGCTGACTGCCTTGAGTCATCCGAGCCTGCAACGCCTGAGTGAACTGCCGGTTGAGCAACAGGTTCGCACCGGCACTGTTCATGCCCGCGCCCTTGAAGCCGATGGCCAGACGCTGGCCGCCGCACGGGAACGCATCTTTATTGCGCCAATGCTCGAAGGTGAAGCGGCCAGTAAAAACCACGAAGCGATCTGGACTCTGATCGCCTCGCTGCCGACCGACCAGTTGCAGCCAAATACCTCCGATGACCTCGGCGGCTGGATGGGCCTGGCGCAGGCGGTGAAAACTGCCGGCACCCTGGAACAGCAGCAAGCCGCGATCGACAACTGGCGCGCACAGAATCCAAAGCACCCGGCCGCCATTCAATTGCCGCTGCCACTGACCAAGCTCAAGGAACTGGCCAGCCAGCCCCTGGGCAAAATCGCCCTGCTGCTGCCACAAGACGGCCCGCTGGCGTCGGTCGGCAAAGCACTGCGCGAAGGTTTCATGGCGGCTCACTACCAGGCTCAACAAGCCGGGCAGAAGCCGCCAGCCATCGAGTTCTATGACAGTTCGAAACTCACTTCGATGGACGAGTTCTACCGCAAGGCCCAAGCCGATGGCGTGCAGCTGGTCGTCGGCCCGCTGGAGAAGCCGCTGGTCAAACAGCTCAGCGCTCGCCCGCAACTGCCGATCACCACCCTGGCGCTGAACTACAGCGAAGGCGAACAAGGTCCCGCCCAGCTGTACCAGTTTGGTCTGGCTGCTGAAGACGAAGCCCGCGAAGTGTCCCGCCGTGCTCGCGCCGATGGCCTGCATCGCGCAGCCATCATGGTGCCGAAAGGCGAATGGGGCGATCGCGTCTTGAGAGCCTTCAGCCAGGATTGGCAGGCTAACGGTGGCAGCATCGTCGCCACCGAACGTGTCGACCAACCGGTTCAACTGGCCCAGCAAATTGCCGACATGTTCCAGCTGCGTCAGAGCGAAGGTCGTGCCAAGAGCCTACAAAGCACCGTTGGCGGGCAGGTAGCTGCGCAGCCTTCGCGTCGCCAGGACATCGAGTTCATCTTCCTGGCCGCAACGCCTCAGCAAGCCCAGCAGATCAAGCCGACCCTGAACTTCCAGTACGCCGGCGACGTGCCGGTTTATGCCACCTCCCACGTGTTCAGCGCCAGCGGCGATGTAAATCAGTACAACGACATGAACGGCATTCGCTTCTGCGAAACCCCATGGTTGCTGGAGGCCAACGATCCGCTGCGCAAACAAGTGACCGCTCAATGGCCACAAGCTGCTGGCAGCCTGGGTCGTCTGTACGCGATGGGCGTTGACGCCTATCGCCTGGCACCACGCCTGGGTCAACTCAAGGCTCTGCCGGACAGTCGCATCGAAGGTCAATCAGGCAGCCTGGGCATGACTCAGAACCAACGCGTGGTCCGCCAGTTGCCGTGGGCACAGTTCGTCAGCGGCCAGGTTCAACGCCTGCCGGACACCCCACGCTGATGCCCGACAGATCACGCCAGCAAAGCGGTAAAGATGCCGAGCGCCATGCGCTCGAGCATCTTCAACAACAAGGTCTGCGCCTGCTGGCGCAGAACTGGTTGTGTAAACGCGGTGAGCTTGATCTGGTCATGCTTGATGGCGATACAGTAGTATTCGTTGAAGTCCGCTACAGAAAAAACACTCAATGGGGTGGCGCACTCGGCAGCATCGATGAGCGCAAACGGCAGAAACTGATTTTTGCCGCGCAGTATTTTCTTCAGCGCGAGTCGCGCTGGGCCAATTCCCCTTGCCGTTTCGACGTGGTTGCCATCGACAGCAACCTCGATCAGTTGAATTGGTTGCAGAATGCCTTCGACAGCTGATCGCAAGCACCCCGAACCGGACACTTTCACCCAACACTTTTGCTCTTTGCTTTGCGGGCTGCACATTCATGTGCCGAGTAGCCGCGCTAATTAAGGTCACACAGATGGACATGCAATCCCGAATTCGCCAGCTTTTTCAGGCCAGTATCGATACCAAGCAAATGGCGATGGACGTACTTGCACCGCACATCGAGCAAGCCAGCCAAGTGATGGTCAACGCCCTGCTCAACGAAGGCAAAATGCTGTCCTGCGGCAACGGCGGCTCTGCCGGTGATGCCCAGCACTTCTCGTCCGAGCTGCTCAACCGCTTCGAGCGCGAACGTCCGAGCCTGCCAGCGATTGCGCTGACCACCGACAGCTCGACGATCACCTCGATCGCCAACGACTACAGCTACAACGAAATCTTCTCCAAACAGATCCGCGCCCTCGGCCAGCCGGGTGACGTATTGCTCGCGATTTCCACCAGCGGCAACTCGGCAAACATTATTCAAGCGATCCAGGCCGCACATGATCGCGAAATGATTGTCGTAGCATTGACCGGTCGCGATGGCGGCGGCATGGCATCGCTGCTATTGCCCGAGGACGTCGAGATTCGCGTACCGGCCAACGTCACCGCACGTATTCAGGAAGTCCACCTGCTGGCGATCCATTGCCTTTGCGATTTGATCGACAGCCAACTGTTCGGGAGTGAAGAATGACCCCTAATCGCCTAGGCCTTCTGGCCTTGACCCTGTGCCTCGGCATCAGCGGCTGCACCTCGGTGGTTAACGCCAGCCGTGAAGCACCGATTGAAGATGACCGCGGCACCCGCACCTTCGGCAGTAAGATCGACGACTCTCTGATCGACACCAAGGTCGGCGTGAACATCGCCAAGGCCGATCCAGCCCTGGATAACGACTCGCACATCGTCGTCACCAGCTTCAACGGCGTCGTGCTGCTCGCCGGGCAAACCCCGCGCGCCGACCTCAAGGCCAAGGCCGAACAGGCCGCTGCGGCTGTTCAGCGCGTGAAGACAGTCCACAACGAACTGCAAGTCCTGCCACCTTCCGGCTTCCTTGCCCGCCAGAACGACACCTGGCTGACCTCCAAGATCAAGACCCAGATGCTCACCGACCCGAACATCCCTGGCTCGCGCATCAAGGTGGTTACCGAGAACGGTATCGTCTACCTGCTGGGCTTGCTGACCAAACAGGAAGCTACTCAGGCGACCAACCTGGTGCAAGGTGTTTCCGGGGTGCAGAAGATTGTGAAGTTGTTTGAATACATCGACTGACACGCAACACGCAGGCACAAAAAAGGCGATCCTTGCGGATCGCCTTTTTTATTACTTCACCACCTTCAAACTCGGTCGACCGCTGGGACGCGGCGGCTCGCTGTCGGGTGGCGGAATATCGTCATCCGGCTCGATCTCTTCCTCGTCTTCCATAGGCGATTCCAGATCGAACACCATGCCCTGACCGTTCTCCCGGGCGTAAATGCCCAGGATCGATGCGATAGGCACGTACAGGGTGTGCGGCACGCCACCGAAGCGCCCTTCGAAGCTGACCGCTTCGTTGTCCATGTGCAGATGACGCACGGCTGCCGGCGATACGTTCAAGACAATCTGTCCGTCACTGGCAAAACCCTGAGGCACCTGCACCGACGGATACTCGGAATTGACCAGCATGTGCGGGGTGCAATCGTTGTCCACAATCCACTCGTAGAGCGCGCGGACCAGATAAGGTCGACTGGAGTTCATAGCGGCTCCTTAAGCCTTAGCGCATATCGCGTTCGACACCAGACAGACTCGCCTGGAAAGCCTCACGCGCAAACGAGCGCTCCATGTAATCAAGCAGCGGCTTGGCAGGCCGCGGCAGTTCAATACCCAGAATCGGCAATCGCCAGAGTATTGGCAATAGGCAGCAATCCACCAGACTTTGTTCCTCACTGAGGAAAAACGGCTTGTCGGCGAACAACGGCGACACGCCGGTCAGGCTTTCGCGCAGCTCTTTACGAGCCACGACACGGGCTGCTTCCTTGGACCGGGAATCCAGGATCAGATCCACCAGACCACACCAGTCACGCTGAATACGATGAATCAGCAGACGGCTGTTGGCACGCGCCACTGGATAAACCGGCAGTAAAGGCGGGTGCGGGTAACGCTCATCCAGATATTCCATCACCACGGTCGACTCCCACAACGCCAGGTCACGATCGACCAGGGTGGGCAAGCTGCCGTAAGGGTTCACTTCAATCAGTTTAGGCGGCTGGCGACCAGCTTCCACGTAAATGATCTCGGCGCTGACACCCTTCTCTGCAAGTACGATACGCACTCGGTGGGAATAGTGGTCGGCGGGGTCGGAGTAACAGGCCAACCGATTGGTCACGCCCATGGCGGTCCTCCTCGCTTGTTGAAATTATCGGAAACGGAAAAACGCACGCGCCCAGAGGGCGCCTCCCGTAACGCCTGGATCACCAGGCTCGTTACACCTTCAGAGACGCCCTTGGGCGCGCGCGATTGACAGCAATTTTACAGCAATATCAATGGACGTCTTTCCAGTATTCACGCTTGAGCAAGTATGCGAATACGAAGAAGAACGCCAGGTACAGCAACACATAGGTACCGATGCGCTGATGCTGCAGCTTCACCGGGTTGGCCGAGTAGGCCAGGAAGGTCACCAGATTCTTGACCTTCTCGTCGAACTGCTCTTCGTTCAGCGTGCCGGTTTTCGGCAATACGGTCAGTTGATCGCAGGCTTCATGCGTCAAAGCGGTGCCGGTCAGTGGATCGTATTGCTTCTTGCCGTCTTCGACGATTTGAACTTGTTTACAGCCTACCACCTGACGACCCTGCAGGCCGACCAGAACGTTAGGCATCCCGACGTTCGGGAACACCTTGTTGTTCACGCCCCAAGGACGCGATGGGTCTTCGTAGAAAGATTTCAGGTAACCGTAGAGCCAGTCAGTGCCACGAACGCGGGCGACCAGGGTCAGGTCGGGCGGCGCCGCACCGAACCAGGTCTTGGCGTCAGCCGGCTGCATGCCGATGCTCATGTGGTCGCCGATCTTGGCGCCGGTGAACACCACCTTCGAGAGCATCAGGTCGTGCGGAATGCCCAAGTCATCGGCGACACGCTCGTAACGCTGGAACTTGGCGCTGTGACAGCCCATGCAGTAGTTGGCGAATGTACGCGCGCCATCCTGCATGGCAGCCTTGTCGGAAACGTCGATGTCGACCTTTTCGAGCTCAGGACCACCGTGTTCGGCCGCGAAGGACAGCACGGGCAAAGCAGCAAGAATCAGTACAGCAAATAGCTTTTTCATCAGCCAGTCACCCTTTCCGGAACCGGTTTGGTCTTCTCGAGCCTGGTGTAGAACGGCATCAGAATGAAGTAGGCGAAGTACAGGAAAGTACAGACCTGCGACAGCAACGTACGCTCAGGGGTAGGCGCCATGACACCCAGCCAACCAAGAATCACGAACGAGATGCAGAACACCCAGAGCCAGATTTTGCTCAGCCAGCCCTTGTAGCGCATCGACTTGACCGGACTCCGATCAAGCCACGGCAGGACAAACAGCAACGCAATCGAGGCACCCATGGCAACAACGCCCAGGAGCTTGTCCGGAATCGCCCGCAAAATCGCGTAGAACGGGGTGAAATACCAGACCGGAGCGATGTGCTCTGGCGTCTTGAAGGCGTTCGCCACTTCAAAGTTCGGCTTCTCGAGGAAGTAGCCGCCCATTTCCGGGAAGAAGAACACGATCGAGCAGAAGATGAACAGGAACACCACCACGCCGACGATATCTTTCACGGTGTAGTACGGGTGGAAGGCAATGCCGTCCAGCGGTACGCCGTTTTCGTCTTTGAATTTCTTGATGTCCACGCCGTCCGGGTTGTTCGACCCGACTTCGTGCAGCGCCAGAACGTGCAGCACCACCAGACCGAGGATCACGATCGGCAACGCCACAACGTGCAGGGCGAAGAAGCGGTTCAGGGTGATACCGGAAATCAGGTAGTCACCACGGATCCACTGAGTCAGATCGTTGCCGATGACCGGGATCGCACCGAACAGCGAGATGATCACCTGGGCACCCCAGTAGGACATCTGACCCCACGGCAGCAGGTAACCCATGAAGGCTTCAGCCATCAGCGCCAGATAGATCAGCATGCCAAAGACCCACACCAGCTCACGCGGCTTCTGGTACGAACCGTAGAGCAAGCCACGGAACATGTGCAGATAGACCACGATGAAGAACGCCGAGGCGCCGGTGGAGTGCAGCAGACGCAGGATCGAGCCGTACTCGACGTCGCGCATGATGTATTCGACGGAAGCAAACGCCTCTTCCGCCGACGGGGTGTAGCTCATGGTCAGCC
Source organism: Pseudomonas sp. Root329 (assembly GCF_001424925.1). Classification (NCBI taxonomy): domain Bacteria; kingdom Pseudomonadati; phylum Pseudomonadota; class Gammaproteobacteria; order Pseudomonadales; family Pseudomonadaceae; genus Pseudomonas; species Pseudomonas sp. Root329. Next base: position 111,591 of record NZ_LMCV01000006.1, on the reverse strand, counting down.
AGACACCGGTAACGATCTGGTTGACCAGAACGAGCAGTGCGAGGGAGCCAAAGAAATAGAAGAAGTTGAAGTTCTTCGGGGCGTAGTACTTGCTGAGATGGTCTTCCCACATTTTGGTCGCGGGAAAGCGCGCATCAACCCAATCCATGAACTTGCTCATCACGCTTTCTCCGTATCGACGCCAATGACAATGATGTCATCGGTCTCATAGGAATGCGGGGGAACTGGCAGGTTCAAAGGCGCAGGTTGCGACTTGTAGACGCGGCCAGCCAGATCGTAGTGGGAACCGTGGCAAGGGCAGAAATAACCACCTACCCAGTCCTTGCCCAGATCCGCAGGTGCCACTTCTGGACGGAAGGTCGGCGAGCAACCCAGGTGCGTGCAGATACCGATCAGCAGCAGAACCTCTGGCTTGATCGAACGCGTTTCGGGGTCGACGTAGGTCGGTTGTGTCGAGTTCTTGGAGGTCGGGTCAGACAGCTGGCCCTCGATCTTTTTCAGATTCCCCAGGATTTCCGCGGTTCGGCGGACAATGAACACCGGCTGACCGCGCCACTCAGCAATCATCTGCTGGCCTGGCTCGATTTTGCTGACATTCACCTTCACCGGTGCACCTGCGGCTTTCGCCTTGGCACTGGGAAACCATGACCCCACGAACGGGACCGCAGCCCCCACCGCTCCTGCAGCACCCACCACGGATGTGGCTGCTACCAAGAAGCGACGCCGGCCTGCATTCACGCCGTCATTGCTCATTCAGTCCTCTCCCATCAGCTTTGTGGCCTGTTAAATCAGGCGTCTACTAAGTAAAAATCTGAACTTATAAAAATTTTGCCGAATGGTAATGAAAAGCCCCAATTCTGACAAGGTAATTACCGAGGGGCTCCACTGCCAAGCCTTGCAGTATAGGGCCTCTACGGCTGTGGCAAGTTGTCACAGAGCAATTCTTTGATAAATCGCGCCCATAAAAAAACGCCCAGCTTCGCGAGGAAACTGGGCGTTCTTCTTGAACGTAAAAGCGAATTAACGCTTCGAGTACTGCGGACGCTTACGCGCTTTACGCAGACCAACTTTCTTACGTTCAACTTCACGTGCATCGCGAGTAACGAAGCCAGCTTTGCGCAGAGCGCCACGCAGGGTTTCGTCGTACTGCATCAGTGCACGAGTGATACCGTGGCGGATTGCGCCAGCTTGACCACTTACACCACCACCGATCACGGTGACGTAGATGTCGAATTTCTCGACAGTCTCAGTCAGTTCCAGCGGCTGACGAACTACCATGCGGGCAGTTTCGCGGCCGAAGAAATTTTCCAGGGTGCGGTTGTTGATGGAGATGTTACCAGTACCCGGACGCAGGAAAACGCGTGCGGTTGCGGTCTTGCGACGGCCAGTGCCGTAATTTTGAGTCGCCGACATAATGAACTATTCCGTTAAAACTTCAGTTCTTGGGGCTGCTGAGCAGTATGAGGGTGTACAGCGCCCGCATAGACTTTCAGCTTACGATACATGTCGCGACCCAGCGGGTTCTTAGGCAGCATGCCTTTGACCGCGGTCTCGATCACGCGCTCAGGGGCTTTAGCGATCAGCTTTTCGAAGTTGATCGACTTGATGCCGCCCGGGAAACCGGAGTGGGAGTAGTAGATTTTATCGGTGGTTTTAGCACCGGTTACACGAATCTGCTCGGCATTGATAACGACGATGTAATCGCCGGTGTCAACGTGAGGAGTGTACTCAGCTTTATGCTTGCCACGCAGACGGCTCGCGATTTCGGTGGCCAGACGACCCAGGGTCTGACCTGCAGCGTCGACGACAAACCAGTCGTGCTGTACTGTTTCCGGTTTAGCAGTAAAAGTTTTCATTCTTTATAGCCTCAGGGGCCGCCCTGTAAATTAGACGGCGGATCTTACTGAATAGTGCGTACTTTGACAAGTCAAAGGCAGCCGGATACAGACGCTTTCGGGGGCTCGGGTCGGCGCGTCCGTTCAACGGCAAGATTCTTCGGCGGCGGCGCATCACTTCCACTGCAGAAAGAGGTGCGCAATTATGCAGATTGCGAAAAATAATTCAACCTGCTTTTATGATTGTTTTGCCCAAGGAGCACCCGATGGACTATCGACAGCTAGGCCGAACCAATCTGAACGTGAGCGCCATCTGCCTCGGAACCATGACCTGGGGCGAGCAAAACAGCGAGGCTGAAGCTTTCGCCCAGATTGAACGGGCCAAGAGTGCCGGGATCAATTTCATCGATACTGCCGAGATGTACCCGGTGCCACCCAAGGCCGAAACCTACGCCACCACCGAGCGCTACATCGGCAATTACTTCAAAAGCCGCGGTGATCGCACCGACTGGATCCTGGCCAGCAAGATCGCCGGCCCCGGCAACACCATCGACTACATCCGCGACAAAAACCTGCGACACAACCGCCAGCACATCACCGAAGCCGTGGATGCCAGCCTCAAGCGCTTGCAGACCGACTACATCGACCTCTACCAGCTGCATTGGCCGGAGCGCAGCACCAATTTCTTCGGTCAGCTCGGTTACAAACACCAGACCGAAGCCAACCTCACGCCGCTGGAGGACACCCTCGAAGCGCTGGACGAACAGGTCAAGGCCGGCAAGATCCGCCACATCGGCCTGTCCAACGAAACGCCATGGGGCACCATGCGTTTCCTCGCCCTGGCGGAAGCCCGTGGCTGGCCGCGTGCGGTGTCGATCCAGAACCCGTACAACCTGCTCAACCGCAGCTTCGAAGTCGGTCTGGCAGAAATCGCCATCCGCGAACAATGCGGCCTGCTCGCCTATTCGCCGCTGGCGTTCGGTTTCCTGTCGGGCAAGTACGAAGGTGGCGCGCGCCCGCCCAAAGGCCGCCTGAGCCTCTACAGCCGCTTCAGCCGCTATTTCAACCCGCAGTCGGAAGCCGCGTGCAGTCGTTATGTGGCACTGGCGCGTGAACACGGCCTGGACCCGGCGCAAATGGCGTTGGCGTTTGTCACTCAGCAGCCGTTTGTGACCAGCAACATCATTGGCGCGACGACGATGGAGCAGCTTGAAAGCAATTTAGCGAGCTTCGAACTGAAACTATCCGATGAAGTGTTGGAGGGGATCGAGGCGATTCACAAGGATCACCCGAATCCCGCTCCTTGATCGATAACTAAAAAGCCTTCGCGAGCAAGCCCGCTCCCACAGTTAACCGAGTTTTCCCAGAGGAATGCGGTCGAATGTGGGAGCGGCGGTGCGACGATTCGACTTGCTCGCGAAGGCGTCAGTCCAGCCACTGCAAATCAAAGCGACCGCGCGATAATCTCCTTCATGATTTCATTGGTCCCCGCATAAATCCGCTGCACCCGCGCATCCGCCCACGCCCGGGCGATCGGGTATTCCCACATGAAACCGTAGCCGCCGTGCAACTGCACGCACTCGTCGAGCACCTTGCATTGCAGGTCGGTACCCCAGTACTTGGCCATCGCCGCAGTCGGCACGTCGAGCTTGCCTTGCAGGTGCAGTTCCAGACAGCGATCGACGAAGACCCGACCGATCTGAATCTCGGTCGCCATCTCCGCCAGTTTGAAACGGGTGTTCTGGAAGTCGGCGATCGCCTTGCCGAATGCCTTGCGCTCGCGGGTGTAATCCAGCGTCCATTGCAACGCAGCTTCAGCCGAAGCCAGCCCGCCGATGGCAACGGTAAGACGCTCTTGAGGCAATTCTTGCATCAGGTACGCGAAGCCCATCCCGGCCTGCCCCAACAGGTTTTCCTTGGGTACCCGAACGTCCTGGAAGAACAGTTCCGAGGTGTCCTGAGCCTTCATGCCGACTTTTTCCAGACGCTTGCCCTTGGCGAAGCCTAGGGTGTTGGCCTCCACCAGAAACAGGCTGGTACCTTTCGCGCCAGCCTTCGGATCGGTCTTGGCCACGACAATCACCAGGTCAGCGAGAAAGCCGTTGGTGATGAACGTCTTCGAACCGTTGATCACATACTCGTCGCCATCGAGCACCGCGGTGGTTTTCACCCCTTGCAGGTCGGAACCGGCACCCGGCTCAGTCATGGCAATCGCCGTGACCATCTCGCCAGACACCAGTTTCGGCAGGTATTTGTGTTTCAGCGCTTCACTGCCGTAATGCAGGATGTACGGCGCGACGATGTCCGAATGCAGGGAAAAACCGATACCGGTCAGGCCGAGACGACCGATCTCTTCGATCACCACTGTGCTGTAGAGAAAGTCCGCCCCCAGGCCGCCGTACTCTTCCGGCAGATGCGAACACAGCATCCCCGCCTCCCCTGCCTTGTTCCAGAGTTTGCGATCGATATAGCCTTGTTTTTCCCATTGCCCATGGAACGGCACGGCCTCTTTTTCGAGGAACGTTCGCACACTGTCGCGAAAAAGTTCGTGCTCGGAACTGAACAAGGTTCTGGGGATCATGCGGCACCTGTCGTTATTGTTAGCCGGAATTGACCTCCAAAGACTATGCCCCGCATCCGATACAGGACACTGGACACATCAGACAAAAAATAAGACGATCCAGCCGTCTGGTGACCACTTTCCCCTATAAGAATAAAGTTGAATTATGTCTAACCAAGTCTCCACGCCCTTGCGGCGCGTCAGCATCCTGGCTATCGACCGGGTTTTCGCTTCCACCCTCATGCAAGCCAAGGATTTCTTCCACCTGGCCAGCCTGCGTTACGGCAAACAACTGGGCCAAGGCCTGACTCCGGCGTTCGAAACCCGCCTGGTCAGCCCCGACGGCAAACCGGTGAACAGCTTCAGCGATGTGGTCATGCCGGTGGACGGCGGCCTGGAAAACGCCGACATCATTGTCCTTCCAGCCTTCTGGGACGATTTCGACACCCTTTGCCAACGTTATCCACAGGTCCTGCCCTGGCTGCGTCAGCAGCATGCTCGCGGCGCAGTACTCTGCGGCGAAGCCACCGGGGTGTTCTGGCTGGCCGAGGCCGGGCTGCTCGACGGCAAGGAAGCGACCACTTACTGGCGCTTCTTCAATGCGTTTGCCGAACGCTTCCCGCGGGTTCAGCTCAATCAGGACAAGCACCTGACCGATGCCGATAACCTGTATTGCGCGGGCGGCACCACCTCGGCCTGCGACCTTTACATTTACCTGATCGAACGCTTCTGCGGCGCCAACGTGTCCCAGGCCGTCGCGCGGGACATTCTTTATGAAGTGCAGCGCAGCTACTCGCCAGGACGAATCGGTTTCGGCGGTCAGAAGCTGCACCAGGATGTGATCATCCTGCAGATCCAGCACTGGCTCGAAGAACACTTCGCCGACAAATTCCGCTTCGAAGACGTGGCTCGCGAACACGGCATGAGCATCCGTAATTTCATGCGGCGCTTCCAGACCGCCACCGGCGACAAGCCGCTGCATTACCTGCAACGCCTGCGCATCGAAACCGCCAAGGGCCTGCTCTCCGGCAGCCGCAAGAGCATCAAGACCATCAGCTATGAAGTCGGTTACGACGACGCGAGCTTCTTCGCTCGGCTGTTCCGCCAGCACACCGAGCTGTCGCCGAACCAGTATCGGCAGCAGTTTCAACAGGCTGCATAACTGTTGATACAGGCGCCGCCACGGAATTGCCAAGCGGCGCCTGTTTCAGAATTAAACTGCAAACACCAACAGTGTTTAAAGATAACGTTCGCGTGATTATTTCCCTTACATGAAAAACGGAATGCAGAGCACCGAACAAGTCCTTTGTACGCTTGCGAGCCGCTTACTGAGAACCCCAATATAGTCTTCCCGCCAGCTGAACTGCACTTCAGGGAAGATCAACAATGACCACAGAAACAAGCTCCCAGCTTCTCTCATTTAACGACAAGACCGAAAATCTCCAGGCTAAAAATAAATGGTCAGGTCGATTCCCAAATCCGCCGGACTTATGCTTTGACTACCGAGCGTTAATTGAGCAGGAACACGGCGTAGCAAAGGCAACTGATCCCACCCATAAAATATGCATCATTGGCGCAGGCGTTACCGGACTCACTGCCGCCCGAGAACTTTATCGTTGCGGTTTTACCGACGTGACACTGATAGAACAATCGACACGCATTGGCGGCAGGCACCTGACCGTCCATGGCAGCCATCCAATAAAAGAAAGTCATACACCTTTCGAGATGGGCGCCATGCGTCTTCCATTTTTCAATAGAGAAAACGAGCCACCCAAAGAGGGCCGATCGCTGATGGCTTACTACGCCAAGGCATTTGACCTGGCGCTATCTGACTTCCCCAATCCGGGAAGTCAGTGGGTGAGTTCGACAGGCATTTATCTTCAGGAAGGCAGCCTGGGTGGTCGCGCGGATCCGCACATGTTGATCTGGACGAATGAAGACGGCTTGACGCCTCCACCCGACGAGGCGCTGCAAACGGTTTATGCCAAGTGGAAGGCCTTTGCCGCCAGGATGACTCGCCAGATTGCGCTGATCTACGCCACGCAGGAGTGGGAAGCCGTCTGGGCGGCCATCGTCGACAGGTACGAGCGTGTTTCGTTTCGCGACCTGGTCTGCATGCCGGTGCTGGAAACCTGGAACAAGGACAAACCAGGAGATTTCGGCGGAGTCGGAATGACCTCGCACGAATCTACCCTGTTCTATTCGATTGGCATCGGCGATGGTAGCTGGGGCGCTTTTTATGACGTGTGCGCGCTCTACCCACTGCGTACCGCCATTTTCGGATTCAGCAGTCGCCTGCAACTGGTTCACGGTCGGGTCGATTCGTGCGGCGAACCGCTTCCCGCGCCTTACTTGCACAGCGACGCTGTTCTCGATGCGAAGGGCCTGCCTTTCGACAGCCCGCGCTACATTGGCCTCGCTGCGCTGGACGAATGCCTGCTGTTCATGAACACCGACAGCGCGCGCACGTCGTTCTACGAACACTGCCTTGAAAGAGGCGACGGATTTTTCACCGATTCATCCGTCAACAAACTGAAGAAGCTGGACGATCAAAAAGTACGCGTCTACTACACATGGAAATTCAGCCAGCCCTGTCAATCGCAGGAACTGTTCGATGACTTTGACGCCGTCATCATGACCTTGCCTTCATGGTTGATCGAAACAGGTATCCGGCTCGAAAACTTCAATCAGCAGATGCTGCCATTCGCGATGATCAACGCTTACAAAACGGCACACTGGGAAACAAGTTGCAAAGTGTACGCCCCCTTAAGTAAATCATTCCTTTCAAGCCAAACCCGAATCCCCCACGCCATTGTGACCGACAGTTTCATTCACGACGTATACAGCTATCGCTATAACGAGAATTATCCATACGACTGCATATTACTAAGTTACACGTGGGAGGATGACGCCACCAAACTGGCGTTATTTAACGACCAGGAACTGGTGGCGAAGTGCGTAGAGGAACTCGACCGGATACTGATGAACTCCGCCAATATCCAGCAGAAGATTTCTCCCTACATTAAAACTGAACATGCCGTGGTCCAACGCTGGATGACGGACAGAAACGCTTTGGGCTGCGCAAAGTTATACCGGCCCGGCACTTATTACGACGCGGTGAGCCTGATGAAGTACAACCGGGATTTCTCGCATGTGTCCGGCCTGTATTTTTCCGGCGAATCGTTTTCAGTCGATGCCGGCTGGACAGAGCCGTGCTTTCGCGGCGCCGTGGATGCCGTGATTCATATCTGCAATAAAACCGCAGCGGTATTCAACGGCGGATTCTGCATGAGCGACTACCCGCACTACCGCATCCGCAATTGACATCCGGCTCCATCGCCCAGAACCAATGCGCCCTGCGCGTTGGTTCTGTCTCTGCGTAACCGCTCTATTACGCCACCTTGCGCCCCGGCAGAAGAATTCGGGCGCTCTGCCCTGCGCGATCTTCGGACACGGACTACAGCTCAAACGGAAGCCGCTGACTTACGCAAAAATGCCATTTCAACTCTTATAAACACGCAGCTAAACAGCGTGAATAACAATAAAAAAGAGGTCATCGAGAATGAGCGAGCCAACAAGTCCTGTTCGTGTAGCAGTCGTGCAATTCGACCCACAAGTCGGCAAAGAGAAACGTGCAGGCAATCTGCGTCATGGTCTGGAGCTGGCCCTGGAAGCGGTAAATGGCGGTGCCAATCTCATCGTGCTGCCCGAGCTTTGCAGCACAGGTTATTTCTTCAGCAATCGGCAAGACGCGTTCGACCATTCGGAGGTGATTCCCGACGGGCCGAGTGTGCAAATCTGGGTGGACTTCGCCCGCCAGTACAAGGTTTACCTGGTGGCAGGCTTGACCGAGCGCGATGGCATGCGGCTGTTCAACACCGGCGTTCTGGTCGGGCCTGACGGTTTTATCGGCAAGTATCGCAAAGCCCATTTGTGGAACCTGGAGAAGCTGTGGTTCACACCGGGAGATCAGGGCTTTCCAGTTTTCGATACGCCTATTGGCCGTATCGGATTGTTGATCTGCTGGGATATCTGGTTCCCGGAAGTGCCGCGAATCCTCAGTCAGCAAGGTGCGGACATCATTTGCAGCCTGAACAACTGGGTGTGGACACCTCCGCCGCTGTTCGATGACGCCGGCAAGTGCATGGCGTCGTACCTGACAATGACGGCGGCTCACGTCAACAATGTGTTTATTGCGGCGGCGAGCCGGATCGGCGAAGAGCGAGGTGCACGTTACCTGGGCTGCTCGCTGATCGCGGGCACAAACGGCTGGCCGATTGGCGCGGTGGCGTCAGCGGACAAGGAAGAAATTCTGTTTGCCGACATCGACCTGACCAGCTCCCGCAGCGCGCCCATCTGGAACAACCTGAACGATCTGCATCGCGATCGTCGCACCGATCTCTACGATCAAATGCTCGGTTACACCCAACACCCTTGTCTGCCGCGCTGATAAGGGGAATGACTGATGGAAACCACAAACGAAAAACCGCAAAACCGGCTTGCCGCCAGGTCGCGGCTGGATAGGGCGATCATCTGGCTGATGCTCGGCACGACGCTGTTGATCATCTGGCTCTCATTCACCTACCGGACATCCTGGTCAGCCCATTGGCCAGACTACAGTCACATGGTGTCGAGCCTCCCGGAGCCCAGTGCCTGGCTGCGCTGGGTCTTGGGAGACATCAGCGAGGTGGCATTCTACAAACATGAGTTCGCTTCGATCGGGTTGCTTGCAGGCGCCTACCTGGCCTACTGGGCGAATAGAACGGGAAAAGCCTGGCAAGGTTTTACCATTTGCTACGGCAGCGGATTATGGCCGTGGCTCGTCACCAGCTCGTTGCTGGGCCTGTTGTTGAGCAACCTTCTGTGGGGCTGGACGGTCACGGCCTCCAGTTGGCAACCGACGTTTGCCGCCTTTGTTTCGTTGCCGGCGGCGATGGTGCTGATGTTTGGCGGCGGCTGGAAGGTCACAATCAATGGCGCAATCATGGGCGCCGTGTTCGTCACTCCGATGTGCTTGTTGATCGTCAATTACGTCTGCAACCCCCTTGGATTGCCGGCGGTGATCGGCAATGTCACGGGCATGGCGGTCGCCAGCGTCGGCGCTTTTCTGCTCTGTCGTTACCTGCCGAGCCTGGTGAAGTCCGACCCACCCAAGAAACCGTCCCCCCCTGTGCCCGCACCCGCCATCACCAAAACGCCCGATTATGGTGTCGTGTGGAGCCTGCGCCGGGTGTTGGCCGACTTTTCGGAAGCGCCGTTCTTTGGCAATGAATGGGCCAGTCTCGGTTTGATCGCCGGCGCCTTGATGGCTTACACCTTGAACCCCACAAGCCCGGTGTATGGCACGGGCTTGCTGCCCCAACTGATCGCCGCGCAAGCGTTGACCTCGGCGTTAGGCGTAGTGATCTGGCGTCAGCAATGGATATTGCGCGGCTGGTATCCCACCTACGTTCCGTTGGTGTCAGTCGTACCGGCGGCCGTTCTGACGTACGGCGGCAGCTGGCAGGTCATCGCCTCAAGCGCACTGCTGGGGGCATTGATTGCGCCACCCCTGGCCTGCGCGATTGCCAAGCGGTTGCCGGCCGACATGCACGGTTTCATCGGCAATGTACTGGCCATGGCCATCAGCACGTTGCTGATCATTCCGTTTATTGGACTGCTGGTAGCCAGCTGACGAACGTCGCGACTGGGCGCACAAAAAAGGCCTGCAATGCAGGCCTTTCTCATTTACCGAAATGTCCTACGGCTTGTGCGCCCGGGACAGGAATTCGTGAGACTGCATTTCCAGCAGACGACTCAGGGTGCGCTGGAACTCAAAGTTCAGGCGACCGCCGGTGTAGAGGTCTTTGAGCTCGACTTCAGCGGAAATGATCAGCTTCACGTTACGGTCGTAGAACTCGTCGACCATGTTGATAAAGCGTCGGGCGATGTCGTCGGTGGTGACGCTCATCTGCTCGACACCGCTGAGCAACACGGCATGGAAGATCTTGCCCAGCTCGATGTAATCGTTCTGGCTGCGCGGGCCGTCGCAGAGTTCGCGGAAGTCGAACCAGGCCACGTCATCGCACGTGCGCACGGCACGGATTTCGCGGTTCTCGATCATCAACACATCGTTCTCGATGGCTGCCGTGCATTCCGGCGTCAGAGCGCGGAAGCTCTTGCGCAGGCTTTCGTGGGACGCATCATCCAGCGGGAAGTGGAACAGCTCCGCTTGCTCAAGGTGACGCAGACGATAATCGACGCCGCTGTCGACGTTGACGATCTCGGTGTTCTGTTTGATCAGCGCAATGGCTGGCAGGAAGCGCGCACGTTGCAGACCGTCCTTGTACAGACCGTCCGGCACGATGTTCGACGTCGCGACCAGGGTCACGCCGTTCTTGAACAGCTCTTCCATCAGCGTGCCGAGGATCATCGCGTCAGTGATATCGGACACGAAGAACTCATCGAAACAAATCACCCGGGCTTCGTCAGAGAAACGCTTGGCGATGATGGTCAGCGGGTTTTTCTCGCCGCCGAGGGTCTTCATCTCTTCGTGCACGCGCTTCATGAAGCGGTGGAAGTGAGTGCGGACCTTTTCCTTGAACGGCAGCGCTTCGAAGAAGGTGTCGACCAGATAGGTCTTGCCACGGCCGACGCCGCCCCAGAAGTACAGACCCTTGACCGGTGCCGCGTCTTTCTTGCCAAACAGTTTGCCGAACAGACCCGGTTTGCTGTGCGAGGCCGCGACCAGATCGTCGTACAGGCGCTGCAAATGGCGCACCGCAGTTTCCTGCGCGGCGTCATGAAAGAATTCCGGGCGTTTCAGATCAGCTTGATATCGTTCTAGGGGCGTCATAATTCGTTAGCAAGGCAACAAAAACGGGCCGTCACTGTAGCGACGGCCCGTGGGAATGGCAATCGGCCCTTGGTCGGGCCGAGCCGCTGATTTATTCCTGAACCGGCGTCAGAGCAACCCGCAGGGTCTCGATGGCAGCATCGCGAGCGGTGCTGTCAGCAAAGGCCGGGCTGTCGGCAACGCACTCGCCTTCCAGCCAGACGCTGAAGCTCAGGTCTTCGTTGCGCACGTCCAATGGCTGACCCGATTGCAGCTGCTTGGTCACCTGGCCTGCGGTTTTACCGTCGGCAAAGTTACGCGACAGCAGCAGTTGCTCGCCATCGGCCGCCAGCAGACGGAAGCGGAAACTGCCGTCGTCTTCACGGAAGCTGACGAAACGCGCGGCTTTCGCGGCTTTCTTCTTGGTGGTGGTCGCGACTTGGGTCTGAGCGACGAAAGAACGCAGACCAACCGCTTCACGCAGTTCGTGGAGGAACGGTGTCGCTACCGAGCGGGCCTTTTTGGCGCCGATCTGCAGGATGTCTTCCAGATCTGCCGGGCGTTCGATCAACTGGTGATAACGCTCGCGGGACTCGCCCAGCTCGCTGTCGAGCAGCTGGAACAGACGATTCTTCGCCTCGCCCCAACCCAGGCCCTGCAACAGTTCACTGCGGAACTCGTCGGACTGCGCCGGGGTGGCGAAGGCCTGGAACAAGGTGAACAGGTGCGAGTTGTCCGGATCTTTCGCTTCGCCCGGTGCACGGGAGTCGGTAACGATCCGCGAAATGGCGTCCTTCATTTCCTTGGCGCTGCTGAACAACGGAATGGTGTTGTCGTAGCTCTTCGACATCTTGCGACCGTCGAGGCCTGGCAGCGTGGCAACGCTTTCTTCGATCAGCGCTTCAGGCATGGTGAAGAATTCTTTGCCCTGACCAAACAGATGGTTGAAGCGTTGACCGATGTCACGGGCCATTTCCACGTGCTGGATCTGGTCACGACCGACCGGCACCTTGTGGGCGTTGAACATCAGAATATCCGCGGCCATCAGCACCGGGTAGCTGTACAAGCCCATGGTGATGCCAGCGTCCGGGTCTTCGCCAGTTTCGACGTTCTTGTCCACCGAAGCCTTGTAGGCGTGGGCACGGTTGAGCAGGCCCTTGGCGGCGACGCAGGTCAGCAGCCAGGTCAGCTCGGGAATTTCCGGGATGTCGGACTGGCGATAGAAGGTTACGCGGTCCACATCCAGGCCACCGGCCAGCCAGGTCGCGGCGATTTCCAGGCGCGAGCGCTGGATGCGCAGCGGGTCATCGCATTTGATCAGGGCGTGGTAGTCGGCCAGGAAGTAGAACGAATCGGCATTGCTGTCACGGCTGGCGATGATCGCCGGGCGGATGGCGCCGGCGTAGTTGCCCAGGTGCGGCGTGCCGGTGGTGGTGATGCCGGTGAGGATACGGGTACGAGTCGTCATGGGTAATCGCTTGTCAGACTGCAATCAATTCGAAAGACGCGGCAGGATCAGATCCTTGAGATCGGTCAGCTTGCCATGAAAAAAGTGTCCGCATTCTGCCACTTTCAGCAGCTCATGGGGACGCTCGAGTTTCGAGGACCAGTCGTAGACGGCTTGCGGGTCGATGACTTCGTCGGTTTCCGGCTGGATCAGGGTCAGTTCGCCTTGCTGCGGCAGTTGATCCTGATCGCCGAGACGCATGACAGCGGGCGCGACCATGAACAAATGTTTCAGCTGTTCGCCCTTCGCTTCCAGGCGTCCGCCGAGGCTGGCGGCAACAAAACCGCCGAAGGAGAAACCGAACAGCGTCAGCGGCAATTCCGGGTGCTTGGCCCGCAGCCATTCGGCGGCCGCTTGAGCATCGTCGACTTCGCCAGTGCCCATGTCGTGGCTGCCTTCGCTGGCGCCGACGCCGCGATAATTGAAACGCAAAGTAATCAAACCGGCATCGCGCGCGGTGCGCTGCAAGGTCGAGACGACTTTGTTGAGCATGGTGCCGCCCTGCACCGGGTTCGGGTGGCAGATCAGCGCCAGGCCGCGGGGCTGGTCGTTGTCCAGGTAAAGTGCTTCCAGTTGGCCGACCGGGCCATCAATCACTACAGGGGTTTCGCGCATAAGCAAGGAAGGAACTCCGTGACCTCGAATCGGGTCGACTCGTCTAGCAAATTGTCTGTGCCAATCTATTGCGAGTGAATCGCGGTATACAGCGCAGGTTCGAGCCGTTAACGTAAAGCAAAGCCGTTTATAGAGGAAGGACTCGTGGAACACTCGCTCTTAGTTTGGTTGTTGCCGACTCTTGCCCTGGTTGTGGGTGTCGCCATTGGTTTCCTGATCGCTCGCCTGGTGCCGAATGCCGCGCCTAGCAGCACACAACGTCAGCTGGATGACATTCAGGAACGTTTCGACAGTTATCAGAACGAGGTGGTCACCCACTTCAACAGCACTGCAACCCTGGTCAAGAAACTGACTGCGAGCTATCAGGAAGTGCAGGATCACCTCGCCGAGGGCGCCAACCGCCTGGCCCTGGACGAGCAAACCCGCCAACGCCTGCTGGCCTCGCTGCACGCCGATGCGGCAGCCGCCCCACGGGAACGCCTGACGCCGCCGCGCAATCAGGAGCCGCCTCGCGACTACGCTCCCAAAGCCCCGAACGCGCCGGGCATGCTCGATGAGCATTACGGCCTGAAGAAGTAATCAGGTTTCGCGCGACACAAAAAGCCCTCGGACAAGTGATTGTCCGAGGGCTTTTTATTTCTGATCCAATATCTGCGGTGCCCGATCGGGCCTCATCGCGGGCAAGCCCGCTCCCACAGTGTTCCCAGCCGATCACAAAATAGTGATCAAACAAAAATCCTGTGGGAGCGGGCTTGCCCGCGATGAGGCCCGAACAGACAACACAAAAAGCTCAGGCCGGGAACGCTTAGCCCAACACCTCGCTGGCCACATGATCAACCGCACTCTTAGTGATGTCGACGATCAGGTCGGCCTCTTCCTCGGTCAGGATCAACGGCGGTGCAAAGCCGAGAATGTCGCCATGGGGCATCGCCCGAGCGATCATGCCGCGCTCGAGACAGGCTGCCGATACTTTCGGGCCGACCTTCAACGCTGCATCAAACGGTGTGCGCTGCTCACGATCAGCCATGAACTCGACCGCGGCAAGCATGCCATCACCGCGCACTTCACCCACCAGCGGATGGCCTTCCAGGGTTTCGCGCAACCGACGGTTCAGGTAGCTGCCGACCTTCTCGGCATTGGCCGTCAGGTTTTCCCGTTCCAGAATATCGAGGTTGGCCAAGGCCGCCGCCGCACAAATCGGATGCCCGGAGTAAGTCCAGCCGTGCCCCATGGCCCCTTGGGATTCGGAAGCCTTTTCGATCACATCCCAGACCTTTTCGCCGACGATCACTGCCGACAACGGCGCATAGGCGCTGGTCAGACCTTTGGCGGTGGTAATCAGGTCCGGGCGCATGCCGTAACGCTGACTGCCCATCTTCGAACCCAGTCGACCGAAGGCGCAGACCACTTCATCGGCGATCAGCAACACGTCGTATTTATTCAGTACCGCTTGAATGGCAGCCCAGTAGCCGGCCGGCGGAACGATGATGCCGCCGGTGCCCATCAGCGGTTCGCCGATGAACGCGGCCACGGTGTCCGGCCCTTCGGCCAGGATCATTTTTTCCAGTTCGTCGGCGCAATAGCGCACGAACGCCACTTCATCCATGCCGGCCGGTGCCTTGCGGTACCAGTGCGGGCAAACCGTATGTTTGACGCCTTGTTCGGGCAAGTCGAAATGCTGGTGGAAGGTCGGCAGGCCCGTGAGGCTGCCGGTCATAATGCCCGAGCCGTGATAACCGCGATCACGGGAGATGATTTTCTTCTTCTCTGGGCGACCCAATACGTTGTTGTAGTAACGCACCAGTTTGATTTGGGTTTCGTTGGCGTCGGAACCGGACAGCCCGTAATAAACCTTTTTCATGCCCTCGGGCGCCCAGTCGATGATGCGGCTGGACAGCTCGATGATCGCCTCGGTCGAGTGGCCCATATAGGTATGGTAATAGGCCAATTCCTTGGCCTGCTTGTAGATCGCGTCGGCCACTTCGGTACGGCCGTAGCCGATGTTCACGCAGTACAGTCCGGCAAAGGCGTCGATGAAATCGCGCCCCTCGTGGTCGCGGATACGAATACCCGACGCACTCTTGATGATGCGCCCCTTGAGCGCGCCACTGGCGTGGTCATGGGCGTGGGTCGACGGGTGCATGAAATGCGCGCGGTCTTGTTCGAACAGCGTATCGAGTTCTTGGTTCATGGCATGTCTCCTTAGAACTGGCCTTGATGGTGCAGGCAAAA
Source organism: Pseudomonas sp. Root329 (assembly GCF_001424925.1). Lineage (NCBI taxonomy): Bacteria > Pseudomonadati > Pseudomonadota > Gammaproteobacteria > Pseudomonadales > Pseudomonadaceae > Pseudomonas > Pseudomonas sp. Root329. Next base: position 96,028 of record NZ_LMCV01000006.1, on the reverse strand, counting down.
GTATTTGGTTTCGACAAAGGCTTCGAAGCCTTCGGTGCCGCCTTCGCGGCCCAGGCCCGAGGCTTTCATGCCACCGAACGGGATCGGGTGGCCGGTGAACTTGACGCCGTTGACCGCGACCATCGCATGGTCGAGACGGCGAATCAGTGGGTAGATCAGGTCCAGACGATTGGAACAAATGTAGGCGGCCAAACCGTATTCGGTGTCATTGGCCATTTCGATGACTTGCTCGAGGGTGTCGAAAGGCATCACCCCGGCAATCGGCGCGAAATTTTCTTCGCGGTAGATGCGCATCTGCGGCGTGACATCGGCCAGCACCGTCGGCTGGTAGAACAACCCGCCAAGGGCATGGGCCTCGCCGCCGACCAGCCGCTGCGCACCACGTTGTAGAGCGTCTTCGACTCGCTCGGCCGTGACATCGAACGCGGCTTGATGCATCAACGGACCAATGTCGACGCTTTGCTCTTGATTACCCACCAGCGCCGGGCCAACCCGCAGCTCGCGCACGGCGGCGGCAAAGCGGCTGAGGAATGCCGGGTAGATCGAGCGCTGCACCATGATCCGGTTAGCCGCGCAGCAATCCTGGCCGGAGGTCTGGAATTTGGCCTCCACCGCGACTTTCACCGCCAGTTCCAGATCGGCATCGGCGCAGACAATGAACGGCGCGTTGCCGCCCAGTTCCAGCGACACCTTCTTCACATCCCGGGCCGCCGCTTGCAGGACCAACTTACCGACGCGGGTCGAGCCGGTGAAGCTGACCGAACGCACGCGAGTGTCCTGCACCAGGGTTTGCATGGTCATTTGCGGTTCGCCCAGCACCACGTTGAACACGCCGGCCGGGAAGCCCGCCTCTTCCGCCAGTTGCGCCAGGGCCAATGCCGAATACGGCGTTTCGTGGGCCGGTTTGATCACCACGGTGCAACCGGCGGCCAATGCGGCGGCGGCTTTGCGGGTGATCATCGCCGAAGGAAAATTCCACGGCGTCAGCAGTGCACAGACGCCAACCGGTTCCTTGATCGTGCCCAGATGCGCGCCGGGGATATGGCTGGGGATGTTCTGCCCGTAAAGGCGCCGCGCCTCTTCGGCAAACCACGGAATGAAACTGGCGGCGTAGGCGATTTCGCCACGGGACTCGGCCAGAGGTTTGCCTTGTTCCTGGCTGAGAATCCGCGCCAGGTCTTCCTGGTGCTCAAGGATCAACGCCGCCCAGCGCCGCAGAATCGTCCCGCGGGCATCGAGGCTTTGTTCACGCCAGGCCGCAAACGCCCGGTGTGCGGCATCAACCGCGGCGACGATCTGAGGCTGATCGAGCATCGGCACATGACCGATCAACGTCTGATCGGCAGGGTTGTGCACGGCGACGCTGTGGCCGCTGTCACTGTGGACCCAATGCCCGTCGATGTAGCAGAGCGCTTTGAACAACAGCGGATGTTTGTATGTCATGGCGTTCACTCCAAACCGTGTGCGTGAATCCATGCTAGGGCAGCGCGGCCCGGGTGATTTGGCGTTTGACGGGGCGAAACTGGCGGTTTTTTCTGATTGAACACCGGCAAACAGCAGCTTTTTGCGGTGAGGTTTTTGCGTCGGCTTATGGCTCCTGCGCCAACTCGGCCGGCAACGCTCCGGCGGTCTTGATGGTCTTGGTCACGATGTAGGTGAAGTAGCGTTCGATACCCAGGTCATCGAGCAGCAACTGGTCGATAAAGCGCTGGTAATGGTCGATGTCCGGTGCCTGGATCATCGCCATGTAATCGACACCGCCACCCGTGGCATAACAGAACGCCACTTCGGCAGCCTCGCTCATGCGTTGCTCGAAACGCCGCATGTCCTGGGCGGTGTGCCGGGCCAGGGTGATTTCCACCAGCACCTGCTGACTTTTGAACACCGCGGTCCAGTCGATCTGCGCCCGGTAGCCCTTGATCAAGCCCAGGGCTTCGAGTTTGCGCACGCGCTCCCATGCCGGGGTTACCGAAAGATTGATCGCCTCGGCCAGGCTCGATTTGGTGATCCGTCCGTCTTCGGCGAGGATCCGCAGGATGTTCAGGTCATAGCGATCGAGCTTGTGCATGGGCCGATAATCTCCGGTTGATAAGAAGCGTTGGTGCTGAACACTGACCTGTGGGAGCGAGCTTGCTCGCGATAGCGGACTGACATTCAACATTTACGTTGACTGGCACACCGTCATCGCGAGCAAGCTCGCTCCCACAGGGTTTGGGGTTAGGTCAACACATCGGCGATGACTGCCACGGTATCGCCGCACTGCACCAATCCAGGAAAATGCCGCGCCGCCAGCAAACCACTGCGGGCAGCGCGATACTCCACCGGGGCGACGCCGCTGCGAGTGGCGTCGTAAACGCGGGCGATCACTTCGCCTTTGTCCACGTTGTCGCCCAGATCGCGGCACATTTCCAGCAGGCCGTCGTGTTCGCTGGCGATGAAACAGTCCGCGTCAGGCATGTCGAGCATGATCGACTCAGCAGTCTGGACCTCGCCTTCGAGAATCCCCGCGTGCACCAGCAAATTGCGCACTCCGCGCTCGGCAATCGCCACACTGCGCGCACTGGACGAACCTCCGCCACCCAGTTCGGTGGTGACAAAGACCTTGCCCTGACGCTCCGCGGCGGTGTCGTACATCGCCCCGGCATCCAGCTCCAGCATGCGCATGCTGTAGGGCGCATTAAATGCGCGCATGCCGGCTTCACATTGGGCCTGCTGCTGTTTATCGGGCAGCACATGGCAAGCGGCGAACGGCAGGAAATCCAGGGTGCGCCCGCCCGAATGAATGTCCAGCACGATATCGGCCAAGGGCAACAAGGTCCGGTTGAAGTAATCGGCGATTTTCTCGGTCACCGTGCCGTCCGGCTTGCCGGGGAAACTGCGATTCAGATTGCCCTTGTCGATGGGTGAAGTCCGCCGCCCGGCATGGAACGCCGGGGTGTTCATGAACGGGACGATAATCACCCGCCCGGTCACGTCGGCAGCTGTCAGGCCCTGCGCCAGTTTGCTCAGCGCCACCGGCCCCTCGTATTCGTCACCGTGGTTACCGCCGGTAAGCAACGCAGTCGGCCCCTGACCGCGCTGGATCACCGAAACCGGAATCATCACCGCGCCCCAGGCCGAATCGTCCCGGGAATACGGCAATTTGAGAAATCCGTGCTGCACGCCTTCGCGGGCAAAGTCCACCGTGGCACTGATCGGGTTGTCAGGCAGCTCGCTCATGGCTCAATCCTTCACGAACAGTTGGCGTGGCACATTGCACAGCGTCTCGACGCCGGTCTCAGTGATCAAAATGCTTTCGGTGATTTCCAGCCCCCAATCGTCCATCCACAGGCCCGGCATGAAGTGGAACGTCATGCCCGGTTGCAACACACTGGTGTCGCCGGGACGCAGGCTCATGGTGCGCTCGCCCCAGTCTGGCGGATAACTGATTCCAATCGGGTAGCCGCAACGGCTGTCCTTGTGGATGCCGAACTTCTCCAGCACTTTGAAAAACGCTACGGCAATGTCGCCGGTGGTGTTGCCCGGTTTGGCCGCGTCGAGCCCGGCTGCAATGCCTTCGACCACGGCTTTTTCGCCGTCGAGGAAGTGCTGCGGTGGTTTGCCCAAATAGATCGTGCGCGACAGCGGGCAGTGATAGCGCTTGTAGCAACCGGCAATTTCAAAGAACGTTCCGGCGCCTTTTTCGAACGGCGAATCATCCCAGGTCAGGTGCGGTGCGCTGGCGTCGGCGCCGGTCGGCAATAGCGGCACGATGGCCGGGTAATCGCCACCGTGGCCGTCGGCGCCGAGGATGCCGCTGCTGTAGATCTCGGCCACCAGTTCGTTTTTGCGCATGCCCGGCTCGATCCGTTCGAGGATCCGCCCGTGCATGTTTTCGACGATGCGCGCAGCGATGCGCATGTAGGCGATTTCCTGGGGTGACTTGATCGCCCGCTGCCAGTTCACCAGCCCGACCGCATCAATCAGCGTGGCCTTCGGCAGGTGTTTCTTCAGCGACAAATAGGCGGCGGCGCTGAAGTAATAGTTGTCCATCTCCACGCCGATGGTCAGCGCGTCCCACCCCCGGGCACTGATGACTTCCCGCGACAGGTAATCCATCGGATGGCGTTCCCGGGACTGCACGTAGATGTCCGGGTAACCGACGATGTTCTCGTGTTGCATGAACACGGTGCGTTTGGCGCCGTTGGAATCTTGCCCGCGACCGAACCAGACAGGCTCGCCGTCGAGCGCCAGCAACACGCATTGGTGGACGTAAAACGACCAACCGTCATAGCCGGTCAGCCAGGCCATGTTCGACGGATCGGTGACCAGCAACAGCTCGATGCCCTGAACCTGCATGGCCGCTCGAACCTTGGCCAGACGCTGGGCGTATTCCTCCCGTTCGAACGGAAGATTGACGACTATCTGAGACATGCACCTGCCCTCTGATAAATGACGCACGGATGAAAAAACGGATTAGCTGCCGAACTGAAAACCCTTGCCGGCCGAGCGCGCGCGCTCGAAGGCCAGATTGGCCATGGCGGTGTCCTGGGCGCCGGTGCCGGTGAGGTCGCACAAGGTGACTTGCGTATCGCTGGTCCGACCAGGGCGCTGGCCCGCGAGCACTTGCCCCAATTCGGCCAGGCCCGATTCGTCGGCAATAACACCGGCCGCCAGCGCGTGATGCAGCTCGCCGAGGATTCGCGTCTGGCTCAAGCGATCCGCCACGTAGCGGTCGACCTGTGCCAGCGTCTGAGGAGAGATTTCGTTTTTGTGTTCGGCGTCCGAGCCCATGGCCGTGATATGCAAGCCGGAGTGCAGATGACGCACTTCGATCAAGGGTTCGCGGCTCGGGGTGCAGGTGATCGCAATGTCCACGCCAGTCATGGCCTCGTCGATGCTCGCGCAAGACGTGACCGCCAGACCGCTGTCGCGCGCCAGCTCGGCGCTGAAGTCTTTGGCCTTGGCGCTGTCACGTGCCCAAACGCGAACGGATTCAATCGGCCGCACCAGACGCAACGCCTGAAGCTGCAACGCGGCCTGCTCACCAGCACCGATCAGCGCGACGCTGCGACTGTCGACCCGCGACAGGGCGCGCGCAGCGACTGCACCGGCCGCCGCTGTGCGTACGGCGGTCAGGTAACCGTTATCCAACAGCAAGGCATCGAGCAAACCGGTGCGTGCCGACAGCAACATCATCATGCCGTTGAGACTCGGCAGACCGAGTTTCGGGTTGTCGAAAAAACCCGGGCTGACCTTGATCGCAAAACGCTCCAGGCCTGGTAGATAGGCAGTCTTCACGTCCACTTCGCCGTTGTATTCGGGGATGTCCAGACGCAAGATCGGTGGCATCGCCACCGCCGCCGTGGCCAGCAGCACGAAGGCGTGTTCGATGGCTTCGATGCTCGGCAGATCCAGCGCCACACAGGCGCGCAGATCCGCTTCGCTCAGTAAGGTGATTTCACTCATCAACGCAGCGCTCCAGTCAGACGGTTATTGTTTGGGTTCATGCATCCGCGCCCGTCAGGACGCGTACATGCTGATCGATGTCGACGTTACGGCCACTGACCACCACCACGATCGGTCCGCGCGGTTCGATCAAGCCGTCGAGCAACGCCGCGATGCCGACCGCCGCTGCGCCTTCGAGCACCAGACGCTCTTCGCGATAGGCATGGCGGATGGCATTGGCGATGGACGCTTCGCTGAGCAGGTGCAGGTGATCGCACAGGTCGCGGGTCATGCTGAAGGTGTAACGGTTGTCCGGACCGATGCCGCCGCCGAGGGAGTCTGCCAGTGTCGGCAGCTCTTCGACTTCCACCGGATGCCCGGCCGCGAGGCTGGCGTGCATGGCCGCGCCACGCTGCATGCTGATGCCGTGAGTGACTATGTGTGTACCGGCGCTTTTGATCGCCAGCGCCACGCCGGCAAACAAACCGCCGCCGGACAACGGCACGAGGATTTGCGCCACGTCCGGTTGCTGTTCGAGGATTTCCAGACCGAGGGTGCCCTGCCCGGCGATGATGGCCGGATGATCGAACGGCGGCAGCAAGGTCGCGCCTTGCTCGCTGGCAATCCGTTCGGCTTCGCGCTGGGCATCGTCCTGAGACTGGCCGACGATGCACACCTCGGCCCCCAGATTCCGAATGGCCTGAACCTTGTTCGCGGGCACCAGGTGCGACAGGCAAATCGTCGCCTTCACGCCTTGCCGCGACGCGGCATACGCCAGTGCACGACCGTGATTGCCGGTCGACGCCGCCACCACGCCTCCTGCTTTCTGCCCGGCGCTGAGCTGCGCCACGGCATTGCTCGCGCCGCGCAGTTTGAAACTGCCGGTGATTTGCTGGGATTCGAGTTTGAGGTACACCGCCACGCCCACTCGCTGCGAAAGGCTCGGCGAATATTCCATGGCGGTGCGCCGGACCAGCGATTCGATTCGCTGGCGAGCGCGGTAAATATCGTTTAGCTGCAGCGCTGACATGACCGCATCCCGATTGAGGTGTTGGGCGCAGTCTAAGAGGGCTGGATTGTCGCGATGAATGTACTAGGGCAATTTAGCCGACAAACTTTTCCGGTTTTTTTATCCGCTCAAAAGTCATGGATTTGCGGGTACTGACTGAAGATCTCGCGCATGCCGATCAGCGCATCGCGCATTTCTTCGTCGCTGCATTCGGCGCCGACACACATCCTCACCGCTCGGGCCCGAGGCGTGCCGCGCACGGTGAACGGGTCAGGTGACGTGACGGCAATGTGCCGGTGACGCAGGGCCCGCACCAGGCTGTCGACCTCCCAATGTGGGGGGATGCCGACCCACGCATTCAATGCATGAGGATGCTGGCCGAGCAGGTACTCACCCAGGTATTCGCTGACCATCGCCTGACGGTCGGCCAAGAGTTTGCGCTGCAAACGCACAAGCGTGTCGGCGCGACCGTCGCGAATCCAGCGTGCGGCGATTTCGGAGACCATGGGCGTGGCCATCCAGCTGTTGACCCGCAGGATGCTTTCGGTGCGCAGCGCCAAACGCTTGGGCATCACCAGATAACCGATGCGCAAACCGGTCAGCACCGACTTGGTCATGCTGGTGCAATAGAACGACAGCTCCGGCAGGTAATGGCTGATGGGCGGCGCGCGATGCTCATCCAGCAACGGCCCATACACATCGTCCTCGATGATGTGCACGCCGAAACGCCGGGCGATGTCGGCAATCTCTCGCCGACGACTGTCCGGCATCAGGCTGGTCGTCGGGTTGTTCAGGTTCGGCGTACACACCAGCGCGGTGATGCGCTCGTTACTGCACATGTCTTCGAAATGTTCCGGGTCAATGCCGTAACGGTCCATCTCCAGGCCTTTGAGGGTAAATCCCAGCACCTGGGAGTTGCCAATCACGCCGTGGTCGGTCACGCCTTCGCAGAGCACCACATCGTCGGGACCGGCCAGCGAGGCCAGGGCGAGGAAGATGCCGTGGGCCGCGCCGTTGGTGATCAGGATGTCATCGCGCTCGACCCGCAAACCTTGCCGTCCGATCCAGTGCATGGCCGCTTCGCGGTGCGATTCGAAGCCGGCAATCGGACGAAACGCATGAATCCACGGCTGATCCTCTTCAGTGCTGAGCTCACGACAGGTGTCACGCCAGAACTGGTCGTGTTCGCGGGTATGCAGGATCCGCGCGATGGAAAAATCCACCAGGGCCCGTTCGGGGCTGTCGAGAATGTAGGTGGCAACCCGATCGCTCATGCGCCGCGACACAAAGCTGCCGCGCCCGACTTCGCAACGCACCAGCCCCTGACGCTCCAGCTCTTTATAGGCATTGGTGACCGTCTGCACGCTGATGCCCATGGCATCGGCAACATTTCGCTGGGGCGGCAGGCGCTGATCGTTGGCCAGGACACCCTGCTCGATATCGTCGGCAATCGCCTGCACCAGGATCTTGTATTTGGACTCGCCGCTGCGGGCGATTTGCAATGCTGCTTTCCACTTGTCCATCAGCGCTAAAACCCGCGTCTGTGCTCGTCGGGACAGCATCCCGCGAGAATCCATGCAAAGCAATTGTCCTAGTGCAATGCAATGAGGCTCAGGGCTTTTGTATGCTCGGTTCAAGGTCGATAGCCGGGCACGTTTCAAGCCCCCACAACAAAACCAATCGACCTGTACCGGAACTGTGTCCCGATCCATGGGATCAGTCTTTGTACGCTTTGCTCTTGTAACACTGCCTCCTACCACAGAGCCGTCAACGACGGGTCCACAAGAAACAGGAGATTTTATCGATGAGCAATTTCCCCTCCGGCACCACCCATGCTTTGCGTCGCCTGTTCGTGGCTTGCGCGATGTTCGGCCTGGTCGCCAGTGCCCACGCCGCCAACACGCTGGAAACCGTCAAACAGAACAGCAGTATCCGCATCGGTTACGCCAACGAAACCCCGTTCGCCTTTACCGAAACCGACGGCAGGGTCACCGGTGAATCACCGGAAATCGCCAAAGCCATCTTCGCCAAAATGGGCATTACCAAGGTCGACGGCGTATTGACCGAGTGGGGCTCGTTGATTCCTGGCCTGCGCGCCGGTCGTTTCGATGTGATTGCCGCCGGTATGTACATCACCCCGGCCCGTTGCAAGCAGGTGCTGTTTACCGATCCGCAGTATCAACTGCCGGACGCGCTGCTCACGGCTAAAGGCAACCCGAAGAACCTGCACAGCTATGAAGACATCGCCAAAAACCCGGAAGTGAAACTGGCGATCATGGCCGGCACGGTGAACCTGGCGTATGCGCGGGATTCGGGTGTGAAGGATGCGCAAATCCTGCAAGTACCGGACACCACCGCCCAGTTGCAAGCCGTGCGCGCCGGCCGTGCCGATGCCGCCGTGGGGACTCAACTGACCATGAAAGGCCTGGCCGCCAAGGGTGGCGAAAAAGTCGAGGCGGTCACCGAGTTCAAGGACGATCCGTCGCACATCGGCTACGGTGCCCTCGCCTTCCGTCCCGAAGACAAGGACCTGCGCGATGCGGTCAACGCCGAACTCAAAAAGTGGCTGGGCTCCGAAGAGCACCTCAAGGCGGTCGCCCCTTTCGGGTTCGACAAATCCAACGTGACAAGCAAAACGGCTGCCGAGCTCTGCGCTCAATAGCCGAAACAGGCATGGCGCCACGGCGCGATGCCTATTTCCCTGCTTAATCCGGATGGCCAGGTTTAAACCATGGGTGAATTACTTCCGCTATTGATACAAGGCGCCTGGGTGACGCTCCAGGTGACGATTTTCGGTTCGCTGCTGGCGATTGTCGCGGCGATTCTCGCGGCCCTGGGACGCATGTCGCCATGGCGGCCATTGCGCTGGTTTTCCATTGCCTACATCGAAGTGTTTCGCGGTACGTCGTTGCTGGTGCAATTGTTCTGGCTGTTTTTCGTGCTGCCGCTGCCGCCGTTCAACCTTGAACTGAGCCCCTACAGCGTGGCCATTGTCGGTCTCGGCTTACACATCGGCGCTTACGGCGCGGAGGTGATGCGCGGTGCGATCAGCTCGGTCGCCAAGGGTCAGTACGAGGCCTCCACGGCGCTGAATTTCAGCGGCTACAAGCGCTTTCGCCGCATCATTCTTCCGCAGGCGTTGCTGGCAGCTATTCCGCCAGGCACCAATCTGTTGATCGAATTGCTGAAGAACACCTCGCTGGTGTCGCTGATTACCTTGTCCGACCTGAGCTTCCGGGCTCGGCAACTGGATCAGGCGACCTTCCAGACCCTGGAAATTTTCAGTCTGGCGCTGGTGATGTATTTCGTCCTGGCCCAAGCCATCAACATCGGCATGCGCCAGATTGAACGGCGCCTGGCTCGCGGGCGGATGCGTGGAGGTCTGTCATGACCCTGTTCGACTGGACCTACGCCTGGCAAATCCTCCCCGATTTGCTGCGCGCTTCGCTCAACACCGTGGGCATAACCCTGATCGGCTTCCTGATTGCGATTGTGCTGGGGCTGTTCCTGGCCATCGGCCGACGCAGCCGCAGAGCCTGGCTGTCGTGGCCGACCACCGGCGTGATTGAGTTCATTCGCAGCACACCGCTGCTGATCCAGGTGTATTTCCTTTACTACGTGCTGCCCAACTACGGTGTCAGCATGACTGCCATGCAAGTGGGGATTCTGGGCATCGGCCTGCATTACGCCTGCTACATCGCCGAGGTCTATCGCGGCGGCCTCGACGCCGTGCCGCGGGCGCAATGGGAGGCGGTCACGGCGCTGAACATCGCTCCGTACAGCGCTTATCGCAACATCATTCTGCCCCAGGCCTTGCGGCCGATCCTGCCGCCATTGGGCAACTACCTGGTGGCGATGCTGAAGGACACGCCGGTGCTGTCGGCGATTACCGTGGTGGAAATCATGCAACAGGCCAAAAACATTGGCTCCGAGAACTTCCGCTACCTGGAACCGATCACCATGGTCGGTCTGTTTTTCCTCGCCCTGAGCATCGCCTTGGCTTATCTGGTACGGCGCCTTGAAGTGCGCCTGGAGCTACGCTAATGACTTCTCCACTCTCGACACCCAGCGACCTTTCCCGGCACAGCAACCCGACCCCGCTGCATCCGCAGGAGGCCACGGCCATGCAGGAAACCAAACCGGTCAAGCCGATCGTCAGCTTCCAGGACGTCACCAAGAGCTACGGCAACTTCACCGTGCTTGACCACTTGAACCTGGACGTCACGCCGGGTGAGAAAGTCGCGATCATCGGCCCCAGCGGCTCGGGCAAATCCACCCTGCTGCGGGTATTGATGACGCTCGAAGGCATCGATGACGGGTTGATCCGCATCGAGGACGACTTGCTGACTCACATGCCCAATCGCAACGGTGTACTGGTGCCGGCCAACGATCGGCACATCCGCCGGGTGCGCGGAAAAATCGGCATGGTGTTCCAGAGCTTCAACCTGTTCCCGCACATGACGGCGCTGCAAAACGTCATCGAAGCGCCCGTTCAAGTCCTCGGCATGAAACCTGTCGAGGCGCGGGAGCGAGCGGCGGACTTGCTGGAACTGGTGGGACTGGGCAGCAAACTGGGGCATTACCCTTCGCAGCTGTCCGGCGGCCAACAACAACGGGTGGCCATTGCCCGGGCACTGGCCATGCGGCCTAAAGTCATGCTGTTCGACGAAGTGACTTCAGCGCTCGACCCGGAACTGTGCGGCGAAGTGCTGAACGTGATCCGCAAACTCGGTACCGAACACAACCTGACCATGTTGATGGTCACCCACCAGATGGGCTTCGCCCGGGAATTCGCCGATCGTGTGTGCTTCTTCTACAAGGGGCAGATTCACGAACAAGGCACACCGGCGCAGATCTTCGAACACCCGCAACAGGAACGCACGTGCGCGTTTCTCAGCGCGGTGAAAGAAGCCAACTAGGCAAATCCGAGGCAAAAAAACGGGCGCTGTGCTTTTGCACAACGCCCGTTTTTTAGAGCATGTGTTACGGATACTACTGAACCTGGCCTTGTTGCTGGTTGCCATACTGCTGACCCGGAATCGCCTTCAGGTTGACCTCTACCCGACGGTTCTGCGCCCGGCCATTGACGTCACCGTTGCTGGCAATCGGGTTATCCGGCCCGGCACCGCGAGCCGACAGGTTGGCACCGCTCACGCCCTGCGACGTCAGGTAAGTCGCCACGCTCTGGGCGCGACGCTGGGACAGGTCCATGTTGTGCTGGCGGCTGCCGGTGCTGTCGGTGTAGCCGACGATCTCGATCTGGTTCTGGCTGAACTCCTTGAGCGAGCCCGCCAGATTGTTCAACGGCTGATAGAAACCCGACGCGATGTTCGCCGAATCGGTGGCGAAGGTGATGTTACCCGGCATGATCAGTTTGATCTGATCGCCCTGGCGCTGCACTTCCACCCCGGTGTTGGCCATGCTGGCGCGCAGCTTTTTCTCTTGCTGGTCGGCGTAATAACCGTAACCGGCAGCGGAAGCACCCACCACCGCAGCGCCAATCAGCGCGCCCTTGCCACGGTTATCGTGACTGATGGCGGCACCGGCCAAAGCACCGGCCAGAGCGCCGAGGCCACCGTATTTAGCGGTTTTGCTCATGCCCGTGGAACCACTGTCGGCCTGGCCCTGGTTGTCGTAAGGGTTAGGCGAGGCGCAGCCAGACAGCAAGGCCACAGCCGTAGCGACAATAATCAAACGCTGCTTGGTGAACATGAAGAGCTCCTACTTTTTGCATTCTGTGGTGCAACGGACTAAGGCATTAAACCTTTGCGGGCGTTGGATCATAGCGGATGAAAATAATTCCACCACGCCCCTCACAACGTTAGAAATCACGCCCGCACAAAAGGGTTCTCGCGCATTTCATCGCCCAGACGTGTGTCCGGACCGTGCCCGGTCACCACCGTCGCCTCTTCGTCGAGGGTGTACAGCCGCTGCTTGATCGACCGCACGATGGTCGCCTGATCGCCACCCCACAAATCCGTGCGCCCTACCCCGCGACGAAACAACGTGTCACCGGCAATCAGCAGCTTAGCCTCTGAAAACCAAAAGCTCATGGAGCCCGGCGTATGACCCGGCGTGTGCAACGCCACGCCACAGCCGCAGGCCAGTTCTTCATCATCGGCCAACCAGCGATCCGGCGACGGCACCGGCGTGTAGGGCACACCGAACATCTGGCACTGCATCTCCAGGTTGTCCCAGAGGAATTGATCTTCTTTATGCAAATGCAGGGTTGCGCCGGTTTTCTCCTTCAACTGACCGGAAGCCAGGAAGTGATCTAGGTGCGCATGAGTATGAATGATGCTCACCACCTTCAAGCCCAGTGCGTCGAGCCGCGCGAGGATCAGTTCGTGATTACCGCCCGGATCGACCACGATGGCCTTTTTGGTGATCGGATCGCCGATGATCGTGCAGTTGCACTGCAAAGGGCCGACGGGGAAGGTTTCGCGGATGAGGGCTGTATTCGGGGTTTGCATGGGTTTAATCCTGGTGCCAAGGCTGGGTACTGCGGTTATGATCCGCAAAATTGATAGGTTATCCTCGCGCCGCGCCTATTTGAAACAGGACGGCAGGAAGCCAATGCCTGGTTCAAACGACTCTTGAAGCGTTTTTTGTAACGCTCAGCCCAAAAAGGATAATCCCATGCAAGAAGACTATCTCCTTCGTCAGGACATTAAAGGTATCGAAGCCTGGGCACAGGTCTGAACCATGCCTGAGATTCCGGAAGACTTCAGCTGTAAAACGGCCTGCGCGTTTGTGGCAGGACGCGAGCACCTCAAGACTCAAACGCCTTGCCAGGACTATGTCGCGGCCAGAGAGTCCAACAAGGTGACCTGCATTTCATTGGCCGATGGGGCTGGCTCCAGAGCCAAATCCGACATCGGCGCCCAAGTAGCGGTCACCGCTACCCTGGCTTTTGTCTGCAAAAACTTTGAAAGCCTCTGGCAAAACATGGACAAACACAACGCGAAGGCAGCCCAGCGACTGGTTAATCGCTGCCTGGACGCGTTCAGACGCAAAGCTGCAAAACTTGGCGGCGATATCAACGACCTGGCCTGTACCTTGTCGTTTGTCGCTTACTCACAAGGCCGCTACCTCGCAGGTCACTTGGGCGATGGCGTCATCGCAAGCGTTGAAGCGGACGGACAACTTCAGGCCCTTTCTCATCCAGAAAATGGTGAGTCGGCCAATACCGCCCCGTTGCTGACTGACCATAAAGCGGCGTCGCGGCTCAAGTTGTATCGTGGGCAAATCGAAGCCACGACGGGCTTCGCGATCATGAGCGACGGCACCGCGCAAAGTCTCTATGACAAATCCAACGGCGTCCCCACCCCGGCGATCCAAAAGCTGCTGGAGTGGAATACAACGTTGCCCAGAAAAAAAATGAGGGAAGTGTTGGGTGACAACTTGCAACAGTCCATTGCCAGTAAAACCGGAGATGACTGCTCCATAGGCTTACTGTCGATCCTGAAGCACTCCATCGACGTGGGGCAGACATCCGGAGTGCCTGTCTCAGAGGAGAAATGACCGAAAACCTCTGATCGCAAGGCCCAACTTGTTTCGGAGGTCTTCAAACGGCGATTACTGCAATACACCCAAGTCTTTGGCCCTGGCGACCGCTTGCGTGCGCCGTTCAACCCCAAGCTTGCTGTTGATATGGCTGGCGTGAGTTTTTACGGTGTGCAGCGAAATAAACAGCTGATCGCTGATCTCTTGATTCGAACAGCCCTGGGCGATCAGTCGCAGGACAGCCATTTCCCGCGTACTGAGTTGTTCCGCCGCGGCGGATGACTCCACTGCGGGACGGGCTGTCACTGCCGGAAGTTTTTCTGCAAGGCTCAGTGAAACGGGCGTCGGCGCACTGAGTTGAAGTTGTCCACGCAGCCAGTCCGGATGTTCAGCCAACAACCTGTCAAACGGTTGCAGCACGCCCCCGGCCGCCGCTTCCAGCGCCTGACTCAGGGCCTTGCGGGCCTCGGGCTCGCGTCCGCCCCCCAGCAATAACGTCACTTTCTGAGTCAGTGCCATCACGCTGAGCAGCTGCCTGCCCGTTTGCTGCCCATGCTCAAGCAACGCATTCAATCGTCCTTCGGCCAGCATCGGCTGTCCCTGAATGACCTCCAGCAAGGCTTGCTGCAACTCGATATGCAGCGGCAGTTGCGGATGGAACTCCGGAGGGGCTGCCGCGTGTTCGCCGTTGTAGGTCTGGCCCAAGCGAGCGAGCCAGGCTTCGGCCAGGTCGGTACGCCCCTGAGCCAGCCAAAGTTCGCATTTGACCAGGGTGATCATCGCCAGGTAGTAGATCGGTGGCACGTCCCAGATGTGCATCAGGCGCTCGGCTTCCGCGAGTTCAGCGAAGGCTTTGGCGAATTCGCCACTGATGCCCTCAAGCCTGGCGATCACACAATGGCCGATCAATACGCTGATATCGCGACAGGCGCGTGCTTCATTCAAACCGGCTTGCAAGCGTGCCCGCGCAGCTTGGGGCTGCAAGCGCAGGGCTAACAAAAAGCCTTCGTACAATGTCAGTCGGGCGCGCACGGCATAGAGCCGTTGCGGGGATAACGGTTGCAGGCGTTGCAGCCCCTGGCGCACTTCATCCAGCGCACGAAGGATTTCCCCTCGTGCTTGCAGCACGCGAGCGCGGTCGTAATGGGCCAGCGCTTCGAACAGCGGGTTGCCGACCCGTTGCGCCAACTCCAGAGATTCACGGTTCAACCCGCGGGCACGCCACAAGTCACCGTCGGCAATGGCCAGGTTGGACAGGGTCGAGAGGCACATCAGGCGTTGCCCGTAGCGTTTGGCGGGCAGGCTCTCCTGCGCTTCGGTGCAGTAGAGCAACGTCAGCTCGCGATTGCCGCGCCCGCGGGCGATGACCCCACTCAGGGCCAGCCATTGCGCCAGCATGGATTTCTGCGCAGTGGCCGACGGGGCCGGCAGGAAGCGACTCAAATGACTGGCCAGCTCCTCGGCGGCGTCCAGCTGACAGGCCAGCCCCAACGCCCAGCTGTACAGCACGATCAGCCGCGGCGTGCTGATCAGCAGGCTGTCGGGCAAGTCCATTTTCCAGCGCAGCAACATGCCGACGTTCTGTTCGGCCAGCAGCTGCTCTTCGGAGAGGTTCTGCACCAGGTTCGCCGCGACGTCCAGGTGCCCGGCACGCAGCGCCTGCTCCACCGCCTCGTCGAGCAGCCCCTGGGCATTGAACCAGCGACAGGCGCGCAAGTGCAGGCTGGCCGCCGGCACCATCGCTTGCGCGGTGGGCCGGGTGCGCAACAGGTCGGAAAACAAATGGTGGTAGCGATACCAGTGACCATTTTCATCCAGTGGCACCAGGAACACCTGATGAGCCAGCAGAAAACGCAGGATCTCGGCACTGTCATGGGCTTCGCGAACGGCGTCGCACAATTCGCTGCAAAAGCGTTCCTGAGGTGCTGTGTCGTAAAGGAATGACTGCACCTCGGCGGGCAGACAATCGATGACTTCTTCCAGCAGATAATCGCGGATCAGCCCTTCCCCGCCATGCAAGGTCTGCGGCAAAGCACCCTGGGAACCCGCTTCAGACGCTGCCAGCAGCCAGAAACGCAGTCCGGCGACCCAACCTTCGCTGCGCTGGATGAGACTCTCCAGCGCTTCGCCGCGCAAGGAACTGCTGTGCCGATCAAGCAGGGTCAAGGCTTCGTCGTGAGTCAGGCGCAAGTCCTGTTCATTCAACTCGAGCAGTTGCCGCGACAGCCGCAGGCGCGCCAGATGCCAGTCCGGCCGCTGTCGACTGGTGACCATGACCAGCAAGCCGTCAGGCAGGTGATTGAGGAAAAATTGCAGGCAGCGATCGAGTACCGGGCCCTGTGCCAAATGGTAGTCATCCAGCACCAACAGCAGGGGCGTACTTGCAGACAGGTGCACGGCCAACTCATCGAGCAAACCGTCCAGCCATTCTTCAAAGGCAAACGGTTGATGCCGCTGGCGCATTTTCAGCAGGCCCAGGGACTTGCTGCCCAGTTGCGGAAAAAAGTCCTGGAGGCCTTCGAGCAACCGCTCAAGAAAACGTCCGGGATCGCTGTCTCGCGGACTCAACCCCAGCCACAGACTTTGCCAGTGAGCCGGCAAGCCCTGACAGAACTCCACAGCCAACGAACTCTTGCCAAACCCCGCCGGTGCGCTGACCAACAACAACCTGCCACCGAGGCCCGCACTCAGGCGCTCGCACAGACGAGGTCGCAGCACATGGCCGTCGGGCAACGGAGGCCGAAAAAAACGCCCGTCCAGTGCCGCGACGGCAATGCTTGCAGGGCCCGGGTGTGGGGACAGATCAGTCATGGCCGGCTCTTGTTTGAATGGCGGTTGGCGGCGTTGCAGATGTCCGCAGCCTATCGGTAAACGAAGAGGGAATGAAGGTTATTGCTACAAATGGCTACAAAAAGAATACAAGCAGAAGTGTCGAGCAAACCCGACAGTCACACCGTCCTACAACGATCGTTATGAAATTCAAAAAAAACGCCCCGAACCAGTCGGGGCGTTTCTCGAGGATGCGGCCTCTGTTCAGGGCAACTTAGCGAACACCATCCTGGCGCAGAGCGGCCGGAGTGAAGTCGCTGGTGGTAGCGGTGAAGCCGAAGTCATACGCCGATTTCTCTTCGTTCTTCATGCCCAGTGCCAGGTAGCGGCCCGATTGCAGGTCGTACAAGGTTTCCAGGGTGTACCACGGCACTTGAACGTTGTAGTAATTCTGGGAGTGAGCTTCCGCCACACGCCACAGTTGATTACGACCGTCGTAGTGGTCGATCACGGCCGCTTGCCAGGTGTCTTCGTCGATGTAGAAGTCACGCTTGGCGTAGATGTGTCGCTGACCTTCCTTCAAGGTAGCCACCACATGCCAGACCCGGCGCAGCTCGTAACGAGCCAGGTCCTGGTTGATGTGACCGGCCTTGATGATGTCGTCGTACTTGAGTTGCGGCGAGTCGAGTTTGTAGCTGTCGGAGGCGATGTACATCTCTTTCTTGCCTTCGAGTTTCCAGTCGTAACGATCCGGTGCACCGTTGTACATGTCCAGGTTGTCGGAGGTACGCAGGCCATCGGCTGCGGTACCCGGCCCGTCATAGGACACTTGTGGTGCGCGACGTACACGACGCTGACCGGCGTTGTAGACCCACGCCGAACGAGGCTCTTTTACCTGGTCGAGGGTTTCGTGCACCAGCAGCACACCACCGGCCAGACGTGCCGGCGCGGTCACTTTCTGCTTGAAGTAGAACAGGATGTTGCCCGGGTTCGCCGGATCGTAGTCCTTCATCTTGTCGCGGAACACGAACTGGTCCTGGAAGTACACCAGGCTGTACGAGCCGTTCGGCTGCGGCGTCGCCTGGGTCACCAGACGGGTCACGCTGCCACCGCGATAGCGGGTGATGTGGTTCCAGATGACTTCGACGCCGGTCTTCGGAATCGGGAATGGGACTGCGGTTTCGAAGTTCTCCAGACCGTTGCCGCCGGACACCAGGTTAGTGGCGGTGGCGTTTTTCTTGATGGCGGCAAACACGGCATCCGGCACGGTGGCGCCGCGATGGGACGGGTAGACCGGCATCTTGAAGGTTTCCGGGTAGCGCTTGAACATCGCGTACTGGCCCGGTGCGAGTTTGTCCTTGTACTGGTCGACGTTCTGCGCCGTGATGGTGAACAGTGGTTTCTCACTGGCGAACGGGTCAGACAGGAAACCTTTGCTGTCGGCGGTGCCGGCGTTTTTCGCCATCGGCTTCCAGGCCGGGATCGATCCGTCAGCGTTGCCCGCCATCTCGGCGCCCATCGGGGTCAGGCTCTTGCCCAGTTTGTCCGCTTCGGCCGCAGGGACCGCCGCCATGACGCCGGTCGCCAGCAGCGAAAGCCCCAGAACACCGACGTGGAACAGACTCTTTGTTATTTTCATAGGTGTGTTCGTCCTGATAATGCAGTGCTTAGAAGTTCACGCCGAAGCTGAGCGCAACGAAATCGCGGTCATCGACGGTGGTGTACTTGCCATCAAAGAAGTTGGTGTAAGCCAGGCTCGCGGTGTAGGTGTTCTGGTACTCGGCATCGACGCCCAGGCTCACCGCTTTGCGACCTTCCTCGAAGTTGCCGCCAGGGCCAGGCGAGTAGCCTTCCACGTCATGAGACCAGGCCACGTTCGGCTTGAGGTTCACACCGGCGAATACGTCGTTGTATTCCCAGATGGCACGACCGCGGTAACCCCAGGAGTTTGCGGTGGTGAACCCGTCGTTTTCGCAGTAGCGACTGACGTTGTTTTGCGGTCCGCCTGCCAGGGTAGAGGTGTTCAATGCCACGCACTGACCACTTGGCAATGGACCAGGGCCGTAGCTCGGGTCACGGCCGTAACGCGCTTTGGAAGAGCTTTCCAGACCGCCAACGTGAGTAAAGCCGACCTCGCCCACCAGGGTCAGTCGCTCGGCGCCCATCACCTGGTCGAAGAAGTGAGTAAGGGTCGTCTGGAGCTGGGTCACTTCCTTGCGGCGATAGCCTTGTTGATCCTGTCCTGGCGTCCCTTGGAGCACGGAAACGTTAGGGTTCAGAGGCGTCAAACCGGAAAAGAGAATGTCGGTGGTGTTGAGCTGAACCGGAGCATTCGGCCGGTAGCTGACTTCACCACTCCACGCAGTACCTGTCGGTAACGTGGTGGAGAAGCTCAAGCCATACAGGCGAATATCTTCAGGGTACTCGACGTAGTAGCTTGAGTTACCCGCCACCACCAATGGCAGCAAGGTCGGGGCCAGGCCTGCCGCGACACCGGCCGGAACACCCGCAGCCCTCAGTGAACCCACCAGGCCCGCCGCGCTGTAAGCGCTCGCCGGAGCACCTTTGCCGCTGAAAATCGGCGCACGGCTGTGGTAGTTCATGAAGTAGGCGCCGAACTCGGTGTCCAGCGGATCGAACATGTATTTGAAGGACACGCCAAATTGACCGCTGTCACGGGCATCGCGATCCGGACCGCGACGAACGATGACACCTTCATCCGGGTTGCCCCAGGTCACACCTTTGGCAGCCAGGGTGTTGATGCTGGCATTACGCAGCGAAGCCGGCAGCCCCGCAGCCGTCAATGCGCTGTTGAGTCCGTTACGGGTACGCAGTACGGCCAGGTTGTTATCGCAGCCATCCGCAATCACGTCCGGTTGCGAGAAGAAGGTGCCGCAGTTGTCGACAACGGTCTGGTCCCATTCGAGTTGGTAGAAGGCTTCAGTCGAGAGGTTCTCGGTGAGGCTCTGGGACACGTAGAACATGTTGACCGGGATCAGGCCTTCCTTGATCTCGGCACCGGGGCGACGGAACGCGGAAACGTCGATCGGGTTGATCGAGTTGATGCCACCGCCGATGAAAGTACTTTCACCCCAACTCACTACTTGCTTGCCCAGACGCACGGAGCCCGGCTGATCGGCAACGGAATAGTTGTGGTAGACGAAGGCGTCGAGGATCTGGCCGCCGGAGGACTTGGCGCCTTCCTTGCGGTTGCTGTCGCTGATGTCCTTGAACGGACGGCTTTCGTCCTTGAGTTCGAAGTCGTACCAGTATTTGCCACGGACGAAAACGCCGGTATCGCCATATTTCAATTCGAGGTCATGGATGCCCTTGAAGATCTTGGAGAACGTTTCGCCGCTCTTGAAGTTCAGGTGACCGTCGTCGGAAGTCTGGGACAGGCCGCGGCCGCCGTTGTTGACGCCGATGAGGTTCTTGTTGGCATTTTCAGTCGACCAACTGGCACCGACCGACAGGGACGAGTCGAACTGACCTTCGATTTCACCAACGTTGAAACTGACGCCGAATGCTGGCCCGGCGAGCGTAGAGGCAAGACTGACCGCCAGGGGCAGTTTCGCCCGGCGCCAGAACTGGTTTACTGATGTCATCGACGCTACTCCATGTGCATTATTGTTATGGCAGTGAGCACTTCTAAAAACGCTGTGGATGACTGGGAGCCAAGGTGTCCCTAAGTCATTCCAAAGTTGCATCGCCCCGTTTTGTGCGTTTGCTCCGTTCTTAAAAATCCTTGAGCGGACTATAGCCAGCAGGTAGTACTGCTTGATCCCTCTAAAGTGTGATTTGCAGCTGCCAGCCACTCTGGAACAGTCCTTTGCCAAGCCGACACCCGTCGGCCCGTCTAGGATGGCTGAAAATTCGGATTTGACAAGCCAAGCGCTTGCTTGGTGGGGCTGGCGTGCCCTTTTGGGCACGCCAGGTGACGCTTAAAGCGTCGAGAGGAAGGTGCTGTTGTTGGCTTGCCATTCGGTGATGTCGACGCGAATACGTTTCTTGTCGAGTTTGCCGACACTGGTCTTGGGAATTTCAGTAACAAGGGCGATCTGGCTCGGGATGGCCCACTTGCTCAGGTGCCCCAGTTCCACGAACGGCTTGAGGTGTTCCTTCAGTTCTTTGGCCCCGATCACATGGCCTTCGCGGACCACCAGCAGTGCGAACGGACGTTCGCCCCACTGCGGATCGGCGATGCCCACCACTGCTACTTCGCGTACCGCCGCGTGGCGACTGATCAGATCTTCCAGGTCCAGGGAGGAGATCCACTCGCCGCCGGTCTTGATCACGTCTTTGATCCGGTCGCGAATGTCGATCACACCCATGCTGTCCAGGGTCGCTACATCACCGGTGTGCAGCCAGCCCCCGGCCCAGAGCTCGGCGCCCTTTTGCGGTTCGTTGAAATAACCCTCGGTGAGCCACGGCGCACGCAGCACCAGTTCGCCTTGGGTCTCGCCATCGGCGGGCAGGAAGTTGCCGTCGGTGTCGACGATCGCCGCCTCCACCAATGGCCCCGGCACGCCGGCCTTGATCCGGTACGTGGTGCGTTCGTCTTCGGTGCCGGCCATCAGCTCGTCGTTGAGGTGTGCACACGACACCAACGGCCCGGTTTCCGACATGCCGTAAGCGGCGGTCAGTTGAATGCCCTTGGCCTTGGCCGCGTCGTAAAGCGCACGGTTGAGTGCACTGCCGCCGATGACGATTTTCCAGCCACCGAAATCCGTGCCTTGCGCCGCTTTGGAATTGAGGACCATTTGCAGGATGGTCGGCACGCAATGGGAAAAGGTGACCTTCTCCTTGCGCCACAGCTCCACCAGGTACTCAGGGTCATAGCGACCGGGATAGACCTGCTTGAGCCCGAGCATGGTCGCCACATACGGCAGGCCCCAGGCGTGCACATGGAACATCGGGGTGATCGGCATGTAAACATCGTTGGTGCCCAGCAACCGCACGCTGTCGATGGCGCCCATGATGGTCGACACACCCATTGTGTGCAGCACCAGCTGCCGATGGGTGAAGTACACACCTTTGGGATTACCGGTGGTGCCGGTGGTGTAGAACGTGGTCGCGACCGAATTTTCGTCGAAGTCCTGGAAGTCGTACTGCGTGCTCGCCGCCGCCAGCAACTGCTCATACTCACCAATGAGGTTCGGCAAGTCGGCGGTTTTTTCCGGCAGGTCAGTCAACAGCAGGGTTTTCTCCACCGTGGTCAGGTGCCCGGCAATCGCCTGGTACAACCCGACGAACTCGCTGTTGACCAGCACAAAGCGGTCCTCGGCGTGGTTCATGGTGTAGAGGATCTGTTCCGGCGACAGGCGCACGTTAATGGTGTGGATCACCGCGCCGATCATCGGGATGGCGAACATGCATTCCAGATAACGATGGCTGTCCCAGTCCATCACCGCCACGGTATCCCCGGCCTTGACGCCGGCCGCCGTCAGCACGTTGGCCAGCCTTGCGACCCGTTCGATCAGGGTCGGGTAGCTGTAGCGCAACTGGTCGCGGTAAATGATCTCGCGGGTTTTCTCATAACGAGCGCCGGACATCAGCAGCCGTTTAATCAGCAGCGGATACTGGTAAGCGCCTTCGGCTGGGGGGATAACGCGAGTCTGCAACATAAGAGTCCCTTTTCTGACTGCACGGTCGTGGCTGAAAGTAAGCACTTTAGTGCCCTTGGACGCCAGCCAAATCAGCCAAAGGTATGATTTGCAGAGCCGGGTAAAATGCTAGCTTTGCGCCACCATCTGGCATGTCTCGTCAGGATCTCGGGATTTGCGCTGTAAAACGTTGTAACGCATGCACGTAACTCTTGTCTGTGAGCCTACGTACCATACGGACACGATGAGCCGATCGGTTGGGGGCGAACCATTACCCCAAGTCGCCCGACCTCCGCCTCATCTTCAAGAGAAGGATCTTGTCACTAGACCTGTCTGGTCACACGCCATCGGTATTGCATACGACAATGAGTATTGAACTGACCGCCCCCGAGAACTCCCCATCGACACAAGCGCCCCTGGTTTCCATCGTGGCGTCCTGCTTCAACATGCAAAGATTTCTGGAAGACGCCATCAAGAGCATCTTCGCCCAGGACTACCCAAACTTCGAAGTCATCATCGTGAATGACGGGTCCAGCGACGACAGCCTCGCCATACTCGAGCGCTTACAACAAACCTATGACTTCCAGTTGTATTCGCAACCGAACCGGGGCGTGAGCGCGGCGCTCAACCACGGCTTGCGATACGCCAAAGGCGTCTATGTGTCGACGCCGGACCTGGATGACATCATGTTGCCCGGGTCGGTGCGCACTCGCGCCGAGTATCTGGATCAGCACCCGAACGTCGGCTGCGTGGGTGCGTTGATCAGCTACATGGACAGCGATGGCAACACCATCAAGCAGCAACAACGCGACAAGATCCACACCTACAACTTCGATCAGGTCCTCAGAGGTGCCGTCGTGATCGGCGCCCCTGTTGCGCTCTATCGCATGAAAGCGATGCGAAGTGCCGACTTCTACGCGCCGAAGCTGCGGGTTCAAGACTTTCAGATGACGTTGCGGATTGCCCGGCTGGGTTATGAGATCCATGAATTGCCGATCTGCATGACCCGCTATCGCCGCCATGCCAACAACCTGTCGAGAAAATACCGGATATTGCTCCAGGCGGACCTTGAGGCGATCGCGCCGTACGTGAACCATCCCGGCTACCACAGCGCCCGCACCAAACTGGTGAACAAGGCCCTCAAATATGCCGTGGTCGAAGACAAGAAAGAAGCCTGGCAGCTGTTGCGCTCGATTCCCTGGCGGCACCTCAATAGAACCAGCTTCAAACGCTTCAAGCGGCTGGTTTTACATCGCTAGCCGCCTCACCGGGCCTCAGTGCATCTCGGTAAACGCGAGTTTCACACCGATGGCGATCAGTACCGCGCCCATCGTCCGATCGAACCAGTGGCCCATCCGGGCAAAACCTGCGCGCACACGCTGCTGGCTGAACAGCATCGCCACCAGGCAGAACCACACAGCGGTGGCTACCGCGAGGTAGATGCCGTAGCCCGCCTGTACCGCCAGCGGTGTGTGCGGATTGATCACCACGGTGAACAGCGAAAGGAAGAACAGCGTCGCTTTCGGGTTCAGACCGTTGGTCACGAAACCCGAAGTGAAAGCGCCGCGAGCAGTGCGCTCGCCCGTTTCCTTGTGCAGATCGTCAGCCGCAGGTTGGGCCGGCTGTGCTCGCAAGGCCTTGAAGCCGATGTACAGCAGGTACGCGGCGGCCGCCCATTTCAGGGCATTAAACAACACGATCGACTGGGACACGATCAGGCCAATGCCGAGCAACGAGTAGCCGACGTGCAGGAAAATCGCCGTGCCAACACCCAGCGCCGTCCAGGTGCCAGCGCGACGACCATGGGTCACGCTCTCACGCACCACCACGGCAAAGTCCGGGCCGGGGCTGGCCACAGCCAGCAGGTGAATCAGGGCAACGGTCAAAAACTCTGTCCAGTACATAGGGGATCCTTTTGGCCAAGCGTAACTGTTTGTTTCATCTGGTAGGCTCGGCAGATTACGCTTTCAGTTCATTGCACAAAAGGTACAGTTGATGACGAACACTCACCGCGCCGTTTTCCTCGACCATCCGTCCCTGGACCTGGGCGACCTCGACCTCAGCCCGCTGCAAGAGTGTTTCAGTGACTTACAGCTTTTCGCCCAGACCACGCAGGACCAAGTGATCGAACGCCTCAAGGGCGCCGCCGTTGCCATCAGCAACAAAATCCTGATCGACGCCGCCGCCATCGCTGCCAGCCCCGAGCTGAAGCTGATCCTGATCACGGCCACCGGCACCAACAACGTTGACCTCGCCGCCGCCCGCGCCCACGGAATTACCGTCTGCAACTGCCAGGGTTACGGCACGCCGTCGGTGGCGCAGCACACGATCATGTTGCTGCTCAATCTGGCGACGCGCCTGGCTGATTATCAAAAGGCTGTGGGCGAAGGTCGCTGGCAGCAGGCGAAGCAGTTCTGTCTGCTGGATTACCCGATTGTCGAACTGGAAGGCAAAACCCTCGGCCTGCTCGGTCACGGTGAACTGGGCGGCGCCGTCGCACGACTCGCCGAAGCCTTTGGCATGCGTGTACTGCTCGGTCAGATTCCCGGGCGCCCTGCCCGGCCGGATCGTTTGCCACTGGAAGAGCTGCTGCCGCAGATCGACGCGCTGACCCTGCATTGCCCGCTCAACGAACACACCCGCCACTTCATCGGAGCCCGTGAGCTGGCCTCGATGAAACCCGGTGCGTTCGTGGTCAATACCGCACGCGGTGGCTTGATCGACGAACAGGCGCTGGCCGATGCCTTGCGCAATGGTCACCTGGGTGGTGCGGCCACCGACGTGCTGAGTGTCGAGCCACCGACCGCCGGTAATCCGCTGCTGGCCCACGACATTCCACGGTTGATTGTCACCCCGCACAACGCCTGGGGCAGTCGCGAGGCACGCCAACGAATCGTGGGCCAGTTGACCGAAAACGCTCAGGGATACTTCAGCGGTAAAGCACTGCGGGTCGTCAGTTGATAGACTGCGGCACTTTTTTACAGGAGCAGAGTATGGATCCGCGCAGTGAAGTACTGCTTCGTCAGGCCGAGTTGTTCCAGGGTTCGGTGCTGCTGGCCGGTTTGCCCGCCGATGACCTGCTGGGCCGTTTGCCCGACGCTCATGGCTGGTGCTGGCATGCCGGCGATCAAGCAGCGCTGGATGCCCGCTTCGCCGAGCGCAGCCATTTCGGTGTGAATGCACCGGAGCGCGCGTTCGACACCGCCGTGGTGTTTCTGCCCAAGTCCAAGGACCTGACCGACTACATCCTCAACGCCCTCGCCTCCAGACTGGCCGGTCGTGAACTGTATCTTGTAGGTGAAAAACGCAGCGGCATCGAAGGTGCGGCCAAGCAACTGAACCCCTTCGGCAAACCGCGCAAGCTCGACAGCGCGCGGCATTGCCAGCTGTGGCAGGTTACCGTGGCCACTGCGCCAGAAGCCAAGTCGCTGGAAAGTCTGGCCCAGACTTATGAGTTGCCGCTGGCCGAAGGTCCGCTAAAAGTCATCAGCCTGCCGGGCGTGTTCAGCCACGGTCGGCTGGATCGCGGCAGCGCGCTGTTGCTGGAGCATCTGGACAAATTGCCGAGCGGCCATCTGCTGGACTTCGGTTGCGGCGCCGGCGTGTTGGGAGCAGCGGTGAAACGTCGTTATCCACACAACCAGGTCACCTTGCTTGATGTGGATGCGTTTGCGGCTGCCAGTAGTCGCCTGACATTGGCTGCCAACGGTCTGGAAGCTGATGTGATTACCGGTGACGGTATCGACGCAGCACCGATGGGTTTGAGTGCGATTTTGAGCAACCCACCGTTCCATGTCGGCGTTCACACCGACTACTTCGCCACCGAGAACTTGCTGCGAAAAGCAGCCAAACATCTGAAAAACGGCGGCGAACTGCGCTTGGTAGCCAACAGCTTCCTGAAGTATCAACCGCTGATCGAAGAGCACCTCGGCGTGTGCGCAATCAAGGCCGAGGGACAGGGTTTCAGAATCTATCGGGCCAAACGCGGCTGATAAATAAGTGCTTGCCTAACGGATTTTGCCTAGGCAGAATCCGCTCCGTCCTAGGGGAGTAGTCTCCCACGAGCGCCATGCTCGTCCGGCATACGTCAACATACTTGGTCAACAGACCATGGCGTATGCGACCCAAGCGTCCGCATCAGACGGATCGCAGGGTTTGACAAGACCTATGACACGAACACCTTACCCGGGGCGGGAAGGCTGTACGTGTCATAGCCGTGTCGACCCGCCCCTTAGGAAAACCCTGATGCTGGATTCACTTCTCGTTCCCACCGCAATCGTTGCCTTGGCCGAAATCGGCGACAAGACGCAATTGCTCGCGCTCATTCTCGCCGCTCGCTTTCGCAAACCCTGGCCGATCATCGCCGGTATCGTCGCTGCAACCCTGGCCAACCACGCTGCAGCCGGTGCGGTAGGCGCCTGGGTCGGTAGTTTCTTCTCGAATGCGACGCTGCACTGGATCCTCGCCGCAAGCTTCACCGCGACCGCATTGTGGACCCTGGTGCCGG
The DNA here is from genome assembly GCF_001424925.1 of Pseudomonas sp. Root329. Lineage (NCBI taxonomy): Bacteria > Pseudomonadati > Pseudomonadota > Gammaproteobacteria > Pseudomonadales > Pseudomonadaceae > Pseudomonas > Pseudomonas sp. Root329. The sequence continues at coordinate 69,207 of NZ_LMCV01000006.1, read as the reverse complement.
ACAAGATGGACGACGACGAAGCCAGCACCGCCCGCAAGTTCGGACCGTTCCTGACCACGTTGATCGCGTTTTTCCTTGCGGAGATGGGCGACAAGACGCAAGTCGCCACGGTAATGCTCGCTGCGCAATACCCGGAGCTGTGGCTGGTGATCATCGGCACTACCGCCGGCATGTTGATTGCCAACGTGCCGGTGGTTTTGGCGGGTAACTTTGCCGCGGATAAATTGCCGTTGACGTTAATTCGTCGCCTGGCGGCGTCGGCATTCTTCATCCTCGCCATTGTCGCGGTGTACAAGGCGATGCAGAGCAGCGGTTGGGTTTGACCCCGTAGGCCGTCATACCGCGTTATCGTTCTTCGCGAGCAGGCTCGCTCCCACAGGAGATCGCGTTCCAATGTGGGAGCGGGCTTGCTCGCGAAGGCGTCAGTGGCAGCACCGCATGTGCATCAGGATTTCCTGGCTTTCTCGTACAGCGGCATGACTTTCGGAATCGCCGCCTGCAACGAAGCAATACGACTCGACGACGCCGGGTGAGTACTCATGAACTCCGGCGGCGAACCTTCCGAGGCCTTGGTCATCTTGTTCCACAGGGTGATCGCGGCGTTCGGGTTGTAACCGGCGCGAGCGGCCAGTTCCAGGCCGATCAGGTCCGCCTCGTTTTCATTGGCGCGACTGTTAGGCAAGGTCATGCCGTAGTTAGCCACGGTATCCGCCAACGCCAGGCTGTCCTGACCCAGACCGAACAAGGCACCGGCGCCCTGCTTGGCCATTTCGATGCCGTAAGCCTTGGACATCGCTTCACGACCGTGCTCACGCAGGGCGTGGGCGATTTCGTGGCCCATGATCGCGGCGATCTCATCGTCGGTCAGTTGCAGGCTGTCGATCAGCCCCGTGTAGAAAATGATCTTGCCGCCAGGCCCGCAGTTGGCGTTGAGTTCGTCGCTCTTGATCAGGTTGACTTCCCATTTCCATTGGGCCGAATCCGGACGAAAAACCGGCGCCTGGGCAATCAGCCGGTCGGCAATCGCCTGGACACGTTTGGCTTCGTTACTGGTCTTGTCCAGCACGCCTTTGGTGTTCGCCTCGCCGACAGTCTTTTGATAAGACTGGGCGTACATCTGGTTGACCTCGTCGGTCGACAACATGCTGAACATGTACTGCTTGCGCTCAACGCCCACCGCGCCACCGCTGGTGGTATTGACCGACTGGCAACCGGAGAGCAGCAGACCTGCGCTCAGCGCACACAAAACCAATGTCTTGTTCATCAAAAATCTCTCTGAAAACATGCGGCGTATCCTAGGTGGTGAATTGTATCGACGCCAGATACAACAGAGGTGTAGACGCACATTTCAGACAAAGCTCTCATGGACGTAGGAAAAAATTCACATAACGGTGCCCACCGCGGTCGATAACGGCCCGCAGTGATTCGTTTGCGACATCAATCCCTCCAAAACAACCAATTCGCCAACCTCCGCTCATGGCCATCGACACCCCTGCCGATACAGCACCGCAGACGTCCTCTTGCGTGCGGAGCACCCATGAAATTCAAGTCGATCCAGTTTTCCGTGGCGGCCCTCGCCGGCGCCATCGTTCTTAGTGTCGTGGCAGCCCTGGTGCTGTACGCGTTGTTTTCCGGCGCACGGACACAAGACATGGTCCAGCAGCGGACCCAGGCACAATTCGAGCAAGTCATCGAACAACGCCTGACGTCACTGGCGCAAACCCAGGTCAGCCAGATCCAGCGCGAGCTCGAAGCGCCACTGCTGATTGCCGGCGGACTGGTGCGAGTCAACGCATTGATCGGCACACCGGGTGCCGATGGCCAGCCACAGTTGAACCTGAGCCGCGAGCAATTGATCAGCCTGATCAAGGAAAACGTCGTCAAGAACCCGAAAATTCTCGGCACCTACATCGGCTGGGAAAAAAACGCCCTCGATCACAACGATGCGGCTTACGTCGACACCCAGGTGGTCGGCATCGACGCCAGCAACGGCCGCTTCCTGCCGTGGTGGTTCCGCAACGAAGACGGCAGCCTGGGCCTGGACAAACTGGTGGACGTCGACGACCAGAAAACCCTGTCCACCGGCGTACGCGCCAGCGAGTACTACCTGTGCTCGAAAGAAACCAAAAAATCCTGCGTGATCGATCCGGCGCCCTACAAGGTCGGCGACAAAATCGTCATGCTCGCCTCCTTCATAGAACCGATCATGCTCAACGGCGCCTTCCAGGGCATCGTCGGCGCCGACCTCTCGGTGAACTTCATCCAGGAAATGCTCCTCGGCGCGAATCAGAAGTTGTACAGCGGCGCGGGTGAAATGGCCCTGATCGGCGGCAACGGCCGGATCGTTGCCTACACCAAGGACCCGAGCAAATTCGGCGAGAAGGTCAGCGACATCCTCGACAGCCAGCAGATCGCCAACATGGCCAATCTCAAGCGCGGCGAAGTCACCTACACCGTCGATAAGGCCCAGGGCCGGATCGAGTTGTACCTGCCGTTCGGTATCGGCCAGACCGACGCTCGCTGGACCCTCATGCTGCAATTGCCGCTGAACGCAGTGATGGCCGATCTGCAAAAACTTCAGGGCGATCTGGACGCCCAGCGCAAGTCCGACACCTTCGGCATGGCCATGGTCGGCTTGTTGATTGCCGGTATCGGCTTGCTGGTGATCTGGCTGGTGGGCCACGGCATTGCCCGGCCGCTGAAGCAGATGGTTGCCATGCTCGACGACATCGCTCAGGGCGAAGGCGACCTGACTCGCCGCCTGACCAGCGACCGCGCCGACGAATTGGGCTCGATCGCCAAAGGCTTCAACACCTTCCTGGCCAAGTTGCAGGTGATGATCACCCAGGTCGTGACGTCGGTGCAGAGCGTCAGTGATTCATCGGAACACACTGCCGATATCGCCATCCGCACCAACATCGGTGTGCACAAGCAAATGGCCGAGATTGATCAAGTCGCCACTGCGGTACATGAAATGACCGCCACCGCCCAGGACGTGGCACGCAACGCGACCCAGGCTGCGCAAGCCGCCAGTCATGCGGATCAGGCCGCGGCGCAAGGCATGCAAATCGTCCGCGATACGTCGAACTCGATTGGCGTGCTGGCGATAGAAATCGGTAAGGCTGTCGGCGTGGTGCAAACCTTGGCCAAGGACAGCGAGAACATCAATGCGATCCTGACGGCGATTCGCGGGATCGCCGAACAGACCAACCTGCTGGCCTTGAACGCCGCCATCGAAGCGGCCCGCGCCGGCGAACAGGGACGCGGTTTTGCGGTGGTGGCCGATGAAGTGCGCAACCTGGCGCAGAAGACTCAGAAAGCCACTGAAGAAATTCAGACCATGATTCAGCAGCTGCAACAAGGCACGCGCGATGTGGTGCGGGTGATGGAGGACAGTCAGAGCCGCACCGATGAAAGCGTGCAGCACGCGGCGAAAGCGGCCGAGGCGCTGGAGACGATTACTCAGGCGGTGTCGGTGATCAACGACATGAACACCCAGATTGCCAGTGCGGCTGAGGAACAGAGTGCGGTGGCTGACGACATTAATCGGAACGTGATCAACATTGGGCAAGTGGCCAATGAAGTGGCGGGCGGAGCGGATGAGTCGAGTGCGGCGAGTGCGGATCTGACCAAGTTGGCTGAACAGCAGCGGCGGTTGATCAATCAGTTCAAGGTCTGATCCAAAGGCCCCATCGCGAGCAAGCTCGCTCCCACATAGGGTCTGTGGCGTTCACAAAACCTGTGGGAGCGAGCTTGCTCGCGATGGGGCCAGCACAGACACCCCATCAGCCGGGGGTAAGGCACTCCGGCCCATTGAGCTTCGGATCATTCACCAGATTCGCCAACACCCGCTCGCGCAACGCCGCGGGTTCACTGGCGAGCAATGCCTGCAAGGCATGCAACGGAGTCTCTGGATTGAGCCACGCCTCCTGCCCCGCCGCATCGAGAATCAATGGCCGGCGCTGACTCGCCGCCGGCTGCGTGATCACCGCCGTGCTCAGCCACACCTGCTCCTGCACCGGATACGCTTCCCAGATCGCAGCAAAAAACAGCGCCGAACCCTCCCCCGGCGTCAGCCAGTACGGCCGTTTGCGCGTCGTGCCGCGCCATTCGTAAAAACCGTTGGCCGGCAGCAGGCAACGGCGTTCGCGCAGGGCCTGACGAAACATCGGTTGTTCGGCAACGGTTTCGGCCCGGGCATGGGCTGGCGTGCGGGACAAATCGGTCAGCCATGGCGGCGTCAAACCCCAACGTGCGCGGGCCAATTCACGCTGGCCGTCAACGCCCGCACGCAGCATCAGCACCGAATCGTTGGGAGAAATATTCCACTGGGCCTGCTGATCGGCGGGGAAGCCAGGCAGGGCCGCGAAGGCGGGGTTCCAGCGAAACAGGGCATAACGTCCACACATGGGGCAACACGACTCTTGATAAAACGAACGTCAGCCTAACAGACCAGCGTGCCGGGAAAACTTTCCGGTTCATCGCCGGGCATCGGCAGAGCGGCATTGTACGCGGTGATCAACTCCCGGGCGTACTCGGCCTCGTCGTTATCGACCGACAGGCCCAGCAGGCCAAAGATCGGCAATTCGCCGCTGCCACCGAGCAAATCGCGGCCCACCAAATGCGCTTCGATGCCCTCGCTGGCCAACATGCTTTGCAGCAACTCACCTTCCATGAGGTTTTCCGGCTCGTAGATTCGCTGCATGGGGTGCCCCTTTCATTCGTTTTCGCTGTGAACTTCGAGCAACCATTCCTGACCGTCAGTCTGCAGAACAAACGTGATCGGACGGCAACACACCGGACAGTCTTCGATATAGGTCTGATCGCCACCGGACAAGTCCAGAACGGCCTCTGCCTCTTCACCACAATACGGACATTCGTAGCGCTCGGTTTCCAGCATCGCGGTCTCCCAGGTGACTTGTGCGTATAATCGCCGGTCTATTTGCAGGGCTATTTTTGTCTGGCTAACTTTTCAGACCGTACCCCGTTGGTTTTCGATCAAAACCTTTACTTACCCTAGCCGTTTCTAACAAGAGAGCATGATGGGCGAATTCGATGCCATCCGACCTTACAATGACAGCGAAGTCCCGGCAGTGCTGGACCGGCTGCTCGGCGACAAGGCGTTTCTAGATATCCTCATCCACTTCCGCTTCCCGCGTTTTGCCGGTGCTTTCGGCTGGATGCTCAAACCTCTTATAGCTCATCGGCTGCGCCGTGAGTTCGCTGACGTCACGTCGGTGGCCACGTTGCAGGACAAAGTCGAGATGTACGTCGACCACACCATCGAGCGAGCCACGGACGGTGTGACGTACACCGGCGTCGAGCAGTTCAAGTCCGGCAGCGCCTACCTGTTCATCGCCAACCATCGCGACATCGTAATGGACCCGGCCTTCGTCAACTATGCCGTGTACCACGCCGGCCTGCCGACACCGCGCATCGCGATCGGCGACAACCTGCTGCAAAAGCCCTTCGTCAGCGATCTGATGCGCCTGAACAAGAGCTTCATCGTGCACCGTTCGATCGCCGGTCGACGCGAGAAGATGGCGGCGTATCAGCTGCTGTCGGCCTACATCAATCACTCGATCCGCAACGATTGCGCCTCGATCTGGATCGCCCAGGCCGAAGGCCGGGCCAAGGACGGCGACGACCGCACCGAGTCGGCGATCCTGAAAATGTTCCACATGAGCCGCAAGGACGAGCCGTTTGGCGAAGTCATTCGCTCGCTGAACCTCACCCCGGTGTCGATCAGCTATGAATACGACCCGTGCGATCAAGCCAAGGCGCGCGAGCTGTTCATCCGCGCCACCACCGGCAGCTACACCAAAGTGCCGGGCGAGGACGATGTGAGCATCGCCAAGGGCATCACCGGCTACAAGGGCCGCGTGCATGTGAATTTCGCTTCGCCGATCACCGAGCTGTTCGACGACACCAAGCAATTGGCGATCGAGATGGACCGGCAGATCCTCGGCGGCTACCGCCTGTTCCCGGTGCACTACCTGGCCTACGCCCAGTGGAAAGACGCCGACCCGCAATTGCAGGTGCCGAAAGCCGCTGAGGTGTTTGCGGCGGACGAACTGGCCAAGGCTCAGGAGCAATGGCAACAGCGTCTGGACGCGTGCCCTGAGGAGCATCGTCCGTTCATGGTCCTGCAATACGCGACGCCGGTGCGCAATCAGTACCGTGTGAAAGCAGGTTTGCCGCTGTAACGTTTTTGGCTGGAGACGACAACGGCGCCCTCGGGCGCCGTTTTCATTGCTGCGTATTTTGCTGTCAGACCCGCGTGCTGATCCATGACACCAGCAGCGCCAACCCCAGGCAGGCAAAACCGAATCCATAGAAAAACCGGTTCATGCGCAAGGTCGCCCCGTCCAGCATCAACGTCGGTTCATCGATACGACGGCTCTGGCTTTGCGCTTCGAGAGTGGCCAACGCGCGCTGTTCGCGGCGACGAGTGGCATGCAGCATCCAGCCGCCCGGAAAGGCAAACAACAAGGCCAACAGGTTGATCAACTTGGCGGGATGGTTGGTAAACAGCGAAATCAAATGCAACGACATCACGAACCTCAGCAAAACAGGTGTGGCAGACGCCGAACCGACGACCGCGGCACGGATTCTACCGAAAGCCTCGCCACCTGCCCTTGCTTTCCGACAAATAACGAACCATTTGACCGATTCCTGTCCTGAGTTGCTGACGGGCGTGAGCATGCTGGACTTCTACTCCGAAGCCGCCTGACGCTCCCACAGTTGTTCGGTGGTGTACACCTGAATGAAAAAGCCCGGGGCCATTGCTGGCACCGGGCTTTTTTGAATCCAGCGAAAGTTTATTCGCCGAGAACCTGACCCACGGTCGGATCCTTGAACAGACGCGTCAACGCATCGCTCAACACATCGCTAACCAGCTTGGTATTGGTTTCCTGGTTCGGCGCCATGCCGAAACGCTGGTCCAGCGATGCACCGTAACGGCCGCTGTAACGACGATTGGCATTCTGCACATCGGAGCGGAACGTCGCGCCGATGGTCGCTTCGGTCACGTACATGCCTTCTTTAGGCGACTGATACTTCAGCTCGACCAGGGTCACAGTGATTTGCGGTGCATTCGGTGCGTTGTTGGATGGAGTAAAACCCAGCAACCGCACGGCCGCTTCGGCCTGAGCCTGCAACTTCGGCAGAATTTGCGCGCCCTGCACGGTGATCGCGCTGGTCTCAGGGTACAGGCCACCACGGGTGCCCAAAGTCGGCGACGGACGACCGTCCGCCACACGCACCACCACCGGTTGACCATGACCGACCGGTGCCAGCTGAGTCGTCAGCTTGGGTTCCGGATTCAGTTGTTGCGGGCTGTGGGCGCAGCCGACCAGCGTCAAGCTGGTCACAGTGATCAAACCGAACAACAGGCGTTGCAACATGCTCTTCTCTCCAGAATCAGGCACAAACAGGCCCGCAGTATAGCGGTGGGCCACTGCGGGTAACTAGCACCTCACAGTGATTACTGAAATCTCTGACAAACCCTTCAGACCGCGGTTCCTGTCACAGAGATGTCACCGCCCATACACTTGCTCGTCATGGCTCGCTGGCAACCTTCACAGCAGTCACCCCAAAAGGTACTTCGCCATGCGCTATCTCATCTCGCTGTTCAACCCACGTCCGCTGCATCGCTGCTTCGCCCTGCTCGACCGCAACGGCCATTGCCAGGCATTCAAACAGTGCAGCCTCCAGCCGATGGGTGATGACTGGGTCGAAATCGAAGAAATCCGTCTCAACTGGCTGCACCATCCCCTGCCCCCTAGCGCCCGTGTCAGCCAGCGCCAGCCACGTGCGCGGGTTCAACACCTGTTGACCACCTGACCGAACACCTAATAAAAGTCATTAAACACGACCATTTCCCTGCGTTTCTTCGCTACAATCTCCCCCCGATTATAAGGACGTCTCCTGATCGGGCCTCGCAGCATCGTCAATGCGCTTGTATTGACACCCCGCACCGCCCACAGAGAGCCGCCCACACAGATCGAGTGAAGCTGGCGCGCTTGCTGTTCCTTGAGCAAAACCCCCACTTTTCGCGAATCTGCAGAGCTGTCATTACGCTCGGTTACTGAGCTGTTTGCCCGTTTTGCTTGTCATGTATCCCATGGCGGCAATCCATCCGGGCACGGTGCCAGGCTGGGGCAGCCCTTTTTTGAGGTTCACGTCTTCAAAAGAGCGTGAAAAAAACGGGTTTTCACAACTTCACAAGAGTGTGGCGAGCAAATGAATAGTTTTGCGTCTGAATATGCACCATTAGCGTCTGAAACAGCCCAACGACACAGGACCGAGTACGCCTCGAACACCGGATCCTGAAGCCTGTCCTCTACGGATTTGGTTGCACAAACGGATGTATCGACCATAAGTCGAATTGCCAGCCGCGCGTTGAAGTGAGTTCATGTAACTCTTTTAGACCCGGCCGGTAGCGTCCGTCGAAGTTGCAAAAAATTGCGAAGATTCGGACATGGCGATACTGCCATGAGTACCTGGGGCATCACTGACACGCCCCTGAACACCTGGCAGCCATGCCGACAATTTGGTGCTGCAGATTTTGGAGACGCGTTAAATGGCGCATAACGAAGCAGTCGACGTAGTACTGGTTGGGGCCGGCATCATGAGTGCCACCCTCGCTGTACTGCTCAAAGAGCTCGACCCCGCGATCAAGCTGGAAGTCGTCGAGCTGATGGATTCCGGTGCCGCGGAGAGTTCGAACCCGTGGAACAACGCCGGTACCGGTCACGCCGGGCTGTGTGAGCTCAACTACACGCCGCAGGCCGCCGACGGCACCGTCGACATCAAGAAAGCCGTGCACATCAACACCCAGTTCGAGGTGTCGAAGCAGTTCTGGTCCTATCTGACCAAGAAAAGCACCTTCGGCTCGTGCAAGACGTTCATCAGCCCGGTGCCGCACCTGAGCTTCGTCCAGAGTGACGATGGCGTTTCCTTCCTCAGGGAACGCTTCAAGACGTTGAGCAAGCACCACGCCTTCTCGGACATGGAATACACCGAAGACAAGGCCACCATGGCCGAGTGGATGCCGCTGATGATGCCTGGCCGGCCGGCCGACGAAGTCGTCGCCGCCACCCGCGTCATGAACGGCACCGACGTCAACTTCGGCGCCCTGACCAATCAACTGCTCAAGCACCTGACCAGCGCACCCGATGCCCAGGTCAAGTACTGCAAGCGCGTGACCGGCCTCAAGCGTAACGGCAGCGGCTGGACCGTCAGCATCAAGGACGTCAACAGCGGCAATTCCCGTGACGTCGACGCGAAGTTCGTGTTCCTCGGCGCTGGTGGCGCGGCACTGCCGCTGCTGCAAGCTTCGGGCATCGAAGAAAGCAAAGGCTTCGGCGGCTTCCCGATCAGCGGCCAGTGGCTGCGTTGCGACAACCCGGAAGTGGTCAAACACCACCAGGCCAAGGTTTACAGCCAGGCGGCCGTGGGTTCGCCACCGATGTCGGTGCCGCACCTGGACACCCGCGTCGTCGATGGCAAGAAGTCCCTGCTGTTCGGACCTTACGCCGGCTTCACCACCAAGTTTCTCAAGCACGGCTCCTTCATGGACCTGCCGATGTCGGTTCGCGCCGGCAACATCGGTCCGATGCTGGCCGTGGCGAAAAACAACATGGACCTGACCAAGTACCTGGTCAGCGAAGTGATGCAGTCGATGGAGCAGCGCCTGGATTCCCTGCGCCGCTTCTACCCTGAAGCGAAAGCCGAAGACTGGCGCCTGGAAGTGGCCGGCCAACGGGTGCAGATCATCAAGAAAGACCCGAAAAAGGGCGGCGTTCTGCAGTTCGGTACCGAACTGGTCGCGGCCAAGGACGGTACCCTTGCGGCCCTGCTCGGCGCTTCGCCAGGTGCATCGGTGACTGTTTCGATCATGCTGGAACTGATCGAAAAATGCTTCCCGAACAAAGCGTCCGGTGAGTGGGCTGCCAAGCTCGCGGAAATCTTCCCGGCTCGGGAAAAGGTTCTGGAAACCGATGCTGCGCTGTATCGCAAGATCAACGTGCAGAACAACGTCGCGCTGGAACTGGTTGAAGCCAGCAACGAGACCGAAAGCTACGCTTGATTCGGCCGCATAAAAAACGCCCCGTTCTCATTGAGAGCGGGGCGTTTTTTTTGTGCCTTTAAAAGATCGCAGCCTCGCTACGCTCGACAGCTCCTACAAGTGTGAGCGAACCATTTGTAGGAGCTGTCGAGCGTAGCGAGGCTGCGATCTGTTGATCTTAACCGTGAGCCTTTTCGATCAGTTCGATGTACTCGGCCGCGTTGCGCTGATCCTTGATCAGGGCAACAAAGTCATTGCCGTGCTCATCCTTGCCGTCCAGATCCAGACCGGCTTCGACGAAGAACGTCAGAAAACGCCCGAAGTCATCGATGCGCAGGCCGCGATAGGCCTTGATCAGTTTGTGCAGCGACGGCGACGTGGCGTCGACCGGTTCGAAATCGAGGAACAGCTTGATCTGCTCATCGCCGATCTCGTCACCAATCACTTGCTTCTTATCTTTACGCATTGCCGACTCCAGCTCGCAGACATTTCACGGGGCGGGCAGTTTACCCCTCCCTTGCCACCGGGCTCAACGCGGACGAACAGCGCCCGTGTGCAGATCGGCCCAGACATGGCCGTTGGCGTAGCTGAGGAACTGGCAATACACCGTGTCATTGCGCAACAAGTCGATCACCACCCGGTACTGAGCCATCGGGTAAAACAGCGTCAGGGTTTTGCTTTTGTCGTCGTAGATCGGCTTTTTCAGGCTTTTGCTTTCGCCATCGAAATTGACCAGCACCTGGCTGATGGTCGCGCCCTTGTTCAAGGATTTGCCCTTGAGACGGATCAGCAAGGGTGAGGTCACCGGAATCGGCTGCTGGTTGGACTGGCGCTGGCTGCCGACCACCACCGAGTACTCGGTAACCTGCAACAGCTGTTGCTGCTCGGGCTCCGCGTCACGCAGGGTCAGGTCATCGGGGGGCAAGAACTGCGCGTGCATCGGCGCCGGGGCGGCCGCCAGAGGCAGGCTGACGGTCAGCAACAGGGCGGCGCAGCTGCGGATCAAAAGGCTCATGACGGGCTCCGGAGGGCGGGGCCGAGCACTGTAGCAGCTGCCGAAGGCTGCGTCCGGCTGCGAAGCAGTCGTGAGATCAGGCACCGCGATTCTTCAGTTAAACCGTGGACTCAGGATTTACGACGGCTTCGCCGCCGAACGCAGGCTGCGCCAGCTGCTACAGAACCAGCGCAAACCGCGTCGGGAGTTACATGCCTTTAACGGCAAAAATCCCGTTGGCGTTACGCCAGTAGCCCTTGTAGTCCATGCCGTAACCGAAGATGTAACGGTCGATGCATGGCAGGCCGACGAAATCGGCTTTCAGGTCCGGGCGAGCCTTGCGGTCGTGGTCCTTGTCGATCAGCACGGCGGTGTGCACAGCGCGGGCGCCGGCGTGTTTGCAGTAGTCGATGATCGCGCCCAGGGTGTGACCTTCATCGAGGATGTCGTCGATGATCAGCACGTCACGGTCGAGGAACGACACTTCCGGCTTGGCTTTCCAGAACAGGTCGCCGCCGCTGGTTTCGTTGCGATAACGGGTGGCGTGCAGGTAGGACGCTTCCAGCGGGAAGTTCAGATAGGTCAGCAGCTTGCCGGAGAAAATCAGCCCGCCGTTCATCACGCAGAACACCACCGGATTGCTTTCAGCCAGCTGGTCGTTGATTTGTGCACCGACGCGGGCGATGGCCGCCTCGACTTCAGCTTCGGTGTACAGGCAGTCAGCCTCTCGCATGATTTGACGGATATGCTCGAGATCAGCGGACATGGCGCTCTCCAGGGGGTGGCGGTTCAGGAAAAGCGGGCAAAGGTACGCATCCCGCACGGCCAGATCAAGCGTTTGTGGACTAACGTACTTTATGTCTATAGGACAACACCCTCGGATAGATTAATCTAGGCCGGTTTTTTTGCCCGCCGCCGGAGCCTTTCCCATGCCCATCCTCGAGATCCGCCATCCGCTGATCCGCCATAAACTCGGCCTTATGCGCCGCGCCGACATCAGCACGAAGAATTTCCGTGAGCTCGCTCAGGAAGTCGGTGCCCTGCTGACCTATGAAGCCACCAAAGACCTGCCGCTGGAAAGCTACGACATCGAAGGCTGGTGCGGCACGGTGTCGGTCGAGAAAATCGCCGGCAAGAAAATTACTGTAGTACCGATCCTGCGCGCCGGTATCGGCATGCTCGAAGGCGTGCTGAGCCTGATCCCGGGCGCCAAAGTCAGCGCCGTGGGTGTGGCCCGCAACGAACAGACCCTGCAGGCCCACACCTACCTGGAAAAACTGGTTCCGGAAATCAACGAACGCCTGGCGATGATCATCGACCCGATGCTCGCCACCGGCAGCTCCATGGTTGCGACCATCGACCTGCTGAAAAAGGCCGGTTGCCGGGATATCCGCGCGATGGTGCTGGTGGCTGCCCCTGAAGGCATTGCCGCCGTAGAGAAGGCTCACCCGGACGTGACCATCTACACCGCATCCATTGACGAAAAACTGAACGAACACGGTTACATCATCCCAGGCCTGGGCGATGCCGGTGACAAGATCTTCGGCACCAAGCAGAAGGACGCTTGAGCATGCAGCAAGAGTTCAACGATCCGCTCTGGCGCACGGTGCTGTCGGGTGCGCAGATGCTGTTCGTGGCCTTTGGCGCCCTGGTGTTGATGCCGCTGATTACCGGCCTCGACCCGAACGTGGCGCTGTTCACCGCAGGCCTGGGGACGATTCTGTTCCAGATCGTCACCGGGCGTCAGGTGCCGGTGTTCCTGGCGTCGAGCTTTGCCTTCATCACCCCGATCATTCTCGCCAAGGGCCAGTTCGGTCTCGCGGCGACCATGGGCGGCGTGATGGCGGCCGGTTTCGTCTACACCTTCCTCGGCCTTGCCGTGAAGATCAAAGGCACCGGTTTCATTGACCGTCTGCTGCCACCGGTGGTGATTGGCCCGGTGATCATCTCCATCGGCCTGGCCATGGCGCCAATCGCCGCCAACATGGCGATGGGCAAGGCTGGCGACGGCACTGAGCTGATTCATTATCAGACGGCAATGCTGATCTCGATGCCAGCGCTGCTGACCACCCTGATCGTCGCGGTGTTCGGCAAAGGCATTTTCCGCCTGGTGCCAATCATCTCCGGCGTGCTGGTGGGTTTTGCGATGGCGTTCTATTTCGGCGTCGTTGATACCGCGAAAATTGCCGCCGCCCCCTGGTTTGCGATCCCGCACTTCACCGCGCCGGAATTCAACTGGCAGGCGATTCTGTTCATCGTTCCGGTGGCCCTGGCTCCGGCCATCGAACACATCGGCGGCGTGATCGCAGTCGGTAGCGTAACCGGTCGCGATTACCTGAAAAAACCCGGCCTGCACCGCACCCTGCTCGGCGATGGCATTGCCACCACCGCAGCCGGCCTGTTTGGCGGCCCACCCAACACCACCTACGCCGAAGTGACGGGCGCGGTGATGCTGACCAAGAACTACAACCCGAAGATCATGACCTGGGCGGCGATTTTCGCCATCAGCCTGGCGTTCGTCGGCAAGTTCGGCGCGCTGCTGCAAAGCATTCCGGTGCCGGTGATGGGCGGGATTCTGTGCCTGTTGTTCGGTTCGATTGCGGCGGTGGGCATGAACACGCTGATTCGCCACAAGATCGACCTGAGCGAGGCGCGCAATCTGGTGATTGTCTCGGTGACCCTGGTGTTCGGGATTGGCGGCGTCCTGGTCGGCACCGGCACTGGGCCGGACGACTTCGGCCTCAAAGGCATCGCACTGTGCGCGGTGACGGCGATTGCGCTGAACCTGTTGCTGCCGGGTAATGACAGCTGGAAGCACAAGAAGGCGAATGAATCACTGCTGTAAGCAGGCTCAAGATTATCGCTGACTGACAGGACGCCTTCGCGAGCAAGCCCGCTCCCACATTTGATATTCGGTGAACTCAGATTTTGTGTTCGACACCGATCAAATGTGGGAGCGGGCTTGCTCGCGAAGCTTTTAAAGCGCCAACGGGGCTCTTTCGCACAACGTGCTCAACGCCCGCGCCCACTGCGGATCGTCGTTAAGACACGGCACCAGCACCAACTCCTCCCCTCCCGCCTCGCGGAACAGCTCTTTGCCGCGATCCCCGATTTCTTCCAGCGTCTCGATGCAATCGGCAACGAACGCCGGGCACATCACCAGCACTTTCTTCACGCCCATTCCCGCCAACTCATCAAGGCGCGCTTCGGTGTAGGGTTCGATCCATTTGGCCCGGCCCAGACGCGACTGAAACGACACCGACCACTTGCCGTCCGGCAACCCCATGCGTTTGGCAAACTCTGCAGCCGTACGCAGGCATTGCCCGCGATAACAGGTCGCGACCACTTCCGGCGGCGCTCCAGCGCAGCAATCGCCACCCCCTTCGAAACTGTGACCCGGATTGAGCTTCTTCAGATGCCGTTCCGGTAATCCGTGAAAGCTGAGCAGCAAGTGATCGTAATCCTGCTGCAAATACGGCTTGGCGCTGGCCACCAGCGCATCAAGGTATTCCGCTTGATCGTAGAACGGCTGGAGAATCGAAAACTGCACATCCAACTGCTTATCGCGCACCACCCGCTTGGCCTCCTCGATCACTGTGGTCACAGTGCTGTCGGCGAACTGTGGATAGAGTGGCGCGATCGTGATCTTCTTGTGGCCCTGAGCCGTCAGGCGCACCAGCGCCGATTCAATAGACGGCTCACCGTAACGCATCGCCAACTCCACCGGACCGTGGGTCCACTGGGCAGTCATGGCCTGTTGCAGGCGACGGCTGAGCACCACCAACGGCGAGCCCTCCTCCCACCAGATCGAGGCGTAGGCGTGGGCAGACTGCTCCGGGCGCTTGAACAGGATCAGCGACACCAGCAAACGTCGCACCGGCCATGGCAGGTCGATCACATACGGGTCCATCAGAAATTGATTGAGGTAGCTGCGCACATCCGCCACCGAGGTGGAGGCCGGTGAGCCCAGATTGACCAGAAGCAATGCGTGATCGGTCATGCAACGTCCTATTTCAAAGGCGGCTGGAAAGGTCGTCCAGAGCCGCGCGCAAATCAGTGAACTGGAAAGTGAAACCCGCTTCCAGCAAGCGAGCCGGTACGGCCTTCTGGCCGCCCAGCAACAGCAACGACAATTCGCCCAGACACACCTTTAACGCCAGGGCCGGCATGGGCATGAACGTCGGGCGGTGCAGCACGCTGCCCAACGTCTTGGCAAACTCGCGGTTGCGCACCGGCTTGGGTGCGCAGGCATTATAAGGACCACTGGCGTGTTCCTGACGCAGAAGAAAATCAATCAGGGCGATTTGATCGTTGATATGGATCCACGGCATCCACTGCCGGCCACTGCCGATAGGCCCGCCCAGCCCCACTTTGAACGGCAGCAACAGCCGCGACAAAAAGCCGCCCTCGGCCGACAACACCAGCCCGGTACGAATGAAGATCACGCGAATGCCCGAGCCTTCGGCACGCTGGGCGGTTTCTTCCCAGGCGATGCACAACTGGCTGGCGAAATCATCGATAACCGGTGGCGACTTCTCGGTCAATTCCCGTTCGCCCCCGTCACCGTACCAACCGACCGCAGACCCCGAAATCAACACCTGCGGTTTTTGTTCACGGGTTTCGAGCCAGGCCAGCAGGGTTTCGGTCAGGGTGATTCGGCTGCTCCACAACAGCGCTTTGCGTCTGGTTGTCCAGGGACGATCGGCAATCGGTGCACCTGCGAGGTTGATAATCGCATCCACTGACTCCCGGCCGATGTCCTCGAGGCGGGCCACTCCGCGCACTTGGGCACCGCAGATTTTCGCGACTTTTTCAGGCTTGCGACTCCAGACCGTCAGGTGATGACCCTGACCCAACCAGAGGCGGCAGAGTTGACGTCCTATCAAACCAGTACCGCCGGTCAGCAATATGTGCATGACTACTTCCTCGCGTAGCGTTTTACCCTGATCACTAGTCTATTTTTATAAGCAGGGATCTTTGGTATCGGGCAGGCTCTGTGATTAACAATAGGCCAAGCTGTCAGAACGAGAACGCTAAAAGTTATACCAAAAAACAATATTGTACAGGTTTCAACCACGGCGTAGTCTGTACAGAAAGGTAAACGAGGCCCCTATGACTGTACCTATCGCAATCATCGGCACCGGCATCGCCGGGCTCTCCGCCGCCCAGGCCCTGACAGAGGTCGGGCATGTCGTTCAACTTTTCGATAAAAGCCGCGGCAGTGGCGGACGCATGTCGAGCAAGCGCAGCGATGCGGGTGCTCTGGACATGGGCGCGCAATATTTCACTGCCCGCGATCGCCGCTTCGTCACTGAAGTCCAGCGCTGGCAAGGCAACGGCTGGGTCGCTGAATGGATGCCGCAGCTCTACACCTTCCATGGCGGCCAGCTCAGCCTGTCGCCGGACGAACAGACGCGCTGGGTCGGCACGCCGCGCATGAGCGCCATTACCCGCGGCCTGCTCGGCGACCTGGAAGTGCATTTCGCCTGCCGCATTACCGAGGTCTATCGCGGCGAGGAGCACTGGCATCTGCAGGACGCCGAAGGCTTCACCCACGGCCCGTTCAGTCATGTGATTATCGCCACGCCGGCGCCTCAGGCGACTGCACTGCTGGCCTCCGCACCGAAACTCGCCGGTGCCGCCGCCGGAGTGAAAATGGACCCGACCTGGGCTGTCGCACTGGCGTTCGAGACACCGCTGGATACGCCCATGGAAGGCTGCTTCGTACAGGACAGTCCACTCGACTGGCTGGCTCGCAACCGCAGCAAACCGGGACGTGACAACACGCTGGACACTTGGGTTTTGCACGCGACCAGCGCCTGGAGTCGGCAACATATCGACCTGTCCAAGGAAGCGGTGATCGAGCAATTGCACGGCGCATTTGCCGAGCTGCTGCACGACGCCATGCCCGCCCCGACCTTCAGCCTCGCCCACCGCTGGCTCTACGCCCGGCCCGCCAACAGCCATGAATGGGGAGCCCTGGCCGATGCCGATCTGGGCCTCTATGTGTGTGGCGACTGGTGCTTGTCCGGTCGTGTCGAAGGCGCTTGGCTCAGCGGCCAGGAAGCCGCCCGCCGCTTGCATGCGCATCTGCAGTGAGCCGCATCGATCCGGTAGGAGGCCCGACGGCAAAACCTATACAAACAATTTGACTTGTACACCTTTGAATCTATGATGAAGTTATGTTGTACAGACCGAGCAGTCTGTACAGGTTTAGATTCGAGGTGCTCCGATGCCCCATGTCACCGTGAAACCGAAGATCGCCATCAGCGCCTGCCTGATGGGCGCAGAAGTGCGTTACAACGGCGGGCACAAGGAATCGCGGCTGTGCAGTCGCACCCTCACTGACTATTTCGATTTCATCCCGGTCTGTCCGGAAGTCGCCATCGGTCTCGGCATTCCCCGTGAACCGATCCGTCTGGTGGGCGATCCACAACATCCCGAAGCCGTCGGCACCGTTAACCCAATACTCAATGTCACCCGGCCGCTCGCCGAGTACGGTCAGAAGATGGCCGCGGAACTGGGCGATCTCTGCGGCTACATATTCATGCAGAAATCCCCGTCATGCGGCCTGGATCGGGTCAAGGTCTACCACGCCAACGGTGCGCCGGTGGACGGTGGTGGCCGTGGCATCTACGCCCAGGCGTTCTGCGAGCGACATCCGGATTTACCGGTGGAAGAAGACGGCCGACTCAACGACCCGGTGCTGCGAGAAAACTTCCTCACCCGCGTATTCGCCTATAGCGCCTGGCAGCAGTTGCTGCGCGAAGGCCTGACTCGCCGTGGCCTCACGGACTTTCACTCGCGCTACAAATACCTGCTGATGGCCCACAACCCGGTGCAATACAAAACCCTGGGTAACCTGCTGGGCAACATGGGCCAGACCGATCCGAACGAACTCGGTCCACGCTATTTCAGCGAACTGATGGCGGCCTTGAAAAAATGTGCCACACGCCGCACCCACACCAACGTCCTGCAACACATCAGTGGCTATCTCAAACAGACGATCAGCCCTGAAGACAAACAGGAAGTGCAGCACGTCATCGGTCAGTACCGCCACGGCATCGTGCCGCTGGTGGTGCCGTTGACGCTGCTCAAACACTACTTCCGTCAACACCCGGATCCATACATTGCGCAACAGGTTTACCTGCAACCGCATCCGGAAAATCTCAGTCTGCGAAACGCGATCTAATGACAATCGAATGAAAAGCCCACTCGACACCAGCGCCAGCGAAGACCTCGGCACCGACTTCAAGAAAGCCCTCGACGAAGGCTGGCTGCCGATCCGTGAGGTCGCGCGGCAGACCGGCGTGAACGCCGTCACCCTGCGGGCCTGGGAACGGCGTTATGGCCTGATCGTGCCGCAACGCACGCCCAAGGGGCATCGGCTGTTCTCTGCCGAACACGTTCAACGCATCCTGACGATTCTCACCTGGCTCAACCGTGGCGTGGCCGTCAGCCAGGTCAAGCAACTGCTCGACACCCCGCAGGCCTTTACCGAGTCCGTCGAAAACGATTGGCAAGTGATGCGTCATACGCTGCTGCAAGCGGTCACTCAACTGAACGAGCGCACCCTCGATGACACCGTCAATCAGGCCATGGCGTTGTATCCACCACGAACCTTGTGCGCACAACTGCTGATGCCGTTACTGGCTGAACTGGAGCAACGCTGGCAAGGCCAGTTCGGCGCGCAGATGGAGCGGGTGTTTTTTTACTCTTGGTTACGCAGCAAATTTGGCGCACGCATCTACCATAACAACCGTCAGTTACGCACCGCGCCACTGTTGTTGATCAATCAATCGGACCTGCCACTGGAGCCTCACCTGTGGCTGACCGCCTGGCTGATCAGCAGCGCCGATTGCCCGGTGGAGGTGTTCGACTGGCCACTTCCCGCCGGCGAACTCGCGCTGGCGGTCGATCATCTGCAAGCCCGCGGCGTTCTGCTGTACTCCAGCAAAGCCATGAACCTTTCGCAGCTACCGAAACTTTTGAATGGTGTCAGTTGCCCAAAAATGATTGCCGGACCCACGGTGTGCATCCACCACGCCGAGTTGTCCGCACGAACGTTCAAGATTACTGATTTGTTCCTGGCTGAAGATCCGTTAGCGGCGCATCAGGGCCTGGTTCAGCGTGGGCTCATTTAATGGCGAATTTTTAATGAATCGTACGGACTCCTCTCTGCAATTGATTTGGTTGCGCAGCGACTTGCGCCTACAGGACAACACCGCCCTTTCGGCCGCCGCAGCCCGCGGCCCGACTGTGGCGGTGTATCTGCTGAGCCCGAAGCAATGGCTGGAGCACGATGACGCGCCGTGCAAAGTGGATTTCTGGCTGCGCAACCTGAGCGAGTTACGCAGCGCGTTGGATGAGCTGAACATTCCCTTGTTGATCCGTAAGGCATCTCGCTGGGAGGACGCACCCAAGGTCCTGCTCGATCTTTGCCTACAGTTGAAGATTGACGCGGTGCACGTCAACGAGGAGTACGGCATTGATGAAAGCCGTCGTGACACCGCCGTGGCCAAGACGCTGAAAGCCAATGCCATCGACTTTTATAGCTACCTTGATCAACTGCTGTTCAAACCGGGCACCGTGCTGACCAAAACGGGCACTTACTTCCAGGTGTTCAGCCAGTTCCGAAAGGTGTGCTACGACCGCCTGCGCGGGTCGTTACCGAGACGGGTCTCAGCACCCGCCGTACAGGCGCCGTTGGCGATCAGCAACGACAAGATCCCATCGAACGTTGAAGGCTTCGCAACGCCCAGCGACAGCTTGCGCAGTCTTTGGCCTGCCGGTGAAGCCGAAGCCCACCGCCGCCTCGTCACCTTCGCCGAAGCCCGGATCGACGACTACAAAAACGAACGCGATTTCCCGGCCAAACCGGGCACCAGTCAGCTGTCGGCCTATCTCGCCGCCGGGGTGATTTCCCCCCGCCAATGTCTGCACGCCGCGCTGCAAAGCAATCAGGGCGAGTTCGAAAGTGGCAAGGTCGGCGCCGTCACCTGGATCAACGAATTGCTGTGGCGCGAATTCTACAAACACATTCTGGTGGGCTACCCACGGGTCTCGCGTCATCGCGCCTTCCGCCCGGAAACCGAAGCCCTCGCCTGGCGCGATGCCCCAGATGAACTCCTGGCCTGGCAAGAGGCCCGTACCGGCCTGCCGATAATCGACGCGGCCATGCGCCAATTGCTTGAAACCGGCTGGATGCACAACCGCCTGCGCATGGTGGTGGCGATGTTCCTGACCAAGAACCTGCTGATCGACTGGCGTGTAGGCGAGCGTTTTTTCATGCGTCATCTGATCGATGGCGACCTGGCGGCGAACAACGGTGGCTGGCAGTGGAGCTCGTCCACTGGAACCGATTCGGCGCCCTACTTCCGGATTTTCAACCCGCTGAGCCAGTCGGAGAAATTCGACAGCGAGGGGTTGTTTATCAAGCACTGGCTGCCGGAGCTGGCCAAGCTGAACAAGAAAGAAGTGCACAACCCGGCGAACCTCGGTGGCCTGTTCGGCGTGGCGGATTATCCGTCGCCGATCGTCAATTTGAGTAGCTCACGCCAACGGGCGCTGGTCGCGTTCAAGAACCTGCCATCACGACAACCTGCCGGGCAATTGCCTGACTGAAAAGGAGAATGGGATGAGTTTTACACCTCCACGGCGATACTGGCTGACGGGTGCCAGCAACGGCATTGGCGCCTCGCTGGCCGAAGAAATACTGAAAACCGGAGCTCACCTCGCGGTGAGCGCTCGCTCGGTGGCGCCACTCAAAGTCTTGTCCCAGCGTTATCCGGGACAAGTGCTGGTGGTGGCCGGTGACCTGACCAACAGCCAGACCGTGCGAGAAATCGGCGAGCAGATCGCTGAGGCGTGGGGAGCTCTGGACACGGTGATCCTCAACGCCGGCACTTGCGAATACGTCGACGTTCAGCAGTTCGATTCGTCGATCGTCGAGCATGTCGTGCGCACTAACCTGCTTGCCAGCAGCTATTGCATCCAGGCTGCCCTGCCACTCTTGTGCGCCGGCACCGCGCCGCATCTGGTGGGCGTCGCCAGCTCGGTCACCTACTTGCCGCTGCCGCGGTCCGAGGCTCATGGCGCCTCAAAGCCCGGGCTGCGTTACCTGTTTGAATCGTCGCGAATTGATCTTGCACCGCAAGGCATCGAAGTCACCGTGGTCAGCCCGGGGTTTGTCGAGACTCCGCTGTCGGCGCAAAACATCCCCATGCCACTCAGCTGGCCGGTGGACAAGTCAGCACGCTACATCTTCGCCGAACTCAAGAATCGTCCGCTGGAATTAGCCTTTCCAGCGCTGTTCATGGCCGACCTCTGGCCGCTGTCGAAAGGACCCAACCGGGGGAAACTGGCGATCGGCAAACGCATGGTGCGCAGCAATCCTCCGATCAAGGACCAGCCGTGAAATCACCTGCATCTCGAGGCTGATCGCACCTGGCTGCTGAATCGCAGCCATGAGATCACCCTGTTCGAACCCGGCGACCAAGCGTCCGTCAGGCCTTTCACACAGCACCGGCCCACTGCCTTACACTGGGCGCCATGAAAACCATTCCCCATACGCAAATCGCCGAGCCTGCGGTCACATGCTCGACCTGCGCAGCTTGCTGCTGTCAGCTCGAAGTCATGCTGATCACGGACACGGGCGTGCCCGAACGCTTTATCGATACCGATGATTGGGGCGGGGAAGTCATGCTGCGCCTGGATGACGGCTGGTGCGCCGCGCTGGATCGCAACACGATGATGTGCACCATCTATGAAAAACGCCCGTTGATCTGCCGGGAGTTCGAGATGGGCGCACCGGAATGCATCGACGAACGCCAAGGGATTACCACGGCGTATCGCTGAAAGTCAGACCAATGAAGATCCAATGTGGGAGCGAGCTTGCTCGCGATAGCGATTTAACATTCAACACTGATGTTGACTGACATGCCGCCATCGCGAGCAAGCTCGCTCCCACATTAAAAGCGCCAAGGCTTAGAGCGGCATCGTGTAGTGCAGCGAGTAGCTTTCTACGCCGTCGTTGTAACTGTTAAGACCGGCATTGGAGTAGTGCGTCGCACGAATCCCGACTTCATGTCCGCCCGCAAAGCGCAGACCAAAGCCGAATCGGTCTTCGAACTGAAAAGCACCACCGAGGTTGTTGTTTTCAAGTTCGCTATGAGAGAACAACGCCACGCCAATCCCGGCCTCCAGGTATGGCTTGACGTTCTGACCGGCAAACTCGTAAACAAACACAGGCGAGAACGACAGGCTGTGGTTGCTGGAGGTCGTGTCGCCTTCCCAATAGGTGTAGGCACCGCTCCAGTAACCGGTCACACGACCGATATCACTCTGCAACCAGCTCTTGTCCCAATCGAATTGCATACCCAGTCGATAGGTCATGGTCGAGTCGCTGGTCTCGCCGACCGCGAACTCCACGCCTGCCGCCTGTGCGGTAAAACTGTGCCCCATCAGTGCGGCCGCAATCGCGGCCAAGCAGAATAGTCGCTTCATTAGAAACATCCTTTTCCGAACGATTTCGTATGGTTTTTTTGTTGCTTGACGCTATAGAAGTCGACGTTTAATCAGAAGTTCACCCCAATTATTCGCTTGCCCCAAGATTTGTTTACTCCTTGAAGCTTCGCACAACGCCAGCGGTATTCCACAGTATCGGCAAGATATTTCTGAAATGCTCCGGATCGGCACTCGTCCAGAACTGCGCAGCACGTGCCGGCCCTTCGGCGAGCAATTCACGCTCGGCCAACAGACGCTGAAGTTGCCGCGCTACAGCGGCGCCGGTGTCAATCAGGCTGATGTCATCGGGGATCATCTGCTTTAGCAACGGCTTTAGGAAGGGGTAATGCGTGCAGCCAAGAATTATCGTGTCGCACCCGGCGCCGAGCAGCGGCTCGACATACCTGGCCAGCAACTGGCGCAATGCCTCGCTGTGCAGATCGCCGTTTTCAATCAGCTCCACCAGCCCGGGGCACGGCTGAGTGATGACTCGCACATCGATGGCGAAACGGTCGAGCAACGCGGCGAACTTGGCACTCTGCAAGGTGCCGGTGGTGGCGAGCACACCGACCACACCGCTGCGGGTGGCGGCAGCGGCCGGTTTGACCGCCGGCTCCATACCGACGATGGGCCACTCGGGATAATCGCGCCGCAAGTCTGCAACGCCAGCGACCGTCGCCGTATTGCAGGCCAGCACCAAGGCCTTCGCGCCCTGCTGCTGAAAAAAACCGGCCATCACACTGCAGCGATGACGGATGAATTCCGGAGTTTTCTCGCCGTAGGGAATATTCCCGCAATCGGCGACATACAACAGTGACTCGTTGGGCAGCAAACGCTGGATCTCGGCCAGCACCGAAAGCCCACCGACACCGGAGTCGAACACGCCAATCGGCGCTTCACGCATGCTTCGAACCACAGACGCTGCAGCCCGGATCACGCTTGACCCGCAATTCGCGAAAGCGCGAGCCCAAGGCATCGATCAACAACAGGCGCCCCACCAGCGGCTCGCCGAAACCCACCAACAATTTCATGGCTTCCAGCGCCTGAAGGCTGCCCACCAGGCCGACCAACGGCCCGACGACGCCGGCTTCGCTGCAGGTCAGTTCGGCTTCGCTGCCGTGACCATATAAACAGTGGTAGCACGGGCTTTCCGGGCGACGCGGATCGAACACCGACAACTGCCCTTCCAGTCGAATCGCAGCGCCACTGACCAGAGGTTTGCCAGCGGCGACACACGCAGCGTTGACCGCCTCGCGGGTGGAGAAATTGTCGGAACAGTCCAGCACCAGATCCACCGCGGCCACGGCGGCGGCCAGGGAATCTTCGTCCAGCGCGGTGCGATGGGCGATCAACTGAATCTCGGGATTGATCACGCTCAGTCGGCGTATAGCCGAATCGACCTTGCTCAGGCCGACGCTGTCGGTGTCGTGGACGATCTGGCGTTGCAGGTTGGTCAGATCGACAGTGTCGAAATCCGCCAAATGCAACGCGCCGACGCCGGCGGCTGCCAGATACAGCGCAACCGGCGAGCCGAGGCCGCCGAGACCGACGATCAATACGCGGCTTTCTTTCAGTCGCAACTGGCCGTCGATGTCGACGTGTTGCAACAGAATTTGCCGACTGTAGCGCAACAATTCCTGATCATTCAGCACGGCAGGCGCCCCAGGCTGATACGTTCGTGACCGCCCAGATCGGTGCGGCTGTGGACTTCTTCAAAACCGCGTGTCAGCAACAAGTCGCGTACCGCAGTGGCTTGATCGTAACCGTGTTCAAGCATCAACCAACCGCCCGCCTCCAGATAATCCGGCGACTGGGCGACGATCAGACGCAGATCGTCGAGCCCGTCGACGCCAGCCACCAAGGCACTGGCCGGTTCGAAGCGCACATCTCCTTCGACCAGATGCGGATCGGCTGAGGCGATGTAAGGCGGATTGCTGATGATCAGCTGAAAACGCTGACCTTCCAGCGCACTGAACCAATGACTGCTCAGCACGGTGGCGTTGTTCAGGTGCAAGCGCTGGCGATTGCGCTCGGCCAGGGCCACGGCTTCGAGCACGCGATCCACGGCCGTTACCTTCCAGGCCGGACGCTCGCTGGCCAGAGCCAGGGCAATGGCGCCGCTGCCGGTGCCGAGATCGAGGACCTTGGCAGGTGTGGCTGGCAGGAGCTCAAGCGCCGCTTCCACTAACAGCTCGGTGTCCGGGCGCGGGATCAGCGTATGCGGCGCCACTTCCAGATCAAGCTTCCAGAAACCTTGCTGGCCGAGGATGTAGGCCACTGGCTCACCGCCACGGCGGCGCTGCAAATACTCGGCAAATTTAAGCGCCGCTTCGCTCGGAACGATGCGCTCGGGCCAGGTGTGCAGAAAACTGCGGGACTTGCCCAACGCAGCGGCCAGCAACAATTCGGCATCCAGGCGCGCGGAGGGCGAATCCGGCAAGTCGGCGGCGCGTAACAAACTGGCAATGATCGTCATTTACTCACCTATCGCTGCCAATTGGTCGGCCTGGTATTCGGCCAGCAACGGCTCGATCACCGCATCGACACCACCCGCGAGGATTTCGTCGAGGGAATACAGCGTCAGGTTGACCCGGTGGTCGGTGACCCGCCCCTGGGCAAAGTTATACGTGCGGATCCGCTCCGAGCGATCGCCCGAACCGACCAGCAATTTACGCTCGCTGGCGATAGCGTTCGCGGCGGCGCTGGTCTGCTGATCGTTGAGCTTGGCCGACAGCCAGGACATCGCCCGGGCGCGGTTCTTGTGCTGGGAACGCTCTTCCTGGCACTCGACGACAATACCGGACGGCAAGTGCGTAATGCGGATCGCCGAGTCCGTTTTGTTAACGTGCTGACCACCGGCACCGGAGGATTTGTAGGTGTCGATGCGCAAATCCGAAGGATTGATTTCGATCGCTTCCTGCTCGTCCGGCTCGGGCAACACGGCCACGGTGCAGGCCGAGGTGTGGATGCGACCCTGGGATTCAGTAGCCGGAACCCGCTGCACGCG
Source organism: Pseudomonas sp. Root329 (assembly GCF_001424925.1). Lineage (NCBI taxonomy): Bacteria > Pseudomonadati > Pseudomonadota > Gammaproteobacteria > Pseudomonadales > Pseudomonadaceae > Pseudomonas > Pseudomonas sp. Root329. Next base: position 43,629 of record NZ_LMCV01000006.1, on the reverse strand, counting down.
GTGGGCACCAGATTCGAATTTCAGCTTGCCGTAGACGTTGTCGCCTTCGACTCGGGCGATGACTTCTTTAAAGCCGCCATGTTCACCGATGTTCTCCGAGAGGATTTCCACCCGCCAGCCGCGACGCTCGGCGTAACGCGAATACATACGGAACAGGTCGCCAGAGAAAATCGCCGCCTCGTCACCGCCGGTGCCAGCGCGGATTTCGAGGAACACGTTACGCCCATCGTTCGGATCCTTGGGCAGCAGCATGCGTTGCAGGCTGGCTTCGATCTCGATCAGTTGCTCTTTGGCTTCGCGGACTTCTTCCACGGCCATTTCGCGCATGTCCGGGTCGTTGTCCTTGAGCAGCGCCTGAGCGCCCTCGAGATCGCCTTGTACTTTGAGCAACTGTTTATAGGTTTCGACAATCGGTTCGACTTCCGCGTATTCCTTGGAATAGGTGCGGAATTTGTTCTGATCGGAAATGACTTCGCCGTCGCCAAGCAAGGCGGTCAATTCCTCGAAACGGTCCTGGAGGATGTCCAGCTTATTGAGCAGTGACGCTTTCATTGCGGTTTTTTATCCGAAAAGCTATCCGATGAGCCCTCATTCAGGGCAAAGAGTTCCTGGGCCATGGCCAGCGCATCGAGGCGGCCTTCGGCAGAGAGCTTTTTCAACTGCACGCTCGGTGCGTGCAAGAGTTTGTTGGTCAGGCCCCGCGCCAGTTGCACCAGCACGTCTTCGGCGCTGCTGCCGTTGGCCAGCATGCGCTGGGCCTTCTGCAATTCTTCGTCGCGCATGCGCTCGCTTTGTTGGCGGTAGGCCTTGAGCACATCCACCGCCGCCAGCTCACGCAGGCGAACCATGAAATCTTCGGCACCGACCGAGACCATCTCCTCTGCCGCCTGGGCTGCGCCCTGGCGACTCTTGAGGTTCTCGGCGACCACTTCATGGAGATCGTCGACGCTGTAAAGGTAAACGTCGTCCAGTTCGCCGACTTCCGGCTCGATATCCCGGGGGACAGCGATGTCTACCATGAAGATCGGCTTGTGCTTGCGCAGTTTCAAGGCGCTTTCCACCGCGCCCTTGCCCAGGATCGGCAACTGACTGGCGGTGGAGCTGATGACGATGTCGCTGCGCACCAGTTCCGCCGGGATGTCCGAGAGCAACACTGCATGGGCGCCGAACTGCTCGGCCAGAATGCTCGCGCGCTCCAGGGTGCGGTTGGCAACGACAATGCGCTTTACACCCAATTCGTGCAGATGGCGGGCAACCAGGGTGATGGTCTCGCCAGCGCCGATCAGCAAGGCTTGGCTGCGTTGCAGGTCGCTGAAAATCTGTTTCGCCAGACTGACCGCGGCAAATGCCACGGACACCGGGTTCTCGCCAATGGCGGTGTCGGTGCGCACCTGTTTGGCCGCATTGAACGTGGCCTGGAACAGGCGCCCGAGCAACGGACCGATGGTGCCGGCCTCGCGGGCCACGGCGTAGGCTGATTTCATCTGACCGAGAATCTGCGGTTCGCCCAACACCAGCGAATCGAGCCCGGAGGCCACCCGCATCATGTGACGAACTGCCGCATCATCTTCGTGCACATAAGCACACGCGCGCAGCTCTTCGAGGCTCAAATGGTGATAATCGGCCAGCCAGCGCAAGATGATGTCAGCCGAAAGGTGATCCTGTTCTATATAGAGTTCACTGCGATTGCAGGTGGAGAGGATCGCAGCTTCGCGGCTGTCGGTGAGTCGGCAGAGCTGCTGCAAGGCCTCCACCAGCTGCTCAGGGGTAAAGGCCACGCGCTCGCGGACGTCTACTGAAGCAGTCTTGTGGTTAATACCGAGTGCAAGGAAGGCCATTCAAAGTCGCTGATGGTGACGTGAAGCCGGCAATTGTCCTACTTCGACAGAGCCAGAACAACTACCGCTGACTATTGTCCCAATGACCTGCCTCTATAAAGACACCAATTGAGACTCGGTTATGTTTGGCCGAAGGCTTGTGTCATGATGATCCGACCGCAGGTTAGTCGTCCTCTTCCTATATGAATAGATCTTCCGCGTTGCTCCTCGCTTTTGTCTTCCTCAGCGGCTGCCAGGCCTTGGCACCCGTTTCGTCGGACGGTACGCCGCCGGTCGAAGACAGCACTCCGGCCCCTGAAAAGCCCAAGGTTTACAGCTCATTCAGTGAAGAAACCATCTTCAGTCTGTTGAGCGCCGAACTGGCTGGCCAGCGCAATCGTTTCGACATTGCCCTGGACAACTACGTGACCCAGGCGATCAATACTCAGGATCCGGGCATCTCCGAGCGGGCATTCCGTATCGCCGAGTACCTGGGCGCCGATCAGGCTGCCCTGGACACCGCGTTGATCTGGGCGAAAAACGCCCCGCAAGACCTCGAGGCGCAACGGGCCGCTGCCGTGCAACTGGCTCGCGCCGGGCGTTATGACGACTCCATGGTCTATATGGAGAAAGTCCTGCAAGGCAAGGGCGATACACATTTCGACTTCCTCGCCCTGTCTGCGGCCGATACCGACCAGGACACGCGCAACGGCTTGATGAAAGGTTTTGACCGTTTATTGCAGCGCCATCCGAAAAACAGTCAGCTGATTTTCGGCAAAGCCTTGCTGCTGCAACAGGACGGTGACGCCAAGGGTGCGCTGGGCCTGCTGGAAGACAATCCGCCGGACGACGGCGAAATAGCACCGATTCTGCTGCGCGCACGCCTGCTGCAAACCCTCAGTCGTGGCGATGAAGCCTTGCCGCTGCTGCAAAAAAGCATCAAGAAATACCCGGACGACAAACGCCTGCGCCTGACTTACGCGCGGATGCTGGTTGAACAGGACCGCATGGACGATGCCAAAGCCGAGTTCTCGAGCCTGGTTCAGCAGTACCCGGAAGACGACGAACTGCGTTACTCCCTGGCGCTGGTCTGCCTGGAAGCCAAGGCCTGGAATGAGGCCAAGGGCTATCTGGAAGACCTGATCGCCCGGGAAAGCCATGTCGATTCGGCGCACTTGAACCTCGGTCGTATCGCTGAAGAGCGCAACGACCCTCAAGGTGCGCTGATCGAGTACGCCCAGGTCGGGCCGGGCAACGATTTCCTGCCGGCGCAATTGCGTCAGGCCGATATCCTGATGAACAACGGCAAGACCGCCGAAGCCCAAAGCCGTCTGGCAGCGGAACGCGACGAGCAGCCCGATTACGCGATTCAGTTGTATTTGATCGAAGCCGAAACCTTGTCCGCCAATAAACAGCCCGACAAGGCCTGGAATGTATTGAAGCAAGCCTTGCAGCAATACCCGGACGATCTGAATCTGCTGTACACCCGCGCCATGCAAGCGGAAAAACGCAATGACCTGGCGCAGATGGAAAAAGACCTGCGACTGATCATCAAGCGCGACCCGGATAACGCGATGGCGCTGAACGCCCTCGGTTACACCCTGTCCGACCGCACGACGCGCTACGCCGAAGCCAAGGCCTTGATCGAACAGGCGCACCAGATCAATCCGGAAGACCCGGCGGTACTCGACAGTCTCGGCTGGGTGAACTTCCGCATGGGCAATCTCGAGGAAGCCGAACGCCTGCTGCGCCAGGCGCTGGAGCGCTTCCCCGATCAGGAAGTCGCCGCGCACCTGGGCGAAGTCCTGTGGGCCAATGGCAAGCAACGGGAAGCCAGACAAATCTGGACCAAGTTCCTCAAGGAGCAGCCCGACAGCCCCATCCTGCGCGGTACCATCAAGCGCCTGACCGGATCAGAGACTCTTTAAGATTATGTTTTTGCGCCACCTCATTGTTTTCAGTTTCATCGCCCTGCTCGCCGGTTGCGCGGGCTTCGGTGCCCGTGAATCGGTCCAGGGTCAAGGCAACCCGGCCCAATGGCGCGCGTACAAACAGCAACTGACCAGCCTCGACGGCTGGCAGATCAACGGCAAGATCGGCATTCGCGCCCCGAAAGACTCGGGTAGCGGCACGTTGTTCTGGCTACAGCGACAGGATTACTACGACATTCGCCTCTCCGGCCCCCTGGGTCGCGGCGCAGCACGCCTGACCGGCCGCCCTGGCAAGGTCTCGCTGGAAGTCGCCAACCAGGGCCGCTATGAAGCGCCGACGCCTGAAGTGTTGGTCGAAGAACAACTGGGCTGGAAGTTACCGGTGTCCAATCTGGCCTGGTGGGTTCGCGGGCTCCCGGCTCCGGATAGCAAAAGCCGTCTGACGCTGGATGCCGACAGCCGCCTGGCCAGCCTTGAGCAGGATGGCTGGCAGGTCGAATACCTCAGCTATGCCGAGCAAAACGGCTTTTGGCTACCCGAGCGGATCAAACTGCACGGCACCGACCTTGACGTCACGCTGGTGATCAAGGAATGGCAACCACGCAAATTGGGGCAGTGAACATGACCGCTCCGCGCTTGACGCTGCCCTCCCCGGCCAAACTCAATCTGATGCTGCACATCCTCGGTCGCCGTGAAGACGGTTATCACGAATTGCAGACTATTTTTCAGTTTCTCGATTACGGCGATGAAATCACGTTCGCCGTTCGTGATGACGGTGTCATTCGACTGCACACCGAATTCGATGGCGTTCCTCACGACAGCAATCTGATTGTTCGAGCCGCAAAAAAACTTCAGGAGCAATCCGGTTGTTCGCTCGGTATCGACATCTGGATCGAAAAAATTCTGCCCATGGGCGGTGGAATCGGTGGCGGCAGTTCAAATGCCGCGACGACTTTGCTCGGCCTCAATCATCTCTGGCAACTGGGCTGGGATGAGGATCGACTAGCAGCGCTGGGCCTGACGCTTGGCGCCGACGTCCCGGTTTTCGTGCGTGGGCACGCGGCTTTTGCCGAAGGCGTGGGGGAGAAACTGACCCCTGTAGACCCCGAAGAACCGTGGTATCTCGTGCTTGTGCCGCAAGTCTCTGTAAGTACAGCAGAAATTTTTTCAGATCCGTTGTTGACACGTAACTCTTCTCCCATTAAAGTGCGCCCCGTTCCCAAGGGAAACAGTCGAAATGACTGCTTACCGGTGGTAGCAATGCGTTACCCAGATGTACGTAACGCATTGAATTTGTTAGGTAAATTTACCGAAGCAAAACTCACCGGAACTGGAAGTTGTGTGTTTGGGGGCTTCCCAAGCAAAGCTGAAGCTGATAAAGTCTCGGCCCTTCTTACAGAGACCCTTACAGGGTTTGTAGCAAAGGGAAGCAACATTTCGATGTTGCATCGCAAGCTGCAAAGTCTGCTCTAAAAGGAATCGAGTACTGGGTACTCGTTGCAACAGATACAGGGGCGTCGCCAAGCGGTAAGGCAGCAGGTTTTGATCCTGCCATGCGTTGGTTCGAATCCAGCCGCCCCTGCCATTTTCTATACTCATCCAGGTTACCCTCAGCCTCTAGGTACTGCGCGTGTCCAAGATGATGGTCTTTACGGGGAACGCTAACCCCGATCTGGCTCGGCGTGTTGTACGTCAGCTGCATATCCCTCTCGGTGACATCTCTGTCGGTAAGTTCTCCGACGGCGAAATTACTGCCGAGATCAATGAAAACGTCCGCGGTAAAGATGTCTTCATTATTCAGCCGACTTGCGCTCCGACCAACGATAACCTGATGGAACTGGTAGTGATGGCTGATGCCTTCCGCCGCTCCTCAGCTACTCGTATCACTGCTGTTATTCCTTACTTTGGTTATGCCCGTCAGGATCGCCGTCCGCGTTCCGCACGTGTGGCTATCAGCGCGAAAGTCGTTGCTGACATGCTTACCGTAGTCGGCATCGACCGTGTTCTCACGGTTGATCTGCATGCTGACCAAATCCAGGGTTTCTTCGATATTCCGGTAGATAACATCTACGGCTCCCCAGTATTGGTGGATGACATTGAAGATCAGCGCTTCGAAAACCTGATGATCGTTTCCCCGGACATTGGTGGCGTCGTGCGTGCACGTGCTGTTGCCAAATCCCTGGGCGTGGATCTCGGGATCATCGACAAACGCCGTGAGAAAGCCAATCACTCTGAAGTGATGCATATCATCGGTGATGTCGAAGGGCGTACCTGTATTCTGGTCGATGACATGGTCGATACCGCCGGCACTCTGTGCCACGCGGCCAAGGCCCTGAAAGAGCATGGCGCTGCCAAGGTTTTCGCCTACTGCACACACCCTGTGCTGTCCGGTCGGGCGATCGAAAACATCGAAAACTCAATGCTGGACGAACTGGTGGTGACTAACACCATCCCGTTGTCCGCTGCTGCTCAAGCCTGCTCGCGTATCCGTCAACTGGATATCGCGCCGGTAGTTGCCGAAGCGGTTCGCCGCATCAGCAACGAAGAATCGATCAGCGCGATGTTCCGTTAAGGGCCCTGCCCTTCTCGACTATCTCGTTGACGAAAAGCGCCCCGCCCCGGCATTCCTGTCGGGGCGGGGCTTTTTTGCCCATATCGCCTTTAGCGCTGGTCGCAAACGCTGGGGCGAATGTGGTTATTTTGGAGATACAACATGAACGAATTTACTCTGAATGCTGAAGTGCGTTCCGACCTGGGGAAAGGTGCGAGCCGCCGCCTGCGTCGTCTCGCAAGCCTGGTACCAGCTGTAGTTTACGGTGGCGAAAAAGCCCCTGAATCCATCAGCATGCTGGCTAAAGAAGTTGCCAAACTGCTCGAAAACGAAGCGGCTTACAGCCACATCATCGAGCTGAACGTTGGCGGCACCAAGCAAAACGTAATCATCAAAGCTCTGCAGCGTCACCCGGCCAAAGGCCACGTGCTGCACGCTGACTTCGTACGCGTTGTAGCTGGCCAGAAACTGACCGCTATCGTGCCTGTACACTTTGTTGGTGAAGAAGCTCCGATCAAGAAAGGCGGCGAAGTTTCGCACGTTGTTGCTGAAATCGAAGTTTCGTGCCTGCCGAAAGACCTGCCTGAATTCATCGAAGTCGACCTGGCTAACGCCGAAATCGGTTCGATCATTCACCTGTCTGACCTCAAAGCCCCTAAAGGCGTTGAGTTTGTTGCTCTGGCACACGGTGATGACAAGGCTGTTGCCAACGTCCACGCTCCACGTGTTGCTCCAGAAGCTACTACTGAAGAAGGCGCAGCAGAGTAATTTCACTCTGTTCGCCGGAGTGACCGGAAACATCGCGGACTAGAGCGTAGCGAGAAAGCGGGCGAGAACGCGGAGTTTACATAATGGTAAATGAGCACTTGTCGTCCACTTTCGCCGCACACAACTGTCGCGGCGATGTTATCCACCACTCCAAGGAAGGGCCCCTATCGTGACTGCCATCAAACTGATCGTTGGCCTGGGAAATCCAGGCGCTGAATACGAACAGACCCGGCATAACGCAGGGGCCCTTTTTGTTGAGCGCATCGCGAACGCACAAGGCGTAAACCTTGTGGCGGATCGCAAATATTTCGGCCTGACCGGGCGCTATTCGCATCTGGGTCAGGATGTTCGTCTGCTGATTCCCACCACCTACATGAACCGCAGCGGCCAGGCTGTCGCGGCACTTGCCGGCTTCTTCCGCATTACGCCTGAAGAAATCCTGGTGGCGCATGACGAACTCGACCTGCCACCGGGTGTAGCCAAGCTCAAACAGGGCGGCGGCCATGGCGGTCACAACGGGTTGCGCGACATCATCGCGCAACTGGGCAATCAGAATACCTTTCACCGCTTGCGGCTTGGCATTGGCCACCCGGGCGTTGCCAGTATGGTTTCAAATTTCGTCCTGGGTCGTGCGCCACGCGCCGAACAGGAAAAACTCGATGCCAGCATCGACTTTGCCCTCGGCGTGCTGCCGGATATCCTCGCCGGTGAATGGAACCGCGCGATGAAAAACCTGCACAGCCAGAAGGCCTGACTCACTCCTCGGGGAAAACACCATGGGATTCAATTGCGGCATCGTCGGCCTGCCTAACGTCGGCAAGTCCACCCTATTCAACGCCCTGACCAAATCCGGGATCGCGGCCGAGAACTTCCCCTTCTGCACCATCGAACCGAACACCGGTATCGTGCCGATGCCGGACCCGCGTCTGGAAGCCCTGGCGGCCATCGTCAATCCAAAGCGCATCTTGCCGACCACCATGGAATTCGTCGACATCGCAGGCCTGGTAGCCGGCGCCTCGAAAGGTGAAGGCCTGGGCAACAAGTTCCTGGCCAACATCCGTGAAACCGATGCCATCGCCCACGTAGTCCGCTGCTTCGAAGACGAGAACGTGATTCACGTCTCCAACAGCGTCGACCCGAAACGCGACATCGAGATCATCGACCTGGAACTGATCTTCGCCGACCTCGACAGCTGCGAGAAGCAACTGCAGAAAGTCGCCCGCAACGCCAAGGGTGGTGACAAGGACGCCGTGGTCCAGAAAGGCCTGCTGGAGCAATTGATCGCTCACTTCACCCTCGGCAAGCCTGCGCGTACGCTGATGAAGACCATGGGCGCCGACGACAAAGCGGTGATTCGTGGTTTCCACCTGCTGACCACCAAGCCGGTCATGTACATCGCCAACGTCGCTGAAGACGGTTTCGAGAACAACCCGCTGCTGGACATCGTCAAGGCCATCGCCGAAGAAGAAGGCGCCATGGTGGTTCCGGTCTGCAACAAGATCGAAGCCGAAATCGCCGAGCTGGAAGACGGCGAAGAGAAAGACATGTTCCTCGAAGCCCTGGGCCTCGAAGAGCCTGGCCTGAACCGCGTAATCCGCGCCGGCTACGAAATGCTGCACCTGCAGACCTATTTCACCGCCGGTGTCGAAGAAGTCCGCGCCTGGACCGTCCGCGTCGGTGCTACCGCACCACAAGCCGCTGGCGTGATCCACACCGACTTCGAAAAAGGCTTCATCCGCGCTGAAGTCATCGCCTATGACGACTTCATCCAGTACAAGGGCGAAGCCGGCACCAAAGAAGCCGGTAAATGGCGTCTGGAAGGCAAGGACTACATCGTTAAAGACGGCGACGTGATGCACTTCCGCTTCAACGTGTAACGGTGACCGTGGATTTACACGGAACTCGATAGACTGAAAAATCCCCGTAATCATTCGCTGATACGGGGATTTTTGCGTCTTGGGATACACCTTCTGTCAGATCGCCTCGGGTAAAGGGTGCGCTTTCTCCGGTGGTTTGATTGAGCCAATGTAAACCGCAAAGATAGTCACCAGTGCGCCGCAAATCTGCAGCGTGGAGCTGGCCTTGCCGAGAAAGGTGACATCAATGAAATACGTGATCACCGGTTCCAGTAACAGGATCAGTCCGGCCAACCCCAGACTGATGGCTCCGATCGAACGGTTGACCAGCAACCAGCCGACAAACTGCACCAATACCCCGTATATGATCAGCATCAGCAAGGTTTGCCCATCCACGATGGCCAAGCTTTCCCCGGTTGCCAGCGCGTATGTCAGCAGAACCAGTGCCGCCCAAAGACTCAAATTGAGCATCTGTGCGATCTTGTCACCCCCGCCGTCAGGCAACTGGGTGTTGATCTTCAGGAAGTACACGCAGATGGCATACGCCAACCCCGACAGTACGCCATACACCACACCCTTCATCCCTACCGCACTGGTCATCTCGGGTAGCAACAACAGATAGAGCCCCACAAATGCCAAGGTGATGGATACCAGGAAGTAGATCGAAGGTTTTTCCTTCAACAGGTACAACCCCAGCAGGGTCATGAAGAACACCTGACAGTTGGTCAGGATCGACCCGATACCCGGGCCGACGATATAGATGCTCTGATGCCAGAGCACCAGGTCGATGGCCAAAAACACCCCAGCCAACGCGGTGTACAGCTGCGCCTTGGCGTTTTTGAGCAGTACCGGTATTTTGCGCACCTTGAGCAGCAGGAAGAACAGGATCGAGGCGAACACCATCCGATAGAACCCCGCACCACCTGCGCCGATATGAGCGAAAGCGACGGCTAGGGCAGACAGACTGAGCATCAGTCCACCGATGGTCAATTCAATGATTGCCCGATTGTTATTAGTCGACATGAGAAACCTCATTGATAAAGACCAAAGTACGAGGGTTGCGCGGGCTCACCAGGTTCGACAAAGCAAAAAAGCAACTAACTCTTAATTGGCTTTAATAGTAAGCAGTCACACAACTCTTTAAACTTCTTGCGCGGCCAACTTCAACCATTGTTGTACCGGTGCATAACCCAGGATGTTTTCGACATAGCCCTGCAGTTGCGCAGGGACGGCAATACCATAACGGCGGAAGCGGAACACCACCGGAACAAACATCGCATCAACTATGCCGAAGTCACCGCAGAGGAACTGTGTTGAACCGCTCACCTCACGGAGCTGGTTCCAGATAGCGAATACCCGCATGATTTCCTCTCGGGTCTCGGCGGTCAGGCTTTCCGGGATGTCACCGGTGTTAAGGCCAAACGACATCTGTGTGCGCAGATGGGTGAAACCGGAGTGCATCTCTGCCGCAGCAGCTCGTGCCAGGGCCTTGATCCGCGAATCCCGGGGCCAAAGGTTGGCGGCCGGATAGGCGTCGGCAATGTATTCGCTGATGGCCTGGCTGTCGTTGATGACGAGATCATCAAGCAGCAGCGCCGGTACCTTGCCAGAAGACGAGTGCTCCAGAATACGCTGGCGGGTGTCGCTTTGTTCCAGTTTGATCTGAAGGGTTTCAAATGCAACATCCGCTGTCACAAGAACCAGCCACGCACGAAATGACCATGAAGACTTATTAAAATCCCCAACTACCAGTTTTGTAGACATCGCATCCCCTCGCTTGTGTTATGAAATAGGTGCTAAATTTAGCGACCTTTTTTTCATACGTATTGCACAAAACTGGACAATTCATGGACGAGAATCGCCGCAACAAAGTCCCTCAAAAAAACAAGGACTTTGTTCAATTCTGGCGTATACCCGAAGGTGACTGTGAGTTGCTATCTGCGCGTTACAGTACTCAATCTTTCGGCCGGCATTCACATGACCGGTACGCTATCGGCGTTATAAGTAGCGGTGTTGAAAAACTTTTTTATCGCGGCAGTAACTACATGGGAGTCGCTGGCAGTGTGGTCACCATAACCCCCGGTGAGATCCACGACGGCTTGCCAGGCCATGATGAGGGCTGGATGTATCGAATGCTCTATATCGACCCCGAATGGGTCAATCGGATGGTGTTTCAAGGGCGTTTTTCAGACGACCATATTCATCTTTTTCAAACAGCTCTGAGCCAGGCCCCGGACTTCGCCCGGACCTTTTTGCATCAACATCAACTCATTGAAAAATCCCCCTCCAGCCTTGAACGGGAAACTATCCTGCTGGATCTGGTGACGCAGCTCTTCGAGCGCAGTGGAGCTCCCATCGAACCAGTCAGTGCGGCTGAGCAGCACGCAGTGCAAAAGATCAAGAAGAAGCTCGAAGACGAGTACGACAAACATCTGCCTCTGGAAGAACTGGCGCAACTGGTGAACCTTGACCCTCTTTACCTGATCCGGGTGTTCAAAAAAAGCGTTGGCGTCTCCCCCCACAGCTATCAAATCCAGAAAAGAATCGCCCAGGTCCAAAAACTGTTGCGTACCGGGTCCAGTCTCACCGAAGCGTCATTCACTTGCGGCTTCTTCGATCAAAGCCACATGACCCGGGCCTTCAAAAAAGTAGTGGGCATCACACCCGGCAGTTTCCGCAATAGCCGTGCCTGAGCGTGTAATCATCCGCCACACCACCGCTCCCACATTAGATTGTGTTGGTTCAGGCTTTTTTGGTTCTTGGCAGAAAGATCGCCAGCACACCAAACAACGGCAAGAACGAACACAGCAAGTACACGTATTCGATGCCGTGTATGTCCGCCAGATGCCCGAGCAACGCCGCGCCAATCCCGCCAAAGCCGAACATCAATCCGAAGAATACCCCGGCAATCATCCCGACATTGCCCGGCACCAGTTCTTGCGCATACACCACGATTGCCGAGAATGCTGACGCCAGGATGAAGCCGATCACGACGCTGAGGATGCTGGTCCAGAACAGGTCCACATGAGGCAGGATCAGGGTGAACGGCGCGACGCCGAGGATCGAGAACCAGATCACCGCCTTACGCCCGATCTTGTCGCCGATCGGCCCACCGAAGAAGGTCCCCGCCGCTACCGCTCCGAGAAACAGGAACAGGTGCAACTGTGAACTGGCCACCGACAGGTCGAATTTCTCGATCAGGTAAAAGGTGAAGTAACTGGTGAAGCTGGCCATGTAGAAATACTTGGAGAACACCAGCAGCCCGAGTACCACCAGTGCACTGATCACGCGGTTCTTCGACAAGCCATGCGTCGCCGCCTGGCCTTGCTTGAGTTTGAACAGGCTCAAGTGATTGGCGTACCAGCGGCTTATCCGATAGAGCACGAACAGCGCAAACACCGCGAACAACCCGAACCAGGCCACATGGCCCTGACCGAAAGGAATGATGATCGCCGCAGCCAGCAACGGACCGAAGGCTGAGCCTGCATTACCGCCGACCTGAAACGTTGACTGCGCCAAACCAAACCGCCCGCCAGACGCTAATCGCGCCACGCGAGAAGCTTCCGGGTGAAAGGTTGAGGAGCCAATACCGATCAACCCTGCCGCCAGCAAAATCATCGAAAAACTGCCGACCACCGACATCATCAAAATGCCGATCAATGTGCAAACCGTCCCGGCGGGTAGCAGCCAGGGTTTGGGGTGCCGATCGGTGTAGTAACCGACCCACGGCTGCAACAGCGAAGCCGTCAACTGGAACGTCAAAGTGATCAAGCCAACCTGGGTGAAGGTCAGGCCATAGTTGGCCTTGAGCATCGGATAGATCGACGGCAGCACCGACTGGATCAAGTCGTTGATCAAATGCGCCAGCGCCACGGCGCCGATGATGCGCATGACCAAAGGGCTGCTTTGTGAAGTCGCGGATGGCGGCTGCGCGCCGGTCTGGACATTGCTGATAGCCATAGGGGTTTCCGTACAACAGATGGGTGCACACGGGCAGGTGCGTCAATGTGCCATTTTTCAGTGCATCAGCGCCATCCCCTTAGCCTGCTAACGACCTTGATTTTCATCGCTGAAAAGGTGATAGCGCAACGCCATGGTCTGAATCTTGCCTTGGTAATCCGCTTCAACGCGGCCCCTTACAAAGGGGACCGAGAATGGGAAGTTTCGCTACAGAGCCGGCCTACAGAGCTGGCGAGGGTGAACTTTCGAGGCCTTTTAAAAGGGCACAGGTCGCGACCGCAACGGTTGCGACGCACGCCAATGGCGCGTGGTGTCCAGAGGAGTTATGGGGCATGCAGGCTTTTTTATCACCGGGGATCGGGTTGCTGGGGCGTTTTGGCTTCGCACGCAAATTTCAGCTGTTATTTCTACTGTTTATCCTGCCGTTGACGGGCAGCCTATGGATGATCGGTCAGGACTATCGCGACAAACTGAACCTTATCTCCGGCGAACGTGCCGGGGTTCGGCAACTCCTCGCCCTCGATGCCCTGGATAACCTGCTCGCCGCCCAGCGTGACCGCGCGGCTCGCTGGCGCGCCACAGAAACCAATCGCCAGCCGACACCCGCGACGATCGCAGCGATGGCGGCTTTCGATACGGTTCAGCCAGCCGTCGCCCAAGCCACCTCGGACCTCGGCAACGCACTGCAAACCGAAGGTGCCGAGGGCGAAACCCTAGCCCGTTTTCAAGCCCTGCAAACCGCCCTCAACGGCCTGGACTCGAAAAGCCTGAGCAGCGTCGGTTGGTGGCCGGACGGTTACGATCGGTTCACCAATGCCTTGAGTGCTCTGCAAGCCTTGCGCGAGCAGATCGCCATGGATAATCGCCTGACGCTGGCGCCGTGGCTGGAAACCTATCTGCTGACCCAGATCTCCACCCAGCACGCGCCAGACCTGATTGAGCGAGTCGGCCGTCTCGCCAGCGTCGGCCAGGCGTCAGTGGTGTCCGGACAGTTCACCCTGCAAAGCCGTCTGCAACTGCGCGACTTGCGCAGCCGCATCGGCGATGCCCGGGAGCAGCTGGCCAAAACCGCCAGCCTGCTGGAAGCGCGACTGCCCAGCGCGTTGCAAGCCTGGGCCGGGCAATACCATGACAGCCTCAAGCACCTGGACGCCGAGTTGAAAGTCCTCGATGACGGCGTGTTCGGTGGCAGCATCAAGCTCAAGCCGGAAGAGTTCGAACGCAGCCTCGACGGCCTGCTCTCTGACCTCGCTTCGCTGCGTCAGCAGTCGTTGGTGTCGCTGGATCAACGTCTGGACTATTACCACGGCTCTGCCATCCGCCAGTTCATCCTGGTAGCGACCATTTTTGGCTGCCTGCTGCTGGCCGCGCTCTACCTGTTCATCTGCTTGCAGGCCTCGATCCGTCGCAGCGCCAGCGGCATTACCCTGCTGGCCGAAGCCTTGCGCGACGGCAATCTGAGCCTGCAAGTACCGGTGGAGGGCCGCGACGAACTGGCCGCCATCAGCACTGCCCTCAACGTCGCGGTGGTGCAACTGCGCAACAGCCTGCTGGGGGTCGATCATGAAACCTTGCAGCTGAGCAACGCGGTGCGCACCCTCAACCATCACTCCAGCGGCGCCCTTGGGGAAGTCGAAGCTCAGCAGTTGCAGATCAGCCAGATCGCGGCGGCAGCCACGCAATTGGCCGCCACCTCTCAAGGGGTCGCCCAGAGTTGCGAACAGGCCTCCGGCAGCGCTCAGCACACCCGGCGCATCGCTGCCGACAGCAGCCGTGACAGCCAGCGCACGACGGCGAGCATTCAGCAACTCAATCAGCGCTTGAATGACACCGCTGCGGCACTGGGCCGGGTCAGTGAACAAGGGCAGCAGATTCAGTTGGTGGTGGACACCATTCGCGGGGTTGCCGAGCAGACGAACCTGTTGGCACTTAACGCCGCCATCGAGGCCGCTCGCGCGGGTGAGCAAGGTCGCGGCTTTGCGGTGGTGGCCGATGAAGTGCGCAGCCTGTCGCAACGCACCCAGTCCTCCACCGCGCAGATTGCCGGCACTGTCGACAGCCTGCGCAGCACCGTGAACGAAGCGGTGAGCCTGATGGAAGCCGCTTGCGGCCAGGCTCAGTCCGACGCCCAGGCCGTCACTGGCCTCGGCGAACGCCTGGGGGAAATTGCCAGTGCCGTGCAAAGTGTCACCGACACCCTGGCGCAGATCGCCACAGCGGTCGACGAGCAAGCGACCACCGCCGACGAGGTCAGCGGCAACATCCAGCAAGTCGATCAGGCGGCGGTACGCTTGCTCGAAGGCGCGCGGGCGGTGAACCTGGCAGCGGACACTTTGAGCCAGGGCAGCAAGGCCTTGAGTGCCAATACCGGGAGATTTCAGCTCAGTTGACGCCCTCCCCTGACCCGTTTTTTCGGATCAGGCGGATAAGCGGTTGAAAGCGTAGAGAAATATTTTAGATTTACGCTTGACACATCTCTGTTCCGAGCCAATAATGCGCGCCACTTGGCTACATAGCTCAGTTGGTTAGAGCATAGCATTCATAATGCTGGGGTCCGGGGTTCAAGTCCCTGTGTAGCCACCAAGTACTAAAAACGGCTTACCGAAAGGTAGGCCGTTTTTTTATGCCTCGAGAAAAGTGCTCCCGACCCACAGAGCGGTTAACGCCCGCTCTTCGCGGTTCTCTCCTACAGTTAGTGCCAAAGCTTGAACGCAGAGAGACCACCCTATGCACTGGGGCCTGGACGAGATCATTGTGTTTTTCATCGTAGTCGCCATCTTCTGCGTGGTGCTGGAACTCGCTTTTCGTCTCGGCCGTCATCACCGAACTCACAGCAACGATTCAACCCGATCCCACCTCACCGTTTTGCAAACCGCCCTCCTCGGTCTGCTCGCGTTGTTGCTGGGTTTCAACTTCGCCATGGCCACCTCACGCTTCGAAGCGCGCAAGACACTGATTCAAGATGAAGTCACGGTGATCGGCTCGACCTATCTGCGGGCGAAACTGCTGCCGTCTGATCTGCGCGGGAAGGTGACAGCGCTGCTCAAGGATTATGTCTCGGCGCGGATTGAATTCATGCGCGCCGGCACGGACGAAAAACTGTTGAAGGCGGCCAGCGAATCGTCCCGGACGATCGAGGACCAGTTATGGAATCTGGCTGCCACCGCCGAGGCCCAGGGCGAAGCGACAGCCGCCATGAACCTGGTGATCCAGTCGTTGACCGACGTCTACAACGTCAATGAAAAGCGCCGCGCCGAGCAGGACAATCATGTCCCGGCAACCGTCATCAATCTGCTGTTCGTCGTGGCCATCGGTGCGTTGGGTTTCATCGCTTACAGCTATGGCCTGGGCCACCGTCGACGGCACGGCTCGACGGCCATCTTCGCGATCCTGATTGCCATGGTCTTCACCATCATCCTCGACCTGGATCAGCCCCGCAGCGGCTTCATCCGCGTCGGCGAAGAAAGCATGCTGCGGTTGCAGGAAGATTTGAACCGCATGAGTTCGGGCAACGAGAGGCCACGTCCGCGTAAACCACGTCAGGAACGAATTGCCGGCAATGCTGACAACGCCCGCTCCCAAATCTGCCAGGTGCGCAGCCAGACCATCGCCTGCCAGTCACTGTCGGCGGGATAGAACTGCTCAACCAGATTCAGTTTGATCCCTCGCCCCACTGCATCACTCGGATTGCCGTGCAGATGCAGCCAGTGATCATCGCGCAGATGACGATGAACCTCGGCGCCGGGATACGTCCCGCACTCGATCACAAAGGGCATCATCCGCACGTGCGGCAGCGCGTTGATCAACGCTTGCGAGGTGTAGCCGGTGGCGGTGGCTGCAACCCCGGTTTCGCTCAGCGTGTCGGCGCCCGTGTGCAAGGTATAGAGCCAGGGACCATAAATAGCCTGCGCATCTGCAAGCGCTGGATACGCCGCCTCGGTGATGGTCAGCAACATCGGATGACCGTACTCCCCGGCGCCGGTGTGCAAGTCGAAACACATGGCCACTTCGGCATGGGAAACATGCTTTTGAATGATCTGATGCAACGTGCGATTCGACCAGCTCGGCGCCAGTCCGCCGTAGAACAAACCATCGGGATGACGGTGCTGGCCACCCTCGACAATCGACATCACCGCTGGCCAACCGTGTTCGCTGATCTGTTCGTCGAGCAAGGCATCGGCGCGATCACGCTCCGGGCCCTGCAACTGCGTGCAGGCATAGATCTCATGCAGCGCTGCGTAGGCCTGATTATCTGGCAATGCGTGGTCGAAGTTCAGGTGATTGCGGTTCAGGTCGATGTTGTCTTCGTTGACCCGACGCAGCCACGCAGTGCCCCACGGATTGATCAGGTGGATCATCACCACCGCGACATCAGCCGGCAAAGAACGCTTGCCCAACTCCTGCATCCACTTGATCTGACATCCCGAACCGTAGAAGCCTTCGACGCCGTGAGTGCCACTCAGCGCAATCAGCAAACGCTTCGCGCGCGGATCTCCCAGCACGGCCACATCGGTGCTCAACGGCTCACCGAACGGCCCTTTGAGCGGATGCGGGTACTCGGTCAGCGTCGCGCCGGCCGCGGTCGCGACGGCCAGGAATTGATCACGCTGGGTACGGTAACTTGGCTGGGTGGGGAACTCGGTCTGCATGTCTGCCTCTTGTTGGTCTTCTGGCCAGTCTGTTGCCCTCGACCCTACAGAAAATCCATGGAGTGATGAAGGGCAAAAGCATCTTTACTGTAGGCCTTGGTTTGCGTCACTTCCTTTCGGCCGATAAAGTCCCCTGATCTTTCCCACGGACGGAGTGCCCCCCACGTGTTATCAGCCTTCCACTTGAGCCGCTATCGCCTGTCAGCCCTTTCGCTGATCGCCGTTGCTTTAACCCTCGCAGCCTGTAGCGCCCCGACCTCTTCGACGTTACCTGTTGCACCGGAAGTCGCGTCAGGTTATCGCACTGACCTGCAAACCCAATACGCCTCAAAACACATGGCGGCCGCGGCCAATCCGCTGGCGGCTGAGGCCGGGCGGGAGATGTTGCGCCAGGGCGGTTCGGCAATCGATGCCGCAATTGCGATGCAGGCCGTGCTGACCCTGGTCGAGCCGCAATCCTCGGGCATTGGCGGTGGTGCGTTGATCGTGCTGTGGGATGGCAAGGCTGTGCGCACTTATGACGGTCGTGAAACCGCTCCGGCCGGCGCCACCGAGAAGCTTTTCCTACAGGCCGATGGCAAACCGATGCCGTTCACCCAGGCGCAGATTGGCGGTCGTTCGGTGGGGACACCGGGCGTGTTACGAGCGCTTGAATTGGCCCATCAGAAACACGGTCGTCTGCCGTGGTCGCAGCTGTTCGAACCGGCGATCAAACTCGCGGAGCAAGGCTTCGCCATCTCGCCACGCCTTCACCAGTTGATCGCCTCGGACTCATCCATTCGACGCTCGCCGGACATGGCCGCCTACTTCCTGAATGCCGATGGCAGCCCGAAAGCCACAGGCACGCAACTGAAAAACCCGGCGCTGGCCGCGGTGTTCAAACGCATCGCCAAAGAAGGACCGGATGCGTTGTACAAAGGCCCCGTCGCACAAGAGATCGTCGCCAAGGTTCAGGGCCACGCCAACCCTGGCAGCCTGTCGCTGAACGACCTCAAAGGCTACAGCGCCAAGGAACGCGCGCCGCTGTGCACCGACTACAAACGCTGGCAGGTCTGCGGCATGCCGCCACCGTCGTCAGGCGGGATCGCCGTGGCGCAGATCCTCGGCACCTTGCAGGCTCTGGAAACCCGTGACCCGCGTTTTGCCTTGGCGCCGCTCAAACCGGTCAAGACCACCCAACCTGCGGGCGTTGAGCCGGCGCCTGAAGCCGTGCACCTGATCTCCGAAGCCGAACGCCTGGCCTACGCCGACCGTGCGCAGTACGTGGCCGACGCAGACTTCGTGCCCGTCCCCGTCAAAGGTCTGGTGGACCCTGCGTATCTGGCCGACCGCGCGGCCCTGATCGGCGATCGCAGCATGGGCACGGCCAAACCTGGCACCCCGCCGGGTATTCAGGTCGCCTACGCACCGGACCGCTCGCCGCTGCGCATCTCCACCTCGCAAGTGGTGGCGGTGGATGACGAAGGCGGCGCCGTGTCCATGACCACCACCGTGGAATCCGCGTTTGGCTCGCACCTGATGGTTCAGGGTTTCCTACTGAACAACCAGATGACCGACTTCTCGTTCATCCCCGAAGAGAATGGCCAGAAAGTTGCCAACCGCGTCGAACCCGGCAAACGCCCACGCTCGTCCATGGCACCGACGCTGATCTTCGACCGCCAGAGCGGCGAATTCCTCGCCACCATCGGCTCCCCCGGCGGCTCGCAGATCATCGAATACGTCGCCAAATCCACCATCGGCCTGCTCGACTGGAACCTCGACCCACAAGCCGCCATCAACCTGCCCAACTTCGGCAGCCGCAACGGCCCGACCGAACTGGAACAGGGGCAGTTCAGCCCGGCACTGATTCAGGCGCTGAAGGACAAAGGACACAGCGTGAACGAGATCGACATGACCAGCGGGACTCAGGCGATTGTCCGGATGAAGGATGCGCAGGGGAAAACGTCGTTGGCGGGAGGGGCCGATCCGCGGCGTGAGGGGGCGGCGTTGGGGGATTGAGTCGTACGTGGGAATGAGCAAGGGCTTACCGGGAGGTAGGCCCTTTTTTATGTTTGTTTACTATTGATTGAGTAAAGAACGTGAGGCCACCAACCGCTTTTCCAAGCACGCTCTTTTCACTTATCTCGTTACAGCTTTCGACTTCACACAGAGAGCGATTAGAGATAATTTTTACACCCTCATCAAAAATAGCCCTATAAATAGGGCCTGTTGATGGCCTCATTAGAGATAACTCCCCTCGACACCAGAGATAAATTCCATATGCCTGAATTTGCCCATCATGAACTTCAGCTCCTGAATCCAACTTTCGACTCCCCGTTGGTGGACGTGTTGAGTGAGCTGGAACACCTACGACGGCTCCGACTTGAAGGCGATACTCCAGCCCCGGTATTTTTCCAGCTCAAGGCAATTTTCCACACATTGGAAAGCCTGGGGTCAGCACGGATTGAGGGTAACCACACAACCTTGGCCGACTACCTGGACAACAAAATCGAGGGTAAGGCAACGGATAGCGACCAACTGCGTGAAGTTGCCAACATCGAAAAGGCCATGAGCTATATCGAAGAAATCATGCAGCCAGGTGAACCTTTGACCGAACGGACCATTCGCGAAATACATGCGATGACCGTCCAGCAACTAGAGCGTGAAGGCGACCGAACTCCAGGCGCCTATCGTCAAACGCCAGTACGTATCGCGCAGTCGGAGCACCTTCCACCGGAAGCAGTTCAGATACCGGGGTACATGCAAGAGCTGGTTGCCTTCGTGAACCATGATGACCTGCCAAAATACGATCTGATGAAAGTCGCCTTGGCGCACCATCGATTCGGATGGATTCACCCTTTTGGAAACGGTAACGGCCGCGTAGTGAGACTACTCACTTACGCACTCTTGATGAAATATGGGTTCAACGTAAACACAGGCGGGAGAGTGCTGAATCCCACAGCCGTTTTCTGTAACGATCGTGAGCGCTATTACGCAATGCTAGGTGTGGCTGACACCGGTACGAAAGCAAGTCTCGAAGCGTGGTGTATCTATGTGCTGGAAGGGGTGAAAGATGAGATTGCCAAAGTTGATCGACTTACCGACTACGCCTACCTCAAACACTCAATTCTCATGCCTGCCGTTACATTCGCTCGTCAGCGCGAGTGGATTACCAAAACAGAAGAAGCTGTGCTGGATATAGCGATCAATGAAGGCGTTGTTAAGTCTGCAGATCTCGCCCATGCACTACCAAACCTATCAGCTAGCCAACGCACCTACTTGATCAAAAAACTGGTGAGCCAGGGAATGCTCCTTCCAATCAACGAAGGAGCAAGGCAGTACACCATCGGATTTTCAAATAACTACCTGATCCGAGGTGTCATCAAGGGGCTTAGAGAGCAAGGTTTTATCCCCGAGCCGCTGGAAAATCCTTGAAGGCGTATCAGCGCGGCACACCCAAAATGATATGCGATGCCTTGATCACCGCCGTCGCGCTCACGCCCGGCGCCAGGCCCAGTTCTGCCACAGCCTGGCGTGTCACGATCGAATAGACTTCGGTGCCGCCGTCGAGCTGGATGACCACTTCGGAGTTCACGGCGCCGTCGATGACACTGGTGACCTTGCCTTCCAGGCAGTTGCGCGCCGACAGGCGAATGTCGCTGGATTCGGTCATCAACATGACCCACGGCGCCTTCACCAGCGCGACCGCTTCCTTGCCGACCGCCAGGCCGAGGTTCTTCACGCTCTCCATGGTCACCACGGCCACCAGTTCATTGCCGCCCGACAGTTTCAGTGAGACTTCGGCGTTCACCGCGCCGGGTTGCAATTGACTGATGGTGCCTTTGAATACGTTACGTGCGCTGACTTTCATGACGTGTCTCCTCGAATAATTATTGTTGTATTCAGCCTATCGAGAGATCTTCAGCGCCTGTCGCGCCTGATGCTTCTCCAGCGCCAGCTCGATCAAACGGCTGACCAGCTCGCTGTAAGTCATACCGGTGGCCTGCCATAACTTGGGGTACATGCTGATGCGGGTGAAGCCGGGTAACGAGTTGATCTCATTGATCAGCACTTCGCCACTCTCGGTCAGGAACACGTCGACCCGCGCCAGCCCGGAACAGCCCAGCACCTGAAACGCCTCGACGGCCAGTGCACGGATGCGTTCACTGGCCTCGAGGCTGATGTTTGCCGGCACCACGACTTGCGCCGCTTGAGCATCGATGTATTTGCTGTCGTAGGAATAAAACCCGCTGCGCACCACAATCTCGCCACAACCGCTGGCAATGGCGTCTTCATTGCCGAGCACCGCGCATTCAATCTCGCGACCGCTGACGGCGGACTCGACCAAGACTTTCTCATCGAAACCCAGGGCCAGTTCTATTGCCACCGCATACTCGGCTTCGTCATTCACCTTGCTCACGCCCACGGAAGACCCCTGGTTTGCCGGTTTGACGAACAACGGCAGGCCGAGTTTGCCTTGCACCTCGGCGAACCCGGTGCGCGCCGCGGTGGCGCGGGTCAGGGTGACAAACGGCGTGACCGCCAACCCGGCGTCACGCAGCAGGCGCTTGCTGATGTCCTTGTCCATGCAGACGGCGGAACCGAGCACGTCGGAGCCGACAAACGGCAGGTCAGCCATACGCAGCAGCCCCTGCAGGCAACCGTCTTCGCCCAGGGTGCCGTGGACAATCGGGAAGATCACATCGACGTGACCCAGCAGTTCCTGACCGGAGGTTTCCACCAATTGCTGACTGGCCTTTCCCGGTACGACGGCCAGCTCGCGGTTGGACTGGTTGAGGGCAATCAGCGCCGGGTTTTCCTGATTGAGCAGGAAGTTTGAAGGGTCGTTAAGGTGCCAGTGGCCTTGCTTGTCGATGCCGATCAGCACCGGCTCGAAGCGCGACCGGTCCAGCGCATCGACGATGTTTTTCGCCGATTGCAGCGACACTTCGTGTTCAGCCGAACGACCGCCAAAAATAATGCCTACCCGCAGTTTGCTCATTCAGAACTCCTCAACGATTGGCCACCCGATGTGCTCCGAACACGCCATGGTCAACACGGCCAGCGCCAACAACATCGGTGGCGTAGCTCAGGTGAGATATTTCCATGATGTGGTGCGCCTTCGTGGCTGAAAAAATATTCAACACCTTGCAACATTAGTCCCGGATTTTCTACCAGCCGGGTGATTCGAACGGCAGCAGACAGGCGGTTGGTCAGTGGGGTAACGTGTTCAGCATCGAGTTCAAGGCAACATCACCATGGCCAAGCACACGCCCCCGATCGACTGGTTCCACCGCGCGCCCGACGTCGGCGGGCTTCAGCGTTTCGAGGCATTTTTTGCAGGCCACGGCTACGACCTTCACCGCCACGACACCTACGCCATCGGCCACACGCTGGCCGGTGTGCAGAGTTTTCAGTACCGCGGTGGCTGGCGCCACAGTCTGCCGGGCGGGACCATGGTGCTGCACCCGGACGAAGTTCACGATGGCGAAGCCGGCACCGAGACCGGGTTCCAGTACCGAATGATGTACATCGAACCGGCACTGATCCAGCAGATGCTCGGCGGGCAGCCGTTGCCGTTTATCAAGACCGGCCTGTCAGCCGATCCACGCTTGTTCGCCGCCACCGCCGTGCTGCTGCGAAGCCTCGATTGCCCCCTCGAGCCTCTCGAAGAGCAGGATGCGTTGTTCGATCTGGCCCAAGCCTTGAACAGCGTTTCCGGAGTGCCTACTACCCGCCAGAGCTTCGACTACGTGGCCGCCGAACGCGCGCGGGAATTCATCCACAGCGCCCTGGATCGCACCGTGACGCTGGAGGAACTGGCGCAACACAGCGGTCGCGATCGCTGGAGTCTGTCGCGGGATTTTCGCCTGCTGTTCGGCACCAGCCCTTATCGATACCTGACCATGCGCCGCCTCGACCTGGTCCGCTCGCTGCTGATTCAGGGCCAGACATTGGTCAGCGCCGCGCTGATCGCCGGCTTCACCGATCAGAGCCACATGACCCGGCAGTTCAGCAAAACCTACGGACTGTCACCGGCCCGCTGGATGAAAATGCACCGCCGCTGAGCCGCGCACAATCGTTCAAGAAGCACACCGATGCGCGGGCTATCGTGGATTTACGATCAACCACGAGAGCTGCTTCATGAAAGCTTACGAAAGCCTGAACTTCGCTGAAAAAATCGCCAGGATCGACCCGTACTGGACGCCTAGGGTCATCGCCGAAATGAACGACTACCAGTTCAAGGTAGTGAAACTGCTGGGGGATTTCATTTGGCACGATCACCTTGATACCGACGAAACCTTCATCGTCCTCGAAGGGCAACTGCGCATCGACTTTCGCGATGGTCACGTGCTGGTGAACGCCGGTGAAATGTATGTGGTGTCGAAAGGTGTCGAGCACAAACCGTTCGCCGAGCAGGAGGTGAAACTCCTGCTGATCGAGCCCAAGGGTGTGCTGAACACGGGTAACGAAGGTGGCGAGCGCACGGCGCAGAATGACGTCTGGGTGTGAAAGGCCGGCTGGTTACGGCTGCAAGGTTTTGCCGTCCACTGGATCGCCGATTTTCAGGAAATGCCCGCCCGCCACATGGTGCAAGGTGCGCAACGCGTCTTGCCCTTCGAAGTGCCAGCGACCGTCACTGAACACCCGCTCGTCTGCCTGAGCGGCAATCACTTCGGCCAGGAACAGATCGTACTGCTGGTGATTGCTTGGCTCCGGCAGCAGCCGGCATTCCAGCCAGGCGACGCAGCCTTCGAGCAGTGGCGCATCGATCAATTCAGCGCTGAAAGTCGGCAAGCCATAGACCTGGAACTTGTCCCGGCCTTGGTCCCGGGTCAATTCCAGTCCGGACGTCGAGCCAACGGTCTGGACAATATCGGCCTGGGCGGCGCAGGGAACATTCAGCACAAACGTGCCCGAAGCCTCCAGCAATTGCCGTGTCCAGGTGGACTTGTCCAGCACCACGGCAATTTTCGGCGGCTCGAAATCCAGCGGCATCGCCCAGGCCGCCGCCATGATGTTGCGCTGGCCGTCATGGGCCGCGCTGACCAGCACGGTCGGGCCGTGATTGAGCAGACGATACGCCTTGGCCAAGGGAACCGGACGGCGGTGAGAAACGCTCATGATGGCTGCTCCTGGGGAAAAGGCCGATTGTAGCGATTTACGCCGCGATGGCAGGCATCAAGTCGCTAACTGATTGGCAAACTGGCCGACCGCGTTCACCACTTTCTGTGCACCGTCCTGAATCTCGACAATCACCGTCCCCGCCTCTGCCGCCAGCGCCAGCCCCTGTTCAGCCTGGAGTTTGCCTTCGGTCATCAGCGCCACGGCGTTGCGCGCCATGTCCTGATTCTGCCGCACTACGCCGACAATCTCATCGGTTGCCTGGCTGGTGCGCGAAGCCAATTGCCGGACCTCATCCGCCACCACCGCGAAACCACGCCCCTGTTCCCCGGCCCGAGCCGCTTCGATGGCCGCGTTGAGCGCCAGCAGGTTGGTCTGTTCGGCAATCCCGCTGATGGTTTTGACGATGGTGCCGATCACCAGCGACTGCTCGTTCAGCGCTTCGATGCCTTCACCGGCGGTCTGCATGTGCGTGGCAAGGTTACGCATCACGTTGACCGCCTGAGTCACCACGGCGTTACCGCGCTGTGCGCTGCTGTCGGTTTGCTGCGAGGTGCTATAGGCAATGTTGGCCGCTTCGGCGACGGCTTGCTCCTGATTGACCTGATCGGTAATCACCGTGGCGAACTTCACCACTTTGTAGAGCTTGTTGTTGGCATCGACCACCGGGTTGTAGGAAGCCTCCAGCCAGACCACGCGACCGTGGCTGTCGACGCGTTTGAAACGAGCGGCGACGAACTCCCCTGCATTCAAACGGCGCCAGAAGTCCTGATACCCGGCGCTGTTGTATTCCTCGGGTTCGCAGAACATGCGGTGATGTTTGCCCTTGATCTGCGCCAGGCTGTAACCCATCCCGCTGAGGAACCGGTCGTTGGCCGCCAGCACATTGCCATTGAGGTCGAACTCGATCACCGCCGTGGAGCGCACAAGCGCGCCGATCAGGTTCTCATGTTCACGAGACGCCTCGATGGTGCGGGTCAGGTCGCTGGAGTAAATCGAGAAGTGTTTGATCCGGCCGTCCGCGGACCGAACCGGCTGCACGATCGAACGCAGCCAGGCTTCCTGGCCATTGCCGCGCAACAAACGCACCGTGCCGGCAAAGTGCTCGCCACGGGTCAACGCGGCCTTGAAGCGCTGGTGGAATTCGTCCGACTTCACATGGGCCGGGACGATGTCTTCGATGTGTCGCCCTATCAGGTCGCTGCTTTTGTAGAGCATCTCACCGATGAAGTTCTGGTTGACCGATTGAATCCGCCCGTCGACATCGAGGGTCAGGACCAGCATCTCGCTTTCCAGACTTTCCTTCACTTGCTGGAGGCTGGAGAGTTCTTCGCGAAGAGCCGACAGCTCCTGCTTCAAGCGTTTGTTGAACATGGGGATACACCGATGGACTGGGATAGAAAGCGGTATGCAGCCTAACCATCGGCCTTGGGGATATTTTCTGAAGAGTGTTTCAGGGTTGTCCTACAAAAATAGTTGCGGTGTGCCCCCCTGATCAGCTGACACGGTTCAGCCGTGCCATCACGTCTTCCATCTTCGGCCGTTGCGCCGCCCATTCCTGTCGAGTAATGCCCAGCATCACCACATCGACTCTGAGGTTGTCCTTGATGATGTTCTGGCGTCGCACGCCCTCAATGGAAAAGCCGAACTTCTGGTGCAGCCTGATCACCGCCGGGTTGCTCTGCAGCACCTCACAGTTGAGTTTTTCCAGACCGGCCACGCCGAACGCATGGTCCAGAAGCCAGAACTCCAACCGACTGCCCAGCCCTTGTCCTTGCAGTTCACTGTCGAGATAAAAAGCCCAGTCAGCCGTTTTGTGCAACGTGCTGATCGCGTTTAGCGACACCACGCCACGGACTGTGCCGTCGAGCATGAGTACGAACACGGATTGACGCGGATTGTCCGTTAATGAGCCCAGCCAGGCAGTGTGCTCGGCCTCGGATATCTCATGATCGGTGTACATGTATTGGCGAACATCAGGCTGATTGCGCAAATCCCGCACACGCGACTGATGCTGACGGGATACTTCAAGGATGGGTACCAATTGCATTGTGCTGCTCCTTTGCATCGCAAGAACCCGCTGCCAATCGCTAAACGCAGGGAGCCACGCTGTGGCTCCCGACATGGGGTATGCGTGCGCCGAAATACGCCGCGCTGCCGATCCCCACAGCCCCCATCACCGCGCAGAAGATCACGCAGATCCATGGGCTCCACGGCATCAGACCGATCAGCAACAACGGTGTGATACTCGCCCAGACGGCGTAGGCAATGTTGTAGGTGAAGGAAATCCCAGAGACACGAATCCGCGCCGGGAACAGGCTGACCATCACCGACGGCACCGCACCGACCACCCCGCAACCAAGGCCGGCCACCGCGTACGCCAGACCGATCCAGTTGCCACCGATGATCAGGCAGGTATAGAGCACGCCGATGCCCAGTGGCAGCAGCAGGCTATAGAGCATCACCGTGCGCCAGGCGCCAATGCGGTCGACCAGCAGCCCGGCGAGTACACAGCCGATATTCAGAAAAACAATGCCCAAGGCACTCAGGGCGAAGGTGTGGCTGGCGGTCATACCGAAGGTTTTCTGCATCATGGTCGGGGTGATCACCACGAACACCACCACCGCCGAGGTCAGTACGCAGGTGAGGATCATCGCCGGCAGCATGGCCAGACGATGTTCACGCAAGACCGTGCGCAGCGGCAGTTCGACGGCCGCATCACGTTGCGCCTGCATGGCCATGAACACCGGGGTTTCGCTGAGCCAGCGGCGTAGCCAGACGCCGATCACGCCGAACACACCGCCCAGCAGGAACGGGTAACGCCAGGCGTAATCAAGGATTTCTGCCGGGGTGAACGCCTGTGCCAGAAACGTCGCCGTCAGGGCGCCGATCAGGTAACCAAACGTCAGCCCGGCCTGCAGGAAACCGAGGGCATAACCGCGATGCCCGGCGGGTGCATGTTCGGCGACGAACACCCAGGCGCTCGGCACTTCGCCGCCCACCGCCGCGCCCTGGAGGATTCGCAGGGCCAACAGCAGCAACGGTGCGAAATAACCGATCTGCGCGTAGGTCGGCATGATGCCGATCAGCAGACAGGGCAGCGCCATCATCAGGATGCTCAGGCTGAAGACCTTCTTGCGGCCCAGTCGATCGGCGAAATGCGCCATCAGAATCCCGCCCAACGGCCGCGCCAGATAACCGGTCACAAAGATCCCGAAGCTTTGCAGCAGTCGCAGCCACTCCGGCATTTCCGGTGGGAAGAACAGCTGGCTGAGGGTCAGGGCGAAAAATACGAAAATGATGAAATCGTAGATTTCCAGCGCGCCGCCCAGGGCCGCAAGGCCGAGGGTCTTGTAATCCGAGCGGGTGAACGGCGCCGGGCGCGAGTGGGTGTTGGCGGTCATGAAAAGAACTCTGGCATAGGCAAAAAACCAAGGCGCCCATGGTCTACGCAAACGCGCCAACGGACAACCCGTTAGACCAAAGTCCTAGACTCGTAAAACTTCGTCACAAAATAGAACCGATTGTTTTACTGTTGGCACCTGTCTGGACGGGCCTTTGTGGCCCGGAAGACCACAACAAACATAAAAATTCGAGGTACACCCGTGGCCGCTGATATCGAAGATACCCGCTCTGCCCGCTTTGCCCTGCGCTGCTCAAGTTTTGCCGAACGCTGGTTCCCTGACTCCTGGGTGTTTGCCGCACTGGCGGTGATTATCGTCGCCGTGGCCACCCTGTTCATGGGCGCCAAACCCACCGACGCCGCCATGGCCTTCGGTGACGGCTTCTGGAGCCTGATCCCGTTCACCATGCAAATGGCTTTCGTGGTGATCGGCGGTTATGTGGTTGCCAGTTCGCCACCGGCGGTGAAACTGATCGACCGGCTGGCGCGGATCCCGAAAAACGGCCGCTCGGCCGTGGCCTGGGTTGCGTTGATCTCCATGGTCGCTTCACTGCTGAACTGGGGGCTGTCGCTGGTGTTTGGCGGTTTACTGGTGCGTGCCCTCGCCCGCCGTACCGATCTGAAAATGGACTACCGCGCTGCCGGTGCTGCCGCCTATCTGGGTCTCGGCGCGGTGTGGGCCTTGGGCCTGTCCTCGTCCGCCGCGCAATTGCAGGCCAACCCAGCCAGCCTGCCGCCGTCGATTCTGTCGATCACCGGGGTGATTCCTTTCACGCAAACGATCTTTCTCTGGCAGTCCGGCGTGATGTTGCTGGCACTGATCGTGATCTCACTGATCATTGCCTACGCCACTGCACCCGGCCCGAACTCGGCCCGTGATGCCAAAGCCTGCGGCATCGATCCGAGCTTCAACCTGCCGCCGTTGCAACCGCGCACGCGCCCCGGCGAATGGCTGGAACACAGTCCGCTGCTGACGATTTTGCTGGTGCTGCTGGCAGCTGGATGGCTGTTCCATGAGTTCTCGACCAAACCGGCGATCAGCGCGATTTCCGGGCTGAACACCTACAACTTCCTGTTCATCATGCTCGGTGCCCTGCTGCACTGGCGCCCGCGCAGCTTCCTTGACGCTGTGTCCCGCGCGGTGCCGACCACCACGGGCGTACTGATTCAGTTCCCGCTGTACGGTTCGATCGCCGCGCTGATGACCACCGTCAAAGGGACTGACGCTCAGACGCTGGCTCACCACATCTCGACCTTTTTCGTACAAATCGCGTCCCACGACACCTACGCGCTGCTGATGGGCGTGTACTCGGCGATCCTCGGTTTCTTCATCCCGTCCGGCGGGGGTAAATGGATCATCGAAGCGCCGTACGTCATGCAAGTGGCCACCGACCTGAACTACCACCTGGGCTGGGCCGTGCAGATCTACAACGCCGCCGAAGCCCTGCCGAACCTGATCAACCCGTTCTACATGCTGCCGCTGCTGGGTGTGCTCGGGTTGAAGGCGCGGGACTTGATCGGGTTTTCGTTCGTGCAACTGCTGGTGCACACGCCGCTGGTGCTGTTTCTGCTGTGGGCGCTGGGGACGACGCTGACGTATACGGCACCGGTCATGCCGTAACACGTAAGTGATTGCACCTGCTGCGGGCAGGTGCAATCCGTTCACCCTGCTTGAGCATGAAACAAACGCCTAGATTTATCCTACAAACAGGCTCGATTGCGCCTGACATGAAACCCGGAGAGTTCTTATCTCCAACCTATAAATCGCTGAGTAAACTCCGACAGCTCACACACTTTTTAAAGCAAGACAGCACTGACCAAGGATGAACAAGCACATGTCTTTAATATCGAAAACGCTGGAAGAGATGATTAACGAGATTTACCAGGACGGTAGGGTTTCAGTCGTTGAATATAAAAAGCTGCGTGATGATGCAGATCGCCGTATGGACGCTGTCGTCCGCGAGTTCGGCCAGCACAACAATTTGACCGCCCTTCAAAAAGCGATGGATGTAGTCATGCAATTGACGCAAACGTCCATCATCGATGCCAAAAAAGCCAAACTGACCGATACAGGAGAGGCCATCGTCAAGGATGCCGTATTTGCACAGGTCGAGTACTTGCGCGCCGGTACTCATCTGGCACTAAAGCTGTTGTAACGCTTCAACCAACGTCCGGCCCATAGACATCAAGCCCGGGCCGGACTTCATAACCGAGCGTTCCTGGCATACACACCGCAGGCTCTACGCAAAAAAACTACACGCAGACACTGTTCTGTGTAACGCCGCTGATCCAGTATGGCGCGTACCCCAATCAACGGGACCACGCTGAAAAGGATCTGAGCATGTTCAAATTCGCAGGATTCACCCTCGCGGCCCTCACCCTGGGTGCCGCCGCCCATGCCGATGTCGACCTGAAGCTGGGCAGTACCGAACGCGTCACCCGCCTGTTCGCTTACCCCAACAACTGCAACGTGATCTGCTTTCGCAACTGGACGCTGGAGCAAACGGTCGAGCATTACCTGACCCAAAGCGTGCAGCGCGATGGTTACAGCGCGGCGAAAGTGCTGGTCAAAACCGATAACCATCAGCTCTACGCCGAAATCAGCGGCGTACCCCGTGGCTATGAAAAACCGCTGGCGGCGTTACTCGATGCCGGTGATCTGGCCTATACCGGCGCCAGCAAGCTGAATGCCGATGGCAAGTGGGCTTACAGCTGGTATCTGTTCCTGCCACTGGGCATGGCCCTGGAAAACCGCAAAAGCGTTGAACTGTTGCACTTCCCACCCGACTATTCGTTGACCCAGGCTCAGGATTACCTGCGATCCGCCACCACCGATCGCTGGGCCACACTGCTGACGGTCAACGGAATCCCGGCCGACCAGACGCCGGGCTACCAGACCATCATCGACATCGCACCGATTGCCGCACCGTCCAACGCCGGCAAGGATCTGGAAGGCGTCTACGACTACTTCAAGGACTACCAGACCACGATGGTCAAGCAACTCAGCCAGAACGCCAGTGGTGCGGCGTTGCCGATGGTCGCCTTCGGCGCGCCAGTGCGTAACTGGATCAAGCAGCAATACGGGCCGACCGTGAACGTGTTGGGTCTGGTCAGCATCAGTCCGAGCGACGGGGTGAAAGTGCCAGTGCTGGGTTCCAACCACCCAAGCTACATTTGGTACGCTGCCGACCCGGAAAGCTATACCGGCAGCGATGCCCAGGCCAAGGCCGATGCCGCTGGCCTTAAAGTCATGGGTCAGGATTTGAGCGCTGCGTGCTGGCAGGCCGCCATGGGCCGCCAACCGGACAGTAATCCCGACATTGAACTGAGAAGCTGCACCCAAACCTGGCAAGTGGCCCAGGCAGATAAAACCTGCGAGCTGTTCTATACCTCGATCCGCAACCTGACGCCCGAAAAAGCCGTGGCCAAGTGCGCGACGGCACCGATCAAATCTCAGCTCAAACAGCTGAAAGCGCCGGTACCCGCGACTGCGATCCCTGTCCCTGCTCTGTAAGGTCTACTGTCATAACTGACAGTAGACCCGCCGTTTCATTTGCGAGAGGCTTGAGTCGTACCCATGTGTTGCAGAGCTGACAGGATCGTCAGCTGATGGAGGTCGCAGCACCCAGCCGACAAGGATCGTTATGAAAACCCAGACCCTGCACGGGACGCTTGCGCAACCACCCGATGGGATTTATCCATTTGCGGAGTTGCCCGTTCGCCTTGGATTCCCCTCCACGGCCGACTTCGAGATTATCGACAACACCCACGGATCGGCGGCAGCCGTCGCAGTACTTCGGGATTTTCCACGCATCAGCCGAATTTGTCGGGCTTCGGGGCATCTGCTGCCTTATCGGTGTCGGCATACCCGGCAACTGGCCCGTGGCATCCATGTCTACGACCCGCGCTTCTGCGGGCTGCTGCGACACTCCTGCGACCCAAACGTATTTCTCGATATGAGCGAGCTGTGGTTGTGGGCGCTGAAGGACATCAAAAAAGGCGACCGACTGACGATGGACTACGCTTCCACCGAAGACAAACTCTTGCGTCAGTTCGCCTGTCAGTGCGGCTCGTTCGACTGCCGAGGCTGGATCACCGGCTACGATGAATCGCCGAACGCCGACGGCCAGTTGTTTCTGCAGCACTGGCGCCGGCGAAGTCTCTGCTGAAGGGCGTTACAACGCCTCGACCGGACGCAGACGGTACTGCGGCGGCAATTGCTCGAAACCGCTGATGGTGGCGTTCAGGCTTTTCCAGCGACCGTCCTTGATGCCATAGATGCAGCCGTGAACAGACAGGCTCTGCCCGCGGTGCCAGGCGTTTTGCACAATGCTGGTGTGCCCGACGTTGGCCACTTGCTGGATCACGTTGTATTCGCAGAGGCGGTCGACCCGCTCTTCTTCGGTGGGCAACTTGGCGAGCTCTTCGCGTTTTTCATAATAGAGATCGCGAATCGAGCGCAGCCAGCCGTCGATCAGGCCCAGCTGACGGTCCTGCATCGAGGCGCGCACGCCGCCGCAGCCATAGTGGCCGGTAACGAGGATGTGTTTGACCTTCAGCACGTCGACCGCGTACTGAATCACCGACAGGCAGTTGAGGTCGGTGTGCAGCACCACGTTGGCCACGTTGCGGTGTACAAACAGATCGCCGGGCAGCATGCCGACGATCTCGTTCGCCGGCACCCGGGCGTCGGAGCAACCGATCCACAAGTATTCCGGGGTTTGCTGACGGGCCAGCTTGGCGAAGAAATCAGGATCTTCTTTGGTGATCGCGTCAGCCCAGCGCTCGTTGTTATTAATCAGATCTTGTAATTCGTTCATGCAATGAAGCCTCGAGAATGATGCGCTTCTATGACAGACAACCATCTGTCGGGGTCACGCGCCAGATGCAGAAACCCGGTTTTCCATGCCGGAGGAATTCTCAGCAGCCCAGGGGGTCCACCCTAGTAAGGCCTACAGTATGAGGAATTACCATGACTGAATCACGACGTCCGTACGATGCGGTGCAACCCGAGCCCATCGATGACAACGAAGACCGCATGGGTTCGATGCATGAGCTGGATTTCGACGAGGAAGAACCCAGCGCCAAAATCGGCGACGAGCTGACGCAAGCGGAGCGTGAACGCCTGATCCCTAGGAAACGCGTACGTGAAGCCGGCATGACCGGGGCCTCGACCGATGACCATGAGTCCACCGACGACGACATGAGCCCGGAAAACCTGATCCGTGAAGACGGCGCACGGGACGCCCACGAAGCGGGTGAAGGTGGCCAGGCCGATTGGGATTTGAGCATTGTCGATGAAGATGACATCGGCGGGGGCAATGGGCTGGATGAAGAGGAACTGGCGCGGCGGGATCCGATGGACGGTAATCGTTGATTCTCTAGCACCTGACAAGCCGCCTTCGTCGGATCGCCGCCCGGAGCAAGCCCGCTCCCACATTGAATCGGTGTCGTACACAAATGCTGTGATCGACTGGAATCAATGTGGGAGCGGCGGTGCGGCGATCCGACTTGCTCGCGAAGCTTTTAAAACAGCTCAGTCAACGAGGGTGCAGGCCATCACCACCGCATCTTCCCGCCCACCCACCGCCGGGTAGTAATCGCGTCGACGACCAATCTCGTTAAACCCATAACGCTCGTACAACTTAAACGCGCCACGGTTGCTGTCGCGCACTTCCAGAAAACACTCCCGCGCCTTGGCGTCATACGCCCGGGACATCAAATGCTCCAGCAACGTCAAGCCCAGGCCACGGCCCTGGTTCTCCGGTTTGACGGTGATGTTCAGCAGATGCGCTTCATCAAGGATGATCTGCACCACACCGTGGCCGACCTGCTGTTGGCCTTCAAACATCAGCCATATCTGATATTTACCCAGCCCATCGAGAAAAATCCCGCGAGTCCAGGGATGGCTGTAAGCCGCGTATTCGATTTTCAGTACAGCGTCCAGGTCCGCCTCGGTCATCGGGCGGAACGATACAGCGTCACTCATTCGATTCTTTCCAGCGCGCCATCAGCCGACGCATGGCTTGCCAGACATCAGCCTTACGCTGTGGCTCTTCCATTAATAATTCCAGACCCGGCAGGGCCCAGACCGAGCCCAGGCCTTCGACCTGGAGTTCACGGTTGAAGGATTCGGCGTTCGCCTCACCGGCGAAACGCACCGCCGGCAGGCCGATCAGCCACACGCAAACGCACGGTGCGTCTTCCAGCCGGGCAGAGAGAAAACCTTGCACGAAGTCGCGAGCCGCTTCCGGGCCCTGATCCATGGTGCCCCGAGACAACAGCGGCCAGCGCACCGGCTCGCCGACGATCTGCGGGCTGTCCGGCAGACCGGCGGCGCGCAGCATGTCTTTGAGCAACAGATAGGCGGGGTCGCGGGTCTGGAAGGATTCACCTGTGGGTAACTCCACCAGCAGCAGGCAACGCCCGGCCCGCAGCAATTGCAGGGCGAAACGCGGTGGCGGCACGACTGGCGCCTTGGCCACAACCGGAGCGGCCTCTTCTTCAACCTTGGCGTTCGTGCGCGTGCTGGCCAGTGATGGCCGCGGCACCTCGATTTTCACCCGTTCGGCCGGTTTAACCAGCGGTTCCACGGGCGAATCAGCCACAGGCACGGGCGCAAACGGAGCAACCGGCGCGACGACCAACGGCTCGGGCATCTTCAGCAGTTCGGGGCGCGAGGGCGCAGCAAAGGGCAATTCGGTGCGCGGCAGCCAGTTGACCACCTGCATGGCGGTCAAATAAGCGCGGCGACGGGACTCGATAAGCAAAGGTCGGCCACTTGTGGATAACTAAAGTGCGGTGATTCTACCGCCCTTCGCTCAAGATCGCCCACGCTTGATCGATAGAAAGCCAACTGTCCGTCCCGAGAGTGAATCGCAACGGGCGTGATGCAGTACAATCGCTGCTTTTATTCGTCAACCAGCCGGCCATTCCGATGATCGAACCCAAGCGCGTCTTGCGCGCCCTCGCTGAACACTGGGCACTTCTGGAGCCGCTGTGCGAGCACTTCGACCAAGGCACCTTGAGCCTCAGCGAATTGCGTTCACAGTTGGCCGCCCAGCAACTGGACAGTACGCCGCAGGACATCACCAGCCTGCTGGACGTGTGGATCCGCCTCGACATTCTGGTTCCCGTGGCGAAAAGCCCGAACCGTTTCGAGCTCAACGCGCAGATCCACGACTTCCTCGCCTACCTGCGCCGTGAGCACCGTCTGGGCCTGTGCCTGGAGATCGAAGCCTATCTGCGCCATCTCGAGCGCCTGGCCGGTTATATCCAGGACGCCTTCGACATCCGCGACGGCCACGACCTGGCGCGCCAGTTGCGCCTGCTCGACATGCGCGTACGGGATGTATTGAAAAAACTCGCCAACGACGAACAGGCCCTGGTGGCCGTCGCCGAGCGCGCCAAGACCAGCGACCGGCAGATTCCCCTGCGTCAGCGTTACGCTGAAGTACTCGCGACCTGGGACGAATACGTCGAGCCGATGATTCAGTTGGTGAACGCCGACGGCGCCTTCGAACAAGGCGTACGCAAGGTCGAGAACGTGCTGTTGAAGATGCTCACCGAACAGCAGCGCCTTGGCCATCTGGTCGATGACGACATGCTGCTGCGCACCCACGCGCGCATCCTCGAAATGCAGACCAGCGCCCAGCTGACGCTGCGTCACGCCCGCGAGCTGTTGCTGCCGCTACGTGAAGAAGCCCGTCGGCACAACGCCGTGACCCGTGGCGCGGCGCTGGCCTTGTCGGCCATCCGTCGTAAAGGTATCGATGCGGTGCCACAAGCGGCGATGCCGATGTTCACCCGCCCGCAAAGCACCTTCCTCGGCAGTGCCAGTCAGGTCGAAGCCTACGTTTACGCGTTGGCCCGTTTCGAGCCGAAACCGGCACGCTTCCCCAAGGCCCACAAGACTCAGAAAGGCGAAGCGCCGCGCGCGCCACGCACGGTTCGGGAAATGCTTGAACGCTGCGAAGACGCCTTGCCGATGCCGGACCTGATGACCTGGTTGCTGGAGCAGGAACCGGACGGCGCTACCGACGAATTGCTTTATTGGTTCTCGCGCCTGTCGCGGGAAAAGCGCTTCACACGCGAGCGTCTGGAGCGCCGCGATTACCACACTCACGAGCACCAGGTCAGCCTGCGCTCTTTCGCCCTGCTCTCGGCCCGCGACGCCGCCGCCGAGAATTCTGCGAGCACCCCACATGCATCTTGATCTAAACGAACTGTCCCAGCTGGCGCCGATTTTTCGCGAGCTGTTCAAGGGCTACCACGTCAGCCGCCGCGACCCTGAGCTGTATGCGCAACTGTCGAACTTCCAGGACCAGTACCGCACGCTGTTCAAGGCGCTGGGCTTTGAACTGGTCTGCGACACCCGTGGTTTCTACTACTTCGTGCCGGACCTCGCTGCTGCGGCAGTGAACAAGACCGCACAACGTCTGGCGCTGTTCACCTTCATTCTCGTCGAGCATCTGGCCGATCAGGGCCGTGACCCGGTCGCCGTGCTCGACGGCGGCAGCCTCGGCCGCGATGAATTGCCATCGCTGCTGGAGAAATACCGCGACCTGTTTATCCAGGCCGAAGTGCAGACGGTTGAAGAACTCGAAGAAAAAATCATGCGCCGCATGACTCAGCTCGGTTTCGCCGGCGAAGAAAATGGCATCTACCGTTTCCTGCCGCCGATGCACCGCTTCCTCGATGTCTGCCTGTCGGTCCAGCAAGACCGTGACCTGGCGGCCAGTCTGCACAGTGTGTTGCCATTGCCGGTGCCAGTGCTGATCGATGACGACAGCGACGAAAAACTTTTGGAAACCGATGACCCGCTCGATCTGAGCGACTTCGCTGAAGAAAGCGAAGAAGACGCCATGGCCCGCGCCATTGCCGAAGAACAGGAGACCGACGCATGAGCAAGGAACGCTACGGCATTCGCCGCTTTGCCCTTTTGAACACCGCCGGTTACAGCCTCGGCCTGTTCCCGCTGGAAGAACCGTTGTCGGTTTACGGCGCGAACAACCTCGGCAAATCCGCCTCGATCAACGCCTTGCAGTTCCCGATCCTGGCGCGCATGTCGGACATGAGTTTCGGCAAGTACAGCCTGGAACAATCCCGGCGCTTCTACTTCGCCTCGGACACCAGCTACATTCTGGTCGAAGTCTCGCTACCTCACGGTCCACATGTGATTGGTGTGGTCGGTCGCGGCCCGGGCGGTGGTTTCGGTCACCAGTTCTTTGCCTACGCCGGCAAACTGGATCTGGCCCACTACCAGAAAAACGACACCTGCCTGCGTCAGAAAGAATTGTTCACCAACCTTGAGCGCGAAGGACTGAAAGCCTACGAGTTGAAGCCTGATGAGCTGCGTCGTTTGCTGGTCGGCGGTCACACCTCGATCCCGCTGGACCTGACGCTGATCCCGCTGCGCTCCACCAGCGAGCAGAGCCTGAAGACCTTCCGCGCACTGTTCATCAACCTGCTGCACATGCGCGAAATCACCGCGGCCAAGCTCAAGCAATTGTTCCTCGATGCGTTCGAACACAGCCTGCGTTCCGGCAGCGTCGATTACATCGCCGCGTGCGAAGAAGCGTTCCGCGATGTCCGTCGCATGGAACAGGATTACAACTCGTTGGTCACTGCCGGCCCATTGGTCGAAGCCCTTGCGGCAGGCGTGACCCAGCGCAATATCCTGCGCGGCAAACTGCACCGCATTTCGCCGCTGCTCGATTCCCTGCTCGGCACTTGGTCGGACTACGCCAGTGCGCGCAAGGAAGAGCTGACGATTCAGGCCGAGCACTACCGCAACGAACAGGACGCGCTGCAAAACGATCAGCGCGGAGGCACTCAGGAGCTGATGCGCCTGGAGCGGGAAATCACCGGCATCCAGCGCTGGCTCGGCGAGCTGTCGGTGCTCAAGCATCGCTTCGCCTTGGTCACTGACGTCAAAGTCCTTGAGCAGCAACTGCTCGCGGCCAAGGATGCGCACGATGAACTGGCCGGTGCGCTGGCGCAGTCACGGCAGTTCAGCGCCGAGGATCTGGAAGAGCGTCTGCGGGATCTGGAAAAACGCCTGAAGTCGGTCAAGCAGCAACTCGATCACGCCGACAACAACAGCTACGCCCGTCTGCGCGAGGAATTCTCGCAACAGGACGTCGAGCGTCTGATGCGCTTGTTCAACAGCGCGTTGTTCAGCCTGCCGCTGGGTGAGCACGGTATTACGCTGGACGAGGACGGTCAGTGGGTCAAATCCATGGAACTGATCCTCGATGGTTTCAAAGGCGAGCGCTTCGAAGTACCGGGCCTGTCCATCGACATCTCGCACATCGAACCGCCGGCCCTGCAAGCCTTGGCTGACCGCGCAGCATTGCGCGATCAGAAAGAGCGTCTGGACAAAGAACTCAAGCAACTGAAAACCCAGCAAGCCGTGGCCGCCGACCGCGCTGCGAGCAAGACCCAGACCGAAGCGCTGTACCAGCAAGTGCTGGATGCGCAGAAAGCGCTGGAAGATTTCCGCCGCGCGCAAACCCTGAGCGCCGAGGAAAGTGACAAGCTGGAACAACTGGCGCAGATGGAAGCGGCGCAGGACGAGTTGAAGCGTTCCAGCGACGCCTTCACCGAACGTGTCCAGCAACTGTCGGCCAAACTGCAACTGGTCGGGCGGCAGATCGGCGACATGGAAGCCAAGCAACGCACCCTCGACGACGCCCTGCGCCGCCGTCAGCTGCTGCCGGCAGACATGCCGTTTGGCACGCCGTTCATGGACCCGATCGACGATTCCATGGACAACCTGTTGCCGCTGCTCAATGACTATCAGGACAGCTGGCAAGGTTTGCAGCGCAGCGACGGTCAGATCGAGGCGCTGTATGCGCAGGTGCGCCTCAAGGGCGTGGCCAAGTTCGACAGCGAAGACGACATGGAGCGTCGCCTGCAACTGTTGATCAACGCTTACGCGCACCGCACCGACGAAGCCCTGACCCTTGGCAAGGCGCGTCGTGCGGCCGTTACCGACATTGCCCGGACCCTGCGCAACATCCGCAGCGACTACGACAGCCTTGAGCATCAACTGGCGTTGTTCAACCGCGAGATCAA
Source organism: Pseudomonas sp. Root329 (assembly GCF_001424925.1). Lineage (NCBI taxonomy): Bacteria > Pseudomonadati > Pseudomonadota > Gammaproteobacteria > Pseudomonadales > Pseudomonadaceae > Pseudomonas > Pseudomonas sp. Root329. The sequence goes on along the minus strand of NZ_LMCV01000006.1, from coordinate 4,511 downwards.
CAAGCGTCAGGTCTCCAACCTGCAAAGCTTCCGCATCGTGCTGGCCCCGAACAAGGAAGCGCTCAAGCACATCGACCAGATCATCCACAGCGCCGGCCAGTACGAAGAAGGCGAAACCCTTTCGGTCTTCGACCTGAGCCAAAGCGCTGATCAGGACAACAAGAACGAAGAAGCCAAGGAATACCTGGCGCGGCTGGTGGCGGCGAACCACAACCAGCTCGGCCTCAAGGACTTGTTCGAGCTGGCGTTCGAGATCACCAAGGTCAACGGTCAGCCGGTGATTCACACCGACATCGACGGCGCCGCGTCCAACGGTACGACCATGACCATCAAGGCGCTGACCAACATGTACTTGTTGTTGCACTTGATGGACCGCGACCAGGCCGGTCGCGTGCGCCTGCCGTACTACCTCGACGAGGCAGCGGACATCGACGAGAAGAACCAGGCAGCGCTGTTGGAAACCAGCCTGCAACTGGGCTTCGTACCGATCCTGGCGAGTGTGAAGCCGCAGGTCTGCGCCAGTGTCGCCATCGACCTGGAAGGCGGCAGCGGCCCGAACGGGATCTACATCGACGAGGCGGACTGGAAGTACATCCGCCGTCACGATGAGGTGAAGGCTACCGCTACCGTTGAAGCGGATGAACCGGAGCTGGATGCGGTCTGATTTGCATTAATCGACAGCAATAAAAAAGGCCGCGATCCAATGGATCGCGGCCTTTTTCATGCCTGCTGTTTGGGCTTACTTGCCGATTGAAATCTTCGGCGCCCAGGTCAGCCATTCGTCTTCGAACTTATCGAACAGCGGGAACGTTTGCTCAGCTAGCGCCGGACTGCCCATGCGCTCGCCGTCCGGCGTGGCGAAAGCGATGCCGCCCTGAATCAGCGTCTCCAGCGATTCGGTACGCATCGTCGCCCCTTTGAACAAGCCGTAATCAAAGCCAAAACCACTGGAGTTCCAGAAGCGAGTACCGCTTCGCACCAACGGCGCGTACTTCGGCTCGATCAGGATGTGCACCAACACACGATCAGCGGTCTGGCCGAGTTCATAGCCTGTCACTTTACCCACGGTGATTTCGCGATAGGTGACCGGCACACCTGTTTTCAGCGAACCACGACGGGCAGCGCTCAACACCAGACTCAAACCGGCTTCCTGTTTAGCGGTTTCCGGCGGATTGGCCAGGGCCACGAAGTTCTTCTGCGGGCCGAGGTTTTTCGCGGCCGGTTGCACTTCGATGTATTGGCCAGTCACCAGCGTTTCGAGGTTGGACGTCTTGATCAGACCCAGTTCAGGTTTGACCACCCAGAACTGACTGCCGACCCGAGCGATACGCTCCGGCACTTCGGTGATTCGTGCAGTCAGCATCACCGATTGCAGGTCATCACTCAGATCGACGTCTTCAATCTTGCCAACATCCAGGCCTTTGAAGCGAATCGGCGTGCCGCTGCGCAAACCATCGGCGCGATCAACTCTGATCGTTACCACGGCACCTTTTTGCGTCGCGTCATCATGACTGGCGAACAAACGGAAACGCGGAATCCGCTTCTGCAACGGTGCCTTGGCTTCCGGAGTTTCGAAGGCAATGCCACCAGCCATCAGGCTTTGCAGCGACTCGCTTTTGACCTGGATTCCACCCGTCAATCCACCCGTCAGCGTAATGCCGCTGGCATTCCAGAACCGTGTCGAGGCGTTGACCAGACCTTCGTATTCCTTCTCGATGTGTACACCAATCACCAACTGCTTTTTGGTGCGTGAGAACTGATAACTCTGGACCGAACCGACCTTGACCTGTTTGTAGAGAATCGGGCTGCCGACCTCCAGGGAACCGAGGTTTTCGGTGAACAGCACCAGGTGCAATCCTGGCGCACGCAAGTCGAGCGGAGGTGCCTTCGGCCGTGCGACAAACTCGCGCTGCGGTGCGGCGCCTTTGTCTCCTGGACGCACAGCGATGTAGTTACCTTTGACCAACGCTTCGAGACCGGTGATACCGGCAAGCGAGATCGACGGTTTGACCACCCAGAACTGGGTGCCTTCGACCAGGTAATCTTCAGCCAGAGGATCGAGGGTCAATTCGGCGGTGGCACTGGATAGATCTGGATCGATCTTGAGCGCTTTCAGATTGCCGACCTGGATGCCTTTGTACATAACCGGTGTGCGACCAGCCTGCATTCCTTCAAAGTCGCTGAGTTTGACCTTGACCCGAATACCGGCGGCGGCGGCATCGAAATCTTCGTAGAGACGAAACGGCAGGCTCGGATCGGTTGGCGGACTGTCCTTGCGGTTCTCCGGCGTGGCGAACGCGATACCGCCGGCGACAATGCTCGCCAGCGACTCGCTGCGCACTTTCACACCCGACAGGTTGGCGTCGATGCTGATGCCGCTGGCGTTCCAGAAACGCGTGTGTTTGCGTACCAGTTTGGCGTAGGTGGGTTCGATGAAAACTTTGAGTTCGACGGTGCTTTGGTCTTCGGACAGCAGGTAACTTTTGATCTGGCCAACCTTGATCTGCTTGTAGAACACCGGACTGCCGCGATTCAGCGAGCCAAGGCGATCAGCCTTGATGGTCAGGTGCAAACCGGGCTGGGCGTCCGACAGCGGCGGCTCTTCGGCCAGGGCTTTGAACTTGCGCGTCGGCTCACCCTCGCCCGGGCTTATCGCGACGTAGTTACCCGAGACAAGTGTCTCCAGGCCAGTGATGCCGGCCAGCGTCACGCTCGGTTTGATCAGCCAGAAACGGGTGCTGGTCCGCAAGTATGGCTCCACGTCCTTGTTCATTTCGACGGTAGCGATCACGCCTTTGGAGTTGCCTTCGTCATCGAGTTTGAGGGTCTTCACCTTACCTACCGACATGCCTTTGTAGACGACTTCGGTCTTGTTGGCCTGAATGCCTTCACCACTTTCGAAACGCACCTGAATCTCGATGCCGGTCTCGTTGTAGGCACGCCAGCCAAGCCAGCCGCCGATGATCAGGGCGATCAGGGGCAACACCCAAATAGCTGACCAGTTCGAGGCCGGTCGGGTTTTTGCTGTAGGCAAATCAGTCATGGTCGTCGTCCGACTCCGTGTTATCCCAAATCAGTCGGGGATCGAAAGTTACTGCGGCAAGCATCGTCAGAATCACCACACTGGCGAAAGCGATGGCGCCAAGATTGGCTTCGACGCTGGCAAGCCGTCCGAAATTCACAACTGCCACCAGGATGGCGATTACAAAAATATCGAGCATTGACCAGCGGCCAATGAACTCAATAAAGCGGTACATCCAAATGCGCTGGCGAGCCGAGAGTGGCTGGCGGCGCTGAACGGAAAACAGCAGCAGTGCGATGCCCACCAATTTGAACGTTGGTACCAGAATGCTGGCGATAAAAACCACGGCGGCGATGGGGATCATGCCGTGTTGAACCAGTTGGATCACACCGGACATGATCGTGCTGGGATCGCCCTGCCCCAGTGAACTGACGGTCATGATCGGCAGCACATTGGCCGGGATGTAGAGAACCGCCGCGGTAACCAGCAACGCCCAGGTACGCATCACACTGTTCGGGCGACGGGCGTGAACCAGCGCACCGCAACGGGTGCAGACCTGCTCGTCGGTGTCGGCTTCCTGCTTGTTCAATTCATGGCATTCGGCGCAAATCAGAATGCCTGCATCAATCGCCCGCATGGGCATCCTCTCCTGATAAAGCCTGCCAGATCTGATGGGGCGACATCACAACCTCCAACCAGACCTGAACCAACAACAAACCGATAAAGCACGCCAGGCCAATCCCGACGGTAATTGCTGCCATATCTGCCAGTTTGACGATCGCCACCAGTACGCCCATGAGGTAGACCTCGAGCATCCCCCAATCGCGTAAATGGTGATAAATGCGGTAGAGCAACAGGCCGTAACTGCGTCCGATATCGAAACGAATACTCAGCAGTACAACCAATTGGCAAAGCAACTTGAGCAACGGGATTCCCATGCTGCAGAGAAACACCACGACTGCAACGCCCTGCATTCCGGTATCGAACAGGCCAACAACGCCGCTCCAGACAGTGTCATGCGATGACTGCCCGAGTAGATGGAGCTGCATGATGGGTAAAAAGTTCGCCGGGATATACAACAACAGAGCGGCGAGAACCAACGCGAGACTGCGCTGTACGACGTTATGCCGATGGGCGTAGAGCTCGTAGCCACAGCGCGGACAGAGGGCTTTCTCGCCATGGGCAAGTTCGGGCTTGCGCATCAGCAAGTCGCACTCATGACACGCTACCAAGTCGTCCAGCGGTAATTCTGACAGCCCTGGGGCGTCAACCGGATCTGGCATAAAGGCTCTGGCTCCGAAAAAGTTGGACCTATTCTAGTGTCATGGATCGAAAATAACTGTGCAAATTTGTGCTTTAACTGAAAGCCACTTTTCTGCAGGCAAAACAAAACCCCTACCTGCATACGCAGATAGGGGTTTCGGAATTTAATCTTGACGATGACCTACTCTCACATGGGGAAACCCCACACTACCATCGGCGATGCATC
>NZ_LMCV01000005.1:0-160489 GCF_001424925.1 Pseudomonas sp. Root329 | reverse complement strand
TCAGACTCCATAGCTACAACGACTACCGGTCGCCGGTAGCCATGGAGAAATTGGCTGCGTGAACCTTAACTGGTGTCCAGAATTACTTGACCAGTTCAAGCTCGCTCCCACAGGGGTTTTGTGTCGGGTGGGAAATCAAGGTTGTAATAACAGCGCCACCAACGCGCTCCACCCGGTCTGATGACTGGCCCCCAGACCGCGCCCGGTCTCTGCGTGAAAATACTCATGAAACAACACCAGGTCGCGGCTGGCGGGGTCAGCCTGCAATTGCGGATACCCCGCCATCGACGGTCGACTGCCGTCTTCATCGCGCAAAAACAATCGGGTCAGACGCTGGCTCAGGCTATCGGCAACCTCCTCCAGCGTGGCCAGGAAACCTGACCCTGTGGGGTATTCCACCGAGAAGTTCTGATCGTAGTAACGGTGAAACTCGCGCAAGGATTCGATCAGCATGTAGTTGATCGGCATCCACACCGGCCCACGCCAGTTGGAGTTGCCGCCGTACAGCCGCGAACCCGATTCCGCCGGTTCGTAACGGGCGCAGAGCCGATCACCATTGATCTGCGCGCCAAAGGGCCGTTTAGCGAAGGCTTTGGACAGCGAACGAATGCCAAATTCAGAGAGAAACTCGCCCTCGTCGAGCATGCGTTTGAGCAAGTTCTTGGTGCGTTCGCCGCGCAACAATGCCAGCAGCATCCGGTTGCCTTCACCCGGTTCGGTCCAGCGCGAGACCAGGCTGGCCAGATCCGGTCGATGGCGCATAAAACCCAGCAGGCGCTCCCGCAACCCAGGCAAACCCTCGTGCTCGTGCTGCTCCAGCACCTGCACGGCGAACAGCGGCATTAGACCGACAATAGAGCGCAGGCGCAGCGGTTCGTTGACGCCGTCCGGGCGGTGCAGCACGTCGTAGAAAAACTGATCCTGCTCGTCCCACAGACCTTCGGCATCAGAATCGACACGATTAATGGCCCCGGCAATGTAGAGAAAATGCTCGAAGAACTTCACTGCGATGTCGACGTACACACTGTTGCGTTTGGCCAGTTCCAGGGCGATGCGCATCAGATCCAGCGCATAAGCGGCGACCCACGCCGTGCCATCGGCCTGATCGAGTTGGTAGCCGGGCGGCAACATCGCCGAACGGTCGAACAGTGCGATGTTGTCCAGCCCAAGGAAGCCACCCTGAAACAGGTTGCGCCCCTCGGCATCCTTGCGGTTCACCCACCAGGAAAAATTCAGCAGCAGCTTATGGAAAATCCGTTCGAGGAAATCCATGTCCCCTGTCCCGGTCAGCGTTTTGTCCTGCTGATAGACCCGCCAGCAGGCCCACGCGTGGACCGGTGGGTTGGCGTCGTCGAAGCGCCATTCATAGGCCGGCAACTGGCCGTTGGGGTGCATGAAGCGGTCTTTGACCAGCAACAACAGCTGATGCTTGGCGAATCCCGGATCGATCAGCGCGAAGGCAACGGCCTGAAAGCCCAGGTCCCAGGAGGCGTACCACGGATATTCCCAGGTGTCCGGCATGGAGACGATGTCGAAATTCGACAGGTGCCGCCAATGGGTGTTGCGAATGTGCGAGCGCCCGGGTGGAGGTGCAGGTTGCGCCGGATCACCGTCGAGCCACTGATTGACGTCGAAGTAATACAGTTGCTTGGACCACAGCAATCCGGCCAGGGCCTGGCGTTGAACGTTGCGCGCATCCGGGTCGTTGATCCCGATTTGCAGCGCTGCGTAGAATGCGTCGGCCTCGGCGCGCCGACGGTCGAACAGCGCCTTGGCATTCACCCGAGTGGCACCCGAGGGGGCGAAGCGCAGATAAACGCTGCGACGCTGGCCACCCTCGAATGCCAATACGAAATGCGCCGCCACCCGCGTTCCCGTGTCACGGCGGATCGCGTCGTTGACGCCATCGACCAGGAAATCGTTGATCCCGTCCTTGAACGGCCCGTTCGCCGCCACACCATCGAGCTTGGGGAAGTTGCTCTGGTTTTCGCAGAACAGCCATTCGCAGTCCTCCTCACCCCAGACACTGGCCTGCCGGTCAGCCAGTTGCGGGTGCCGGGCCAGAACCTGATCGCCGTCCAGCGTCAGGCTCGGTTTCTGCCCATCGGCCACCCAGCTCCAAGTGTTACGCGCCCAGAGCTGAGGCACTACGTGCAAACGCGCTGGTTGATCGGCGCGATTGTGCACTGTGACGCGCATAAAGATGTCGTCCGTCGCGTGTTTGGCGTATTCCACCGTCACGTCGAAGTATCGGTCGTCATCAAATACACCGGTATCGAGGATTTCGTACTCGGTGTCCGCCAGACCACGACGGGCGTTTTCGGCGATCAGGTCAGCGTAGGGAAATTCGGCCTGAGGGTATTTGTAGAGCATGCGCATGTAGGCATGGCTCGGCACGCCGTCGACGTAGAAATACAGTTCCTTGACGTCTTCGCCGTGATTGCCCTCGGCATTGTTCAGGCCGAAAAGACGTTCCTTGAGAATCGGATCGCGCTCGTTCCATAGCCCCAATCCCAGACACCAGTGCTGAGCCTTGTCGGAAAACCCCGCCAGCCCGTCCTCGCCCCAGCGATAGGCCCGACTGCGGGCATGGTCGTGGGGAAAATAGCGCCAGGCATCGCCATCGGCGCTGTAGTCCTCGCGCACCGTGCCCCATTGGCGCTCGCTCAGATAAGGCCCCCATTCGCGCCAGGCATCGGCCTCGCTGCCGGCCAGGCGCTGGCCTTCGACAGTGCCTTGGATGTTCGCAGCGGGTTTGGCTGTCATGGTGAGTCCGTTGGGCGAGAGACGGTTGCAGTGTAGTGCGCACGCCCCGCCAGCAACGTGAAACCTGTGACACCTCGCCACAGGTGGGGAGTGCTCTTACAATGCGTCCACTCCCAACACCGGCCACCCCATGGACATCGATCTCGCCCGCACCTTTCTGGAAATCGTCCGCCACGGCAGCCTTGCCGCAGCCGCCGAAAAACTCCACGTCACCCAGACCGCGATCACGGCGCGGGTACAGAAACTCGAAAGCCAGCTGGGAAGTACGTTGTTCGTGCGCAACCGCGCCGGTGCGCGCCTGACGCCGAACGGTGAAGCCTTCGTGGTCTACGCCAATCAACTGGTCGAAACCTGGGAAGCGGCGCGACGGGACTTGCCGTTGCCCGAGGGTTACCGCGACGTGTTGCACATCGGTGGCGAGGTCAGTCTGTGCAACCCGCTGATGCTCAGCTGGGCCGGCGCGCTGCGCGAGAAGATCCCCAGCCACGCCCTGCGCATGGAAATCCGTGACGGTGAAAACCTGCTGCGCCAACTGGAACTGGGGGTTCTGGATGCGGCACTGGTCTACCAGCCCGAGTATTGGCCGCGCCTGCAAGTCGAACAGGTGCTGGAAGAAAAACTGGTCCTCATCCGCCTGGCCGCAAGACCCGATCCCTACGTGTACATCGACTGGGGCCCGGACTTCCGCCGCCAGCACGACGCGGCCCTGCCGGAAAAAGCCAAAGCCGCATTGAGCTTCAACCTCGGCCCACTGGGCTTGCAATACATTCTGGAAAACGGCGGCAGCGGCTACTTCCGCACCCGGGTGGTCCAGAGTTATCTGGAAAGCGGTGTGCTGGAGCAAGTGCCAAAAGCCCCGGAATTCAGCTACCCGACCTATCTGGTTTACTCCCGCGACCGAGACTCCGCGACCTTGCAACGAGCCTTCGACCTGCTGCGCGAAGTGATCAAATCCGACGATGACTGGTCGCAACGCTGGAACCCGCTGACCTGAGTCCGGTTTGCACCGAAGCATGGCGGTTGCATCCTCAAGGTTGGGCCAGCCAAAACGCCGGGATCGTCTAATCTGCTGGAGATAACAATAACTACAGGTGATTGCAGTGAGGCAGACCACCGAAGCATTCCGCGCCCGCTACCGCGCCGACATTCATCCGCTCTACAACCCATGGCTGCACGGCGCTTTTGTGCTGCTGTTCGGGGTGCTGGCCATTGGCGGATTCTGGAGCACCGTGCACCAGGTTCAGCCACTGGAATGGCTGGCGACGCCGTTGACGTTGTTGTTCTTCAACTTCGGCGTGTACATGGTCCATCGACACCTGGGGCATCACAAAAAGAGCTTCGCGCGAATGTTCTACGCACGCCATGCCGGCGACCATCACAGCTTTTTCGCCCCTGGCCACATGACCTACAACAGTGCCCGGGACTGGCGGGTGATTCTGTTTCCAGCCTGGTTGATCGTGTTGCACACGGTCGTCATCACCCTGCCCGTCTGGTGGCTGCTTGAGCAGTTCGATAACAACGTCGCCGGGTTGTTCGGTGGCTGTCTGGTCTTCGGTTACCTGACCTATGAAGTGTTCCATGCCTGCGAGCACCTGCCACCGGAGAACCCCGTCACACGGTTGCCGTGGATCCGCCAGATGCGCCGCCTGCATGAACTGCATCACCGTCGTGAGCTGATGCAGGAACGCAATTTCAATATCGTTTTTCCGCTGATGGACTACCTGTTCGGCACCCTCTATTGGGAACCGGAGCCGACGGACCTGCACCCGACGAGAACAACCATGACCCGCATGCAGCATCAGATCGACATTGCTGGAGACCCGATTGACGTACTCGCCTATGCCAGTACCGTGACCCGTTGGCCGGAGTGGCATCCCTCGTCCCTCAAGGTCGATGGCCAGAGCGGGCCGGTGCATGCCGGGGGGCGGTTCGAGGAAGACATCAAGGCGGGCGGGCGTGAGGGACACTTGCACTGGGAGGTTAACGAATACCTGCCAGGACGCCGCTGGAGTGCCTGGGCCCATGACGATCACGGGTTGTCTTTAGTGGTGACTTACGAGTGCGAGGCCCGGGGCGATGGCACACACTTTGTCCGCACCCTGGAGTATCGGTTCGGCAGTCTGGCGATGCGGATTGCCAATCGACTGCTGCTCAAGCGTCGCATCGATCGTGAGTCGGCAGCTTCGATGTTGGCATTGCGCGAGATGGCGCAAAAACAATTGGCCCCGGCAGGAGTCAGCGCGTGAGTCGAACCGTCAAGTTTCGCCATGTGTTCTTGCTGGTAATCGTCGCCATCGGCGCCTTTCTGCTGCTGATGCCGACCAAGGTTCAACCGGTGGCCTGGACACCGCCACCGGCGCCTTCCCTCACCAGCGGCATCTACGCCGACAATCAGCGCCTCAAAGGCGTGGAGCGCGTTGGCGCCGCGGATATCGACGGTCCGGAAGCGTTGCTGCTGGAGGAAGACGTCCTCATCACGGGTTTGCATGACGGCCGACTGATCCAGCCTCGACGGCAAGGTCACCAAGGTCCTGGCCGATACGGGCGGCAGACCCTTGGGCCTGGCCCGTCATCCCAACGGTCTGCTGGTGATTGCCGACGGGGTCAAGGGCTTGCTGTCACTGGATGCCCAGGGCCGGTTGATTGCATTGACCACGGCGGCTAACGGCGTGCCCTTCGGTTTCACCGACGACGTGGCGATCGACAAACCCGGGCACTACGCCTATTTCAGTGATGCCTCCAGCCGCTTTGGCTACGGCAGTGACGGCGAAGCGATCATCGAGCACGGCGGCGATGGCCGCTTGCTGCGTTATGACTTCCAGACCGGAAAGACCGCGGTCCTGCTGGATAAGCTGGAATTCGCCAACGGCGTGACCCTGGGCCCGGACGATGCCTTTGTGTTGGTCAACGAAACGGGCGCCTATCGCATCAGTCGTTACTGGCTGAGCGGGCCGAAAGCCGGCACCCGTGATCTATTCATCGACAATTTGCCAGGGTTGCCGGACAACCTCGCGTTCAATGGTCGCGACCGCTTCTGGGTGGCGCTCTATGCACCGCGCAACGCATTGCTCGATGCCACCGCGCCGCATCCATTCGTGCGCAAGATGATCGTGCGAGCGATGACTGTCCTGCCTAAACCGGTGGAGAAACGCGCCTTCGCGCTGGGGCTGGATCTGGACGGTAAAGTGATCGCCAACCTGCAGGACGGTAGCCGCGACAACTACTCACCGATCACTACCGTTCGCGAGTATGGGGATTGGTTGTATTTCGGGTCGTTGAAGGCCAAACATATGGCGCGATTGCCGTTGAGCACTGCGCTGCAGAAGTAATGCACATCACATGTGGGAGCGGGCTTGCTCGCGAAGGGGCCGTGTCAGCCACCAAAGATGTCGACTGAAAGGCTGCTTTCGCGAGCAAGCCCGCTCCCACAGGATGTGTATCAGGCCAATTCAACGCGGATCCACCTCACCATCGCGCACCGCATTATCCGTTTCCTCAAGCACCCTTTCCGGGTCCATGGCGGTGGAGTCATTCTCGTCCATCGGGCGCGCTCCTTCATTGTCGGGCAGTTCGTCGATGCCCGGCTCATCTTCGGGATTGCTGGTGGTGCGTCCTGGACTCAGGGGTTCGGGATGTGTCGGGATGGGGTCGTAGCCACCCTGCTCTTCGCTGGGGAATTTTGGATTCATGGGGCACCTCGCATGGAGCCGTAAAGTCGGACTCTGAACATTCGAGGTGCCGGTATTTATCGCCGTTCCAATTTTTCAGTCACCGATCGTCGGTGACCAGACAGGGCGCGTCAGGACGGCGTCTGGAGTCGATCAACGATCTTTTGCTTAACCTCCACGCGCTTCGCCTTGAGTTTCTTCAATGCGTCATCAGTGGGCGCATCCGATTTTGCGGATTCAGCCTTTACGACCTCGGCATCCGCCTGTGAATACTTGTTGATCAGTGAATCCAGTAACGGATCCTTGGTGCGTTTTTGCTGGATATCTTCCTTTGAAAGCTTGAGATCCTGATAAAGGTCGTGTGGCACCGGCATGGAACACCTCCGTTTGTTGATCGGAGGCAAACGCGATCAATTGCGTTCACCAACTATCAGAATGGCCTCGGTTAGCCGGTTCTGTCGACCGCCTATCAGACCAGCGGTGCCCGTTCGTCGCCATGCCGCAAACGCAATAAAACCTTTGTCCGCCTGTCGGCCTCCACACGTTAACGATCAATCGATCGTCCATGAAAACCTGTGTGGAGAATAACCAATGGACGGAGTTACCCTGCGCCACCTCAGTTTGGCCGTTGCCTTGAGCACCAGCATGGGCACGGTGTTCGCTGCCACTTCCAATGACTTCGTCGACAGCGCGGCCGCGGGCGGTATCGCGGAGGTCGAAACGAGCCGACTGGCCCTCGAAAAAAGCTCATCGGCGGACATCAAGGCATTCGCCAACATGATGATTACCGACCATTCCCAGGCCAACGATGAACTGGCGGCGCTGGCGAAAAAGAATGACATCAAGGTGCCGGACAGCACGACGCTGGTCAAACAGGCGAAAGAGAAAATCCTCGACTTGCGCGATGAATCCTTCGATGCGGCCTACGCCAACAATCAGGTGAAGGCCCATGAAGACACCATCGAGCTGTTCAAGAAAGAAGCCAACACCGTGACGGACGACAGAACCAAAGGCGCCACGGACTTGAAAGGTTTCGCACAAAAAATGCTGCCGGCACTGGAGAAGCATCTGGATATGGCGAAAAAGCTCCAGGCTGCTCATCCGAGCAAATAACCCTCCCACAAAAAGGCCGCACCGTTTGATGCGGCCGTTTTCAATGCCCCCGGGGACAGGGTTCCATTGCAGGGCCGAATCAAAATCCAAAGATCGCAGCCTTCGGCAGCTCCTACAGGTGTACGCCGAACCAATGTAGGAGCTGCCGAAGGCTGCGATCTTTTGATTTACCCGAGGGTTCTTGCAAGGAACGGTGCCGTCCGGCTCTTTTTGCTCTTGGCGACTTTCTGCGGTGTGCCTGCAATAACAATCTTCCCGCCCTGATCCCCCGCCCCCGGGCCAATGTCGATCACCCAGTCACTCTGCGCCACCACGCGCATTTCATGTTCGACAACGATCACCGTATGCCCCGCCGTCACCAGCGTATTCAACTGTTCGAGCAAGCGATCGACATCCCTTGGGTGCAAACCGGTGGTGGGCTCGTCGAGCACATACAACGTGGCCCCACGCTGGTTGCGTTGCAGTTCGGTGGCCAGTTTGATCCGCTGGGCTTCGCCGCCCGACAGCTCGGTCGCCGGCTGGCCGAGGCGCAGGTAACCCAGGCCGATATCGCGCAGCACCTCCAGCGAGCGGCGAATACCCGGTTGCTCGGCAAACACCGTGACCGCTTCGTCCACCGTCAGCTGCAACACCTGGGCGATGTTCAAGCCTTGCCAGATGATTGCCAGCGTCTCGGGGTTGTAACGCGCGCCGTGGCAGGTCGAGCACGGTGCATAGACGCTGGGCATGAACAGCAACTCGACGCTGACAAAGCCTTCACCTTCGCAGGTCGAGCAACGGCCCTTGGCGACGTTGAAGGAAAACTGGCCCGCGTCGTAACCCTCGGCCTGCGCCTCGGGTGTGGCGGCGTACAGTTTGCGCACGTTGTCGAACAGCCCGGTGTAGGTCGCCAGATTAGAGCGCGGTGTGCGGCCGATGGGTTTCTGATCGACTTGCACCAGGCGCTTGATCGACTCCAGCCCCGCCATGACCTGACCGCCGCTGACTTGCGGTGCGTCGTCCTCAAGGCTCAACTCTTGCGGCTCGCTGTCACTTGCAGCACGCCCGAGATGCGCGCCCACCAGTTCCAGCAACGCCTGACTGACCAGGCTTGATTTACCGGAACCCGAGACGCCCGTCACCGCGGTAAAACAGCCCAGCGGAAACTCGACGCTGAGGTTGTTCAGGTTATTGCGAGTGATGCCTTCCAGCCGTAGCCAATCGTTCGCCTTACGGCTGGCTTGGGGCTGAGCGACCTGCTCGGCGAACAGATAAGCGCGCGTCTGCGAGTTCGTCACCTGCGCCAACCCTGGCGGCGGTCCGCTGTACAGGACTTGGCCGCCATGCTCGCCGGCCGCTGGGCCCACGTCGATCAACCAGTCGGCGCGGCGCATGGTTTCCAGGTCATGTTCGACCACGAATAAGGTGTTGCCGGCAGCCTTCAGGCGTTGCAGCGCTTCGAACAATGCTTCGCCATCTGCCGGGTGCAGACCGGCCGACGGTTCATCCAGCACGTAGATCACGCCGAACAACTGCGAACCCAATTGCGTCGCCAGGCGCAGACGCTGCAACTCACCGGACGACAGCGTCGGCGTGCTGCGTTCCAGCGCCAGGTAACCGAGCCCCAGATCGGTCAACGTGCTGACCCGTTCCAGCAAATCCTGAGCGATCCGCTGCGCGGCCAGGCGTTTCTCTACTGACAGATTCGGTGTGTGGCGGACATCCGGCGCGTTGGCGTGACCACTGGCGCCGTGGGCCACTCGTTGCTCGCGGGCCTCGCGGGTCTGGTCGTGCGTCAATACTTCGCCCGCCGCCTCGCTCTGTTCGAGGTAACTGTGAGCGGCCACTGGTTTCAAGACTTCGGCCACTTGCAGCAACGGCATCTGCGACAACTCGCCAATGTCGTAACCGGCAAAGGTCACCGACAACGCCTCGCGCTTGAGCCGTTTGCCGTCGCACAACGGGCACGGGCTGCCGAGCATGAATTGCGAGACGCGCTTCTTCATCAGCGCGCTTTGGGAATGGCTGAAGGTGTGCAGGATGTAGCGCCGGGCGCCGGTGAACGTGCCCTGGTAACTCGGCTCCATGTTGCGTTTCAGCGCGACTCTGGTTTCTTCGGGGGTGAGCCCGGCATACACCGGCACCGTGGGCGTTTCTTCGGTGAAGAGGATCCAGTCGCGCAGTTTTTTCGGCAGATCGCGCCAGGGTTTATCGACGTCGTAACCCATCGTCACCAGAATGTCGCGCAGGTTCTGTCCCTGCCAGGCGGTGGGCCAGGAAGCTACCGCGCGCTGGCGAATGGTCAGGCTCGGGTCCGGGACCATCAACGCTTCAGTGACTTCATACACCCGCCCCAACCCATGACAGTCGGGGCACGCGCCTTGGGGCGTGTTGGGCGAAAAATCTTCGGCATACAGCATCGGCTGCCCCGGCGGATAACTGCCGGCCCGGGAATACAGCATGCGGATCAGGCTCGACAACGTCGTCACGCTGCCCACCGAAGAGCGCGTGCTCGGCGTACCTCGTTGTTGTTGCAAGGCCACCGCCGGCGGCAAGCCTTCGATGGAGTCGACGTCCGGCACCCCGACCTGATCGATCAGGCGCCGCGCATAAGGCGCCACGGATTCGAAATAGCGGCGTTGCGCTTCGGCGTAGAGGGTCGAGAACGCCAGCGACGACTTCCCCGAACCGGACACGCCAGTGAACACCACCAGGGCATCCCGGGGAATATCGACATCGACGTTTTTGAGATTGTGTTCCCGGGCGCCGCGCACCCTGACCATGCCGGAGGGAGGGTTGGAAGTCATGGACCAGCCTTGATTCGAGGGTTCTAAGGAATGATTGATAGCGTGGGTCCGTACTCGATCAACATGTGGGAGCGGGCTTGCTCGCGAAAGCGGTCTCTCAGTTGACATCTCTGTCGACTGACACGGCCCCTTCGCGAGCAAGCCCGCTCCCACATTTTAATTGCGTCAGCCATTGAGGACGGTTCGAACCATTTGAGTAAGCGCCTCGGGGCCATAGGGTTTGCTCAGCAAGTAAGTGTCGGGGCTGAGTTGGTGATTGCGCGAGATAATGTCACGGGTGTGGCCCGAGGTGAACAGCACGGCCACCGGCGGCGTCTGCACCTTGGCCCAGGCAGCCAGGTCCGCGCTTTTGATCAGGCCGGGCATGACCACGTCGGTGAAAATCAGTTCTACCACGGCGCCATCCAGCAACATCTGCATCGCGACGTCACCGTTGGCCGCCGTCAGCACTTGATAACCCTCTTCGTTCAGTAATTCCACCGCGGAGCTGCGCACCGCCTCGTTGTCCTCGACCACCAAAATGGTTTCGTGTCCGCCTCGCTGTTGCGGGTCATGGCGTGTCGTTTCGTTGAGCATCGGCCGCAGGCTGCGAGGGAAATACAGCTGCACCCGAGTGCCCTGCCCGACCACACTGGAAATCTCGATATGCCCGCCACTTTGCTTGACGAAACCGAACACCATGCTCAGGCCCAGACCCGTGCCCTGGCCATCGGCCTTGGTGGTAAAAAACGGTTCGAAAGCCTGTGCGAGTACCTGCGGCGACATGCCAGTACCCTTGTCAGTCACCGCTACACAGACATAGTCGCCAGCGACGATGCCCTTGCCTGCACAAAACCTGCTATCAAGGGCGATGTTCTCGGCGTTCAGGTCAATGGTCCCCTCGCCGTTCATGGCGTCCCGGGCATTGATCGCCAGATTGAGAATGGCGTTTTCCAGTTGATTGTGGTCCACGTAGATGTGCCAAAGGGCTTCGGCCGCGCTGACATTGATCTGGATGGTTTCCCCCAGCGCCCGCTGCAACAATTCCCCGAGTCCATCGAAGACCTGGCGCAGATCGCAGACCGCTGGCGACAAGGGTTGACGGCGGGCGAACGCGAGTAGTTGCGAAGACAGTTTGGCGCCGCGCTCGACCGCGGCAATCGAAGCATTGACCCGGCGCTGCACGTTGGCGTTGTCCGGCTCATGCCGCGCCAGCAAGTGCAGGTTACCGGCGATCACCTGCAACAGGTTGTTGAAGTCATGGGCCACGCCGCCGGTGAGACCACCAATGGCTTCGAGTTTCTGCGATTGACGCAGTTGTTCTTCAGCGGCCAGCCGCGCTTCGACTTCGTCGGCAACGCGTTGCTCCAGGTTACGGGTGAACTTGAGCAGGGATTCTTCGGCGGTCTTGCGTTCGTGGATATCGATCAACACCCCGGGAAAACGAAACGGTTCGCCCTGCTTATTGAACTCGCAGCCGCCACTCGCCAGCACCCACAGATAGCTGCCATCCGGGCGCAGGACCCGATACTCGGCGTTAAATGGTTCGCCGGTTTCCACTGATTGATCGATCTGCTCCTGCACCCAGCTGCGGTCATCGGGATGGATCCGTGCTTCGGCGACGTCCATGGGCAAGTCGGCCAGGTTTTGCTCGGGCGGGTAGGAAAAAGTGCGGGCGAAACGCTCATCGCCGGAGAGCACATTGTCCTTGATGTCCCAGACGAACGAGCCGAGCAAAGCCCCGGCATTGAGTGCCAGGCGCACCCGTTCGTTGTCGGCGTGATAGGCGTCCTCGGCTGCTTGACGGCGGCGTTCGGAAATCACATGTTTGGTGGTCTCGACCACCATCGCCATGACCCCGGCCGGTTTCCCGTCATCATCCGCCACCGGGCTGTAATAGAGGTCCAGCCAGACGTCTTCGGGAACCCCGTCGCGCAGCAGCTCCAGTACTTTGTTGCGATAGGACAAGGTGCCGCCGGCCAGGCAGGTGTCGACCACATGCCGATTGAATTCGGCGACTTCCGGCCAGCCCAGCTCCACCGGAGAACCCAACAGGTAAGGATGGCGACCACCGGCAAACTTCGAATACGCGTCGTTATAGACCATGTAACCCGGCCTGCCCCACAGCATCACCATCGGCAGTGGCGAGGCGAGCATCAACTGCACCGCGCTGCACAGGCTTCTGGGCCAGGAGTCCATGTTCCCAAGCTCAGTCAGGCTCCAGTCGAACGCGCGAATGCGCCCGGCCATTTCACCGTTCCAGCCTGCACACCCATGGCTATCGTCTAGAAACTGCATCGACTGACTCTGTATCCCTGTAGATGACTGGCTTAAGGGATCGCAACGGCATGAGGACGGTGCGTGCCCGTTTGTTTCGAGCATCGCCGTCGCCAATGGTTTCATAGAGGTTAGCTGATTCACATCATCCAGGCTTTTGTGGCAATGAAGCGTGCCCTGGGGGGTAACCATAGATGTAGCAGCTGTCGAGCAGCGCGAGGCTGCGTTCGGCTGCGAAGCAGTCGTAAACCCTGCATCCGAATTTGTCCTGACACACCGAGGTGTTTGATTTCACGACTGCTTCGCAGCCGAACGCAGCCTCGCGCTGCTCGACAGCTGCTACGAGGTTTCAGCGTGGCTACACCTCGATCAGGTGCTTGAGCGGGTGGTAGCCGGTTTTCAGCGTGGCGGCGACGTCGAGAATGGCCTTCTCGATGCCATTCAAATGCATGCAGGTCAGTTCGATCGCGGCGCTCTGATTGCCCGCTTCGATGTACTCGATCAGCCGCAGGTGTTCGTCGTCGCGGCAAGCTTCGTGACTGTCGTCATCCAGCGCGGCGGCGTACAGCGAGGCCCGGGAAATCAGCTTGCGAAACCAGTCCAGCAACACCGGGTTGTTGAGGCTTTGCGCGAGCTTGATATGGAATTCGCCGAGCAAATGAATCAACCGTTCATGGTCGCCACTGCGGTGCGCTTCATCCTCCAGCAACAGGTGATCGCGCAGGTCCTGGGTCACGGCCGTATCACGACGACGACAGAGCTCAGTGACGATGCCAATCTCGATCAGGCGCCTCGTCTCAAACAGCGAACGGATCTCCTCATCACTGGGCAACGACACCGACGCCCCTTTGTTGGGCTCGGTGGTGACCAATCCATCGGCTTCCAGTTGCTTGAGCGCGGCACGAACCGACGTTCGGCTGACATTAAAAAGTTCGGCCAATGACGCTTCGCCGAGCTTCATCCCGGGACGCAATGAACGTTTGCTGATCGCCTCGTAAACCCCTTGGTAGACGCGGTCGACCGTGGTCTCGAGTTTTTTCTCGGTCATCTGAACACTCCTTTAGCGCTAAACAACCGGCCCCAGGCGATGAGCAGCCTTTGAAAAAGGGGGTTGCACGAGCAGATTAATCCGGTTATTTCTAGATTGCATCCAGATATTGCATACAATAATTAGAGGAATGCACCATTATGGGTCATCCAACAGCAATCGAAGTGCGTAACGTCTCCAAGCGGTATTCCGACGATCCGGGGCTGGCTCCAGCCCTCGACAACGTTTCAGTCGACATTGCCGACAATGAATTCTTCACCCTGCTCGGCCCTTCCGGCTGCGGCAAAACTACCTTGTTACGCACCATCGCCGGCTTCGAACAGGTCAGCGAAGGCGAGATTCGTCTGGCGGGTGAACCGGTCAATGATTTGCCACCGTTCAAGCGCCGGGTCAACACCGTATTCCAGAGCTACGCGCTGTTTCCGCACATGAGTGTCGCGCAGAATATCGCCTTCGGCCTCGAGATGCAGGGTCTTGATCGCAAGCAAATTGCCCAGCGCGTCGATGAGATGCTGGCGCTGGTGCAAATGCAACACCTGGCCCAGCGCAAACCAGCCGAGTTGTCCGGTGGCCAGCAGCAGCGCGTGGCGCTGGCCCGGGCCCTGGCGCCGAAACCCAAAGTGCTGTTGCTCGACGAACCGCTGTCGGCGCTGGACTTGAAGCTGCGCAAGGAAATGCAGGTCGAACTCAAGCGCGTACAGAAGGAAGCCGGGATCACCTTCATTTTCGTCACCCACGATCAGGAAGAAGCGCTGACTCTGTCCGACCGCATCGCCGTGATGTCCGCCGGCAAGATCCTGCAAATCGGCACACCGAACGATATCTACGAACGGCCGCAGCACCGCTTCGTCGCTCAATTCATCGGCGACATCAACTTCCTCCCCGGCCACCTCAAGCGCGGCCAGCAAAACGAAAAACTGTTCGTCCCGAGCGGCATGCCGGTGGAAATCCCTTGCCCGGCTCAAGGTTTCGATGGCAGCAGCGTGCAATTGGCGTTCCGCCCGGAACGTTCGCAATTGGTCGACCCGGCGCAACCGCATCACCTGCGCGGCGTCATTGAAGCGGTGTTGTATGTCGGCACCGCGACCCTTTACCAGTGCCGGTTGAACAACGACATCAAGGTCATGCTGCGCGAGAACAACGAAGGCCTGAACCGTGGCCGGGTGGTCGGTGATCGCGTCGCGGTCAACCTGCCGCCCCACGCCTGCCTGTTGATGGAGGCTTGAGATGAGCGTCAGCAGCACTTCTCCCGCCCTCAACCGCGCGCTGTTGCTCAGCCCGGTGGTTCTGACTTTGCTGGCGCTGATCGCCATTCCGCTCGGCATCATGGGCTACATCAGCCTGTTGCCGCGCAACGTTTACGGCGGCGTCGACTGGCAGGCCAACTGGCAATTGCAAAGCTACGTGCAGCTGTTTTTCCAGGAAGGTTTCGACGGTGAACTGGAACTGAACTGGGTCTACGCCCAGGCGCTGTTGCGCTCGGTGTTCCAGGCCGGTGGCACCACGTTGCTGTGTTTCCTGTTCGGCTTCCCGGTGGCGTTGTGGATGTCGAGCCTGACACCGCGGCGGCGCAACCTCATGGTGTTGCTGATCACCATTCCGTTCTGGACCAACCTGCTGATCCGCAACTACGCCTGGCTGATCATCCTGCGCGAGCATGGCTGGGTTGCTCAGAGCCTCAACGCACTGTTCCCGCAGGCGGGTGGCATCACCCTGCTCTACAACGACTTCGCGGTCAGCGTCGGGCTGGTCTACAGCTTCCTGCCGTTCATGATTTTGCCGATCTACTCGACCCTGGAAAAACTCGACTGGCGACTGGTGGAAGCGGCGTACGACCTCGGCGCCAATCGCTGGCACGCGTTGCGGCGGATCATCCTGCCGCTGTCGATGCCCGGCGTGATTGCCGGTGCGCTGCTGGTGTTTGTGCCGAGTCTCGGTGCCTTCATCACCCCGGCGATTCTCGGCGGCGGCAAGACGCTGATGATCGGCAACCTTATCCAGCAACAGTTCGGCACCGCGCGTAACTGGCCGCTGGGCAGTTCGCTGTCGTTCCTGTTGCTGGGGATTCTGCTGCTGTCCCTGGTGCTTTACGCCCTGTATAGCCGCAGCACCGCTAAAACTCTACGCCGGGGAGCCACCGCATGATCGCCCTGCACCTGAAAAAACTGCCCCTGACCCGCGAAGTCAGCCTGTTGATCCTGGCCTATCTGTACGTGCCGATCTTTGTGCTGATCGCCTACAGCTTCAACGCCAACCGCTCGGCGACGGTGTGGACCGAGTTTTCCTTTGCCTGGTACGGAAGGATTCTGGCCAACCCGTCGATTCAGACGGCGGCGCTGAACTCGATCATCGTCGCCGGCATCGCCACGGTCTGCGCCACGGCCATTGCCTTACTCGCGGCATTGGCGACTTACCGGCCGTTCTATGGACAGAAGATGGTCGAGGGCGGGATCAACCTGCCGCTGATCCTGCCGGAGATCGTCACCGCCGTCGCCACGCTGCTGCTGTTCATGGCGCTGGGGATCAAGCTCGGTTTGCTGACGGTGATCGTCGCGCACATCGGCTTCTGCATTCCCTTCGCGTACCTGCCGATCCGTGCGCGGCTCAATGACCTCGACAAAAGCTTGCTGGAGGCGGCGAACGATTTGTACGCCAATCCGTGGCAGGTGTTTCGTCGGGTGACGCTGCCGCTGCTGTGGCCGGCGGTGTTGTCCGGTTCGGTGCTGGCGTTCGTGGTCAGCCTCGACGATTTCATCATGACCTTCTTCGTTGCCGGACCCGGTTCGACGACGTTGCCGGTGTACATCTTCTCGGCGATCAAATCCGGTGTCACGCCGGAGATCAACGCGATTTCGACCCTGATGCTGGTGATTTCCATCGTGCTGGTGGTGCTGGCCTTCTGGCTGGGACAGCGCGGCAAAAACCAATGAGCTTGGAGCGTTCTCTAATGAAAACAAAAAGCATGCGTTTCGCTGTCGCCGGTCTGGCCCTGAGTTGCTTCACGGCGTTCAGCGCCCAGGCCGCCGAACCCAAGGAATTGTTCTTCTACAACTGGACCGACTACTACCCGGTCGATCTGTTGGCCAAGTTCGAAAAGGAGACCGGGATCAAGGTCACCATGGACGGCTACGACAGCAACGAAACCCTGCTGGCCAAATTGCAGGCCGGTGGCGCGGCGTATGACGTGATCGTGCCGTCGCAGTCGATCATGCGCACGTTGATCAAACAGGACCTGTTGCTGGAAATCGACGCGTCGACCCTGCCCAACTTCCAGTACGTCAAACCGGCCTTCCGCGACCCGAGTTTCGACCCGGGCCGCAAGTTCTCCGCCCCGTACCTGTGGGGCACCACCGGATTTTCCTATGACAGCGCGCGGGTGCCCGGCGGCAAACTGGACGATTCATGGAAAGAATTCTTCGAACCGCGCAAGGAACTCGAAGGCCAACTCGCCGCCCTCGACACCTCCAGCAGTGTGATCAACGCCGCCAGCCATTACCTGAACGTCGACGAATGCAGCGAAAACCCGCAGGACGCCAAGCGCATTCTGGAGCTGCTGCAAAAACAGAAACCGCACTTGAAGATGTACAGCTCGGACAACACCGTCGACCGCATGGCCTCCGGTGAAGTGATCATGATGCAAAACTGGAACGGCTCCACCGCCCGGGCCACGTTGCAAAAAAGCACCATCAAGTACGTGTACCCGCGCGAAGGCCTGGCGATGTTCCAGGACAACTTCGCCGTACCGAAAAGCGCCCCACACCCTGGCAACGCGAAGATCTTCATCGACTGGATGATGAAACCGGACAACGCCGCCGCCGTGTCCAACGCCATCGCCTACGCCAACGGCATCCAGAGCGACAAGCTGATCGACGCCAAATGGCGGGTGATGGACGCGATCAACATGCCCGACGAGTTCGCCTCGCGCCTGCGGCCGGAGAAAGAGTGCAGCAACAAGGAGCAGTGCGATGCCGATCAGGCTGCCAAAAAACATCAGGCCGGCGGCGAGTACGAAACGCCATTGTTCGCGTACCAGTCGGGACAATGTGGGAGCGGGCTTGCTCGCGAAGAGGCCCGGCCAGACACCATAGAAATCAATGAGGTTTGCAATGACTCAATCTCGCTGGCTGCGCAACGTGCGGCCCTACGGTTCAACCGCCGAAGACCTGCTTCTGGAAAACGGCCTATTCAAAGATCGACGCCCGGCGTCCAACGCACCGTTGGCCCCGACCGACATCGACGGCCAAAACCAGCTCCTCACCCCGGCCCTGGTTGAAAGCCACGTCCACCTCGACAAAACCCTCTGGGGCCAACCCTGGCGCCCGAACAGCGCCGGCCCGACGCTCAAGGACTACATCGCCAACGAGCGCCGCGTGCTGCGTGAAGTCCAGGCGCCGATTGCCCAGCGTGCGGGCGCCTTGCTGGAAAACTGCATCGCCCGCGGCTCGCTGACGATGCGTTGTCACGTCGACATCGACCCGGAATTCGGCCTGCGCCATTTCGAGGCCATGCAACAGCTGCGCGAAGGCTACCGCGACCTGATCGACCTGCAACTGGTGGTGTTCCCGCAAACCGGCCTGATCAGCCGCCCCGGCACCGCCGAACTGATGCGCGAAGCCATGGCCCTGGGCGTGGAAAACGTCGGCGGGCTCGACCCGTGCGGTATCGACAACGACCCCATCGCCCAGCTCGACTTCGTGTTTAAGCTGGCCAGTGAATTCGAGCGTGGCGTCGACATTCACTTGCACGACAAGGGCGAACTGGGCCTGTGGCAGATCGCACTGATCGCCGACTACACCGAACGTTTCGGGCGTCAGGGTCGGGTGATGATCAGCCACGCTTACTGCCTTGGGATGTTGCCGTGGAGCCAGGTCAAACCGATGGCCGAACGACTCGCGGCGCTGGGCATTTCGCTGATGAGTTCGGCACCGGCCGATTGCGCGGTGCCGCCGTTTCTCGCCTTGCGTGAGGCCGGGGTGAATGTCTGCCTGGGTTCGGACGGCATTCGTGATGCCTGGTCGCCCATGGGCAACGGCGACATGCTGGAACGGGCGATGTTGCTGGCGTTTCGTTTCGACTTGAACAAGGACGATGAACTGACGGCAGCGTTCGAAGCCGCGACGGTGAATGGCGCTCGGGCGTTGGGCTGTGAAGGTTATGGGCTGGAGATCGGCCAACCGGCGGACTTTTTGCTGATGCCGGTGCAGACGCTGGGTGAGGCGGTGGTGTCGCGGCCGGTGCGGCAGGTTTATCGCGGCGGTGAGTTGATCGCCTCCGGTGGCCGTCTGCTGGAAAGCCGTTTGTGAAGCGCATTGGCCTCAAGAGCAGCTGCGTCGTTGGTTTCGACGGCACCCAGCATGTGCTGTGGCGCGACGGTGAAGTGGTGTTCGAAGGTTCGCGCATCGTGTTTGTCGGGCGTGACTATCCGGGGCCGGTGGATCAGTGGATTGATTATGGCAACGCGTTGATTGGTCCGGGCTTCATCGACCTGGATGCACTCGGGGATCTTGATTCGACGGTGCTGACGCTGGACAACGGCGATGAACGCGACATGGGCCGGATGTGGTCCGAGGACTACCTGACGAGAGGTCCGCGAGAGAGTTACAGCCCCGATGAAGAAGTCTTCAAATACCGCTACGCCTTCACTCAGTTGATCCGCAACGGCATCACTACCGCCATGCCGATCACCTCGATGTATTACCGCGAGTGGGCCGAAACCTACGACGAATTTTCTGCGGTGGTCGGTGTGGCGGCCGAGTTGGGGCTGCGGACTTACCTCGGCCCTTGCTACATGAGCGGCATGAGTTACTGGCGCGCCGATGGAAGCCTCGGGCATCACTGGGATGAAGCGCGAGGCCTGGCCGGGCTCGACGCGGCTGCTCGGTTTTTCCATGATTTCGACGGCGCGCACGAGGGTTTGATTCGTGGCGCGTTGCTGCCGGACCGTATCCAGACCTGCACCCCGGCCCTGCTGCAACGCACTGCCGCGCTGAGCCTGGAACTGAACGCTCCGATGCGTTTGCATTGCTGCCAGGGGCTCGGTGAGGTGGCGATGGTCGAGCAACTGCGCGGTACTTCGCCGCTGGGTTGGTTGCAGCAATTGAATCTGCTGACCCCGCGCAGTCTGCTGCCCCACGGCATCTACACCTCCGGCGATGACGATCTGCAACGCGTGGTGGAGGGCGGCGCGAGTCTGGTGCATTGCCCGGTGGTGTTTGCCCGTGACGGCGAGGCGCTGAACTCTATCGGTCGCTATCGGGCCAAGGGCGTCAACTTCGCCTTGGGCACCGACACCTGGCCGGCGGACTTGCTGGAAAACATGCGCCAGGGTCTGAACATTGCGCGATTGATGGAAGGCAGTGGTTCTTTGACCCGCACCCTGGATTTTTACAACGCGGCCACTCTCGGCGGTGCCAAGGCCTTGGGCCGCAATGATCTGGGCCGTTTGGCACCGGGCGCCAAAGCCGACATCACGGTGTTCAACCTTCGCGGCCTGCATTTGGGGCCGCTGTTCGACCCACTGAAAAACCTGGTATTGGCCGGGCGCGGTGACGACTGCATCGCCAGCTACATCGACGGCCGCTGCGTGATGCAGGACGGTCAGGTTCAAGGCGTCGACTACCCCGCCCTGCAACGCCAGGCCCAACAACAATTCGAAAAACTGATGCGCAGCCACAGCGACCGGGCCTTCGGTCAACCGGACTGGAAAGGCCTGTTCAAACCGGCCATCCCGTTCGCTGATGACTACAGCGCAGACGCGCCGCTGAGCGCGATTGATCCCCTTCTTTAGAGAGTTCTGCCCATGCAAAGCTTCGACTTCAGCCAATTGAGCCCGCGAGACAAATACAAGATTCTGATCGGCAGCGTGGTGCCACGGCCGATTGCCCTGGTCACCACCATCGACGGCGAAGGCCGGATCAACGCCGCGCCCTTCAGCTTCTTCAACGCCCTCTCGGCCGACCCGCCGATCCTCGCGTTGGGCGTGGAAAACTACGGCGACCAAAGCCCCAAGGACACCACGCGCAATATCCAGCTCAATCAGGAATTCACCGTGAACATCGTCAGCGATGCCCTGGTGGAAGCCATGAACGTCTGCGCCGTGCCGTTCGCCCCCGGTTTTGACGAACTGACGGCCGCCGGCCTCACTGCCATTCCCGGGACCACGGTCAAATGCCCACGGATCGGGGAGGCGCCGGTGGCGTTGGAGTGTCGACGGATGATGGCGCTGTCCATCGGGCAGTCCCGGGAGATTATCTTTGGCGAAGTGCTGATGGCGCATGTGCGCGATGAATTGATCGACCCGAAAACTTTGTATATCGATCAGCTCGGGCTCGATGCGATTGGCCGGATGGGTGGGCATGGGTATGCACGCACGCGGGATTATTTTGATCTACCGACAAGGTCGTTGCAGGCGTGGACGGAGACGCCGGGGGGTGGGGAGCGGTTTTGGCCTGAGGCCAAATAGAACTCTGCCCTCATATATAAACCCTGTAGGAGCTGTCGAGTGAAACGAGGCTGCGATCTTTTGACTTTGCTCTTTAAAAACAAGATCAAAAGATCGCAGCCTCGTTTCACTCGTCAGCTCCTACAGGATTGTGCAGGTCAGTCAGTGCCGTATTTCGGCGAACGCGGCCCGTACAGCAACCCCGCCGGTTGTCCTGCCGACAGCAGTCGTGCACTGGTCACCCCGGCAATCGGGTGACCGGCATCGGTGGAGTTGTTGATCACTTGCTTCACCGCCGCCGTAATCAGCATGCCAACCAAACCACCGCCACCGTTGTTACCGCCCTCCTCGCTCGAAGCCCGAGCCGAGCCGGTCCACAGGGTGGTGCCGCTCTTGAGGTCCACCAGTTTCGCGCTGGCCGTCACCACGGTTTCACTGCTGATGATCATGTAGCGAGTGCCGTAGTCCGTCACGGTGATGTACAGCGCAGCATCGGCACCGAAGATTTCTTGCAGTTTGTTGGCCGGTGCCTGATGGATATCCGCCGGTGTGGTCAAGCCATTCTGGCGGAACGTCTCATCGACCAGGGCGATCGGCAGCACGTAGTAACCGGCTTCAGCCAACGGGTACGTGACCTGCGACAACAGGCTGTAGGACGCCTTGACGTCCGGCGAGTTGTTCAGCGGCGGCAGCACCAGAATGGTTTTCGGACGACTTTGCTTGTACGCCGAATAGTCCACGGTCTTGGGGCTGACGCAACCACCGAGTACCGCCAGAGCCAGTAGCCCGGCCATCAGTTTCAATGAGCGCGCGATCATTGGGTGTCTCCGGTCTTGGCGTTTTTAAGCAGAAAGTCCATGTACGGCGTCGACTCGGGGAACAACGTCTTCTCGGTTCTGAATTGCTGCACCATCTGATCGTCCTTGCCCATGCTCAGGTACAACAGCCCCAAATGAGCGTGGTAACCAGGCGGCGGCGTCTTGCCGGTGGACCTGATTTTCTGCAGGTCGCGCTCCAGCGCTTCGGCCTGAGCTTCCTTGGGCTCTTCACCCTTGAAGTACTCGTAAACTTCCGGCTGGTAGCTTTCCCACTGGTAAAGGGTTTTCGGGCCGCTGTTGCAGCCGGCCAACAGGCCACTGACCAGCACGGTCGACGCCATCAGCGCCCATTTTGCATAAATCTTGAACATGCTTGTACCGCTCCTTGTCATCGACCTTGATCAGTTGCCCGGTTTCCATGCACCGGCATTCATGCCGTCCACCAGACGATTGATCGCCTCGCGCATGGCCAGGTCGAGCACTTTGCCGTTGAGGGTCGAATCGTAGGCAGCAGTGCCGCCAAAGCCGATGATTTCACGGTTGGACAAGGCGTACTCGCCCGCGCCCTGAGTCGAATAAACCACTTCGGACGTGCTGATATTGACGATGTTCAGGTTGACCTTGGCGTAGGCCACCTGAGTCTTGCCACGACCGAGAATGCCGAACAACTGGTGATCGCCAGTCTCTTTGCGGCCGAACTCGGTGACATCACCGGTGACCACAAAATCAGCCCCCTTGAGGCGCTGGGACTGGCCCTTGATCGCGGCTTCTTGCTGGATCTCGTCCATGTTGTCGCGATCCAGCACGCTGAAGCGGTTGGTTTGCTGCAAGTGAGTGATCAGGATGGTCTTGGCCTGACCGCCGAGGCGATCCACACCGTCGGAGAAGATCCCGCGCATGTAGCTCGAGCGGTTGTCGAACTTGCCGACCGCCATGGGTACGCGCACGCCGGCATAAGCGAGGCTGGCGCTTTCGACCTTTTCTACCGGCAAGGTGCGCGAGCTTTCGGTCGCACACCCGGCCATCGCGCCGAAGAGGGCAATCGCTGCCGTCGATACCAACATTCGAGAGATCATTCTCACTGCGCATTCCTTTTGAAAAACGGTTTATCCCGACACGGCAATAGCCAGCCACTGCAGGTTGCAGCGCCCGAAAAAGCGAGGGGGAATCAAATCGACAATCGACGTGCGGGACGTCGGCGGCCGGCATTATGCCAAAGTGCCATCATCGAAGACAGTATTAAATGTGAGGGGTGGTTTTTAATGGTTAACGGAAATCCCGGCTGCGCACGCTGATGCCGTCGAGTAATGGGCTCAGGTCGCTCAACCGTCCGGCAATCAAATGCCTCACCTCGCCTTCCTTTTCCCAACGCCCATCGACCTTGAGCAATTGCGAGCCCACCAACACCTGGCGCTGCCGGTCGGCCAGGTCGCGCCAGACGATGACGTTGACGTTGCCGAACTCATCTTCAAGGGTGACAAAGGTCACCCCACTGGCGGTGCCCGGGCGTTGTCGACCGGTCACCAGCCCGGCGACGCTGACCGGTCGTCCATGCTCGACCTCCAGCAATTCCTTCGAACTGCGGCAGCGCCGGGCTTTCAATTCACCTCGCAACAATGCCAGCGGATGCGGGCCGAGCGTGGTGCCGACACTGTTGTAATCGGCTAGCAGATCCTCGCCGACGGTGGGTTTGGGCAACGACACCGCGCCCTCCTCCTGACTCGGCAGACCGGCAAACAAGCCGAGCTGTTTCTGCACACCCGCCACTTCCCAGCGCGCCCGATGACGGTCACCGGCCAGGCCACGCAGCGCACCGGCATCGGCCAGTTGTTCCTGGGCGCGGGCATCGAGTCGCGCCCGTTCGCCGAGGTCGGCAATGTCGATAAACGCCCCCTTCGACCTCGCCGTTTCGATGCGCCGGGCATCGTCCTCGCGAAAGCCCTTGATCATCCGCAACCCCATGCGAATCGCCGGCTGGGCTCCGGTGATCGGTTCGAGGCTGCAATCCCAGTCACTGGCGCGCACGTCCACCGGGCGAATCTGTAAATGATGCCGGCGCGCGTCCTGCAGAATCTGGTCCGGGCTATAGAAACCCATGGGCCAGCTGTTGATCAGCGCACAGGCGAAGGCCGCCGGCTCGTGGCATTTCAACCAGCAACTGGCGTAGGTCAGCAAGGCGAAACTGGCGGCGTGGGACTCGGGAAAACCATAACTGCCGAAGCCTTTGATCTGCTCGAAGATCTGCGCGGCAAACTCGGCCGTGTAGCCGTTTTTCTTCATCCCGGCGGCCAGGCGATCCTTGTGCGGTTCCAGTCCGCCGTGGCGTTTCCAGGCGGCCATGGAGCGGCGCAACTGATCGGCCTCACCGGGGCTGTAGTCGGCGGCGACAATCGCAATCTGCATCACTTGTTCCTGGAACAGCGGCACGCCCAGTGTGCGCTTGAGCACGGTTTCCAGTGCCGGGGACGGATAGATCTCGGGTTCTTCCTTGTTTCGGCGCCGCAGGTACGGATGCACCATGCCGCCCTGAATCGGCCCCGGACGGACGATCGCCACTTCAATCACCAGATCGTAGAAATTCACCGGTTTGAGCCTCGGCAGCATCGACATCTGCGCCCGGGACTCGATCTGGAACACACCGATGGTGTCGGCACGGCCAATCATTTCGTAGGTGGGCGCGTCTTCGGACGGGATCGTCGCCAGGCTCAGGTCCCGATGGCGATGACGGCGCAACAGATCGAAACAGCGGCGGATCGCACTGAGCATGCCCAATGCCAGGATATCCACCTTGAGCAGCCCGACGGCATCGAGGTCGTCCTTGTCCCACTGGATGATGGTGCGCTCGGCCATGGCGGCGTTTTCCACCGGGACCAGGCTGTCCAGAGGCTGCTCGGAAATCACGAAACCACCGGGGTGCTGTGACAGGTGTCGGGGGAAACCGATCAACTGCCCCGTCAGGCTCAGCACCCGACGCAGCACCGGGCTCTCGGGATCGAACCCGCCTTCAAGCAGGCGCTCCACGGGCGGTGTTTCATCACTCCAGTGGCCACAGCAATCGGCCAGGGCGTTGATTTGATCCGGCGGCAAACCCAGAGCCTTGGCCACATCACGCACCGCGCCGGCCGCGTGATACGTGCTGACCACCGCCGTCAACGCCGCGCGGGTCCGGCCATAACGCTGGAACACGTACTGCAGGACTTCTTCGCGACGTTCGTGTTCGAAATCGACGTCGATGTCCGGCGGTTCGTTGCGCTCTTTGGAGAGAAAGCGCTCGAACAACAGCGTGGTGCGATCCGGGTCGATTTCCGTAATGCCCAAGGCAAAGCACACCGCCGAGTTGGCCGCCGAACCACGGCCCTGACACAGGATTTTTTGCTCACGGGCGAATCGCACAATGTCGTGAACCGTCAGGAAATAGCTTTCGTAGCCCAGTTCGGCGATCAGCTCCAGTTCCTTGTCGATCTGCGTCAGCACCTGGGCCTGCGGGCCTTTTGGCCAGCGCCACGCGATGCCCTCTTCAGTCAGATGACGCAGCCAGGACGTGGCTGTCTGGCCTTCCGGCACCAACTCCCGGGGATATTGATAACGCAACTGACCGAGGTCGAAGGTGCAGCGCCGGGCGATGTTCAGCGTTTCGTCGAGCAGTGTTTGCGGGTAGATCGATTGCAGCGCCTCGAGACTGCGCACATGCCGCTCGCCATTGGGATGAAGACGCAGCCCGGCCTCGGCCACCGGCAGGTGATGACGGATCGCGGTCATGGTGTCCTGCAAGGCGCGCCGCCCACGAGCGTGCATGTGCACATCGCCACTGGCCACCGCCGGGATTCGCAGTTCGCCCGCCAGGGTCAGCAGCGCAGCCAGTCGCCGGGTATCGTCCTGGCCGCGATGCAGCTGGACGGTCAGCCACAGGCAATCGACGAAGGTCTGTTTCAGCCAGTGGCCCTGTTCGACGTCATCGACCGCGTCCGGCACCCACAATGCCAACAGCCCCGGCAAGGGTTCACTGAAGTCCTCGCGCAGCACTTGATACTGGCCTTTCTGTGTGCGGCGCCGCGCTCGGGTAATCAGTCGGCACAGGGCCTGGTAGCCCTCGAGGTTTTCCACCAGCAACACCAGTTTCGGGCCGTTCTCGATGCGCACTTCGCTGCCGATAATCAGCGGCAGCTCCACGGATTTGGCCGCTTGCCAGGCGCGGACGATACCGGCCAGGGTGCATTCATCGGTGATCGCCAAGGCCTGATAGCCCTGCTTTTTCGCCCGCTGAAAGAGTTCGAGGGCACTGGAAGCACCGCGCTGGAAACTGAAGTTCGACAGGCAGTGCAACTCGGCATAGTCGACACTCATGCGAACCAGCCCTGCAGCCACAACGGGCCGTCCTCACCAACCGCACGATAGGCCCAGCCCTGCTGGCCGGAACGGGTTTCGATCAGGAAGTAGTCGCGGCGCACATCGTCACCGTCCCACCAACCGGACTCGATGCGTTCCGGGCCCATGAGGATGCGCGTCGAACCTTCATGCACCGCCAGCGGTTCAGTCAGCAGCCAGCCCGGACGTTGCACCGCAGGCAGCCCTGCACAGCGCTGACTGTCGACACTGGCCTGCCACGCGCACTCCGGCCGGTGATCGGCCTGGAACCGCAAGCCCTGCACCGCGTCATCCCCCAGCCGCGCGCGCAAGCGTTCGCGCAGTTGCTCCCAGGGCAAGGACTGCTGCGGGCGGTCGTCGAACAGTTCCTGGCGCTGGGGAACGAAGGCCGGCAAGTCTTCGGCGCGCAGGCGAAAACCGCGCACCGGGGCCTCGACCTGGACGTGCTCCAACCGCCCCCGGGCCAGTTCAAAGAGCATCGCCGGATTACGTTCGGCGCTGAGCAGGCCGACCTTGATGACGGTGTCCGGCAACCCGGCGTGTTCCAGGTGCAGGTCGAAACGCTGCACGCCGCTGTCCCGACCGCACAGAAACGCCGACAGGTCACCGGTCAGCCGGCGTAACGGAAACAGCAGCGCCTGATGGGACTGCACGTCGAAGTTGAGCTCGATGCGCACATCGAAGCGGTCCGGCGGCAAGTAGAACGCCAGCGCCAGCCGCCGTAACCCGAGCAAGGCGTCCAGATGCTTGAGCACCTGGGCCTCGAAACGCCGGGCCAGGCTATGGCGAGGCAACGCCTGAACCTGACTCAAGGTCCGCAACCCCATGCGCGACAACGCGGTGGCAACGCTGGTTTCCAGCCCGATCCGGTCGATAGGCAACTGCCCAAGATGATGCTGCAAGGCTTGATCGTCGGGCACCACCAGACCGTCATAAGCGTTGGCCAGCACCCGTGCGGCCACCGGGTTGGGCGCGGCAACAATCCGATGGCGAAACCCCAGCTCGCCGAGCTCGGCCCGCAACCGCGCCTCGAATTGCGGCCAGGCGCCGAACAACCCCAGGCTGGACTCGATTTCAAACACCACCGCACGCGGGTAATGCACGCTGACTTGTGAACTGAATCGATAAGCCCAGGCGGCCAGAAACTGCTGCCAGTGCTCGATCTCGGCAGCGTCGTATTCAGCCGTGACAAACCCTTTGCTCAAGGCCTGGGCGGCGGTCATCGACTGGCCCGGACGCAAACCCAGCGCCCGGGCCGAAGCGTTGACCGCTTGCAACACCCGACGCTGGGCCGGGCCGGTCAGCAGCGCCAGCGGCTCATCGGGATCGGCGCGTTGACGCAGTACCGCGTCCAGCGCCAATTGCGGGAAGAGAATGCAGACCCAGCGCATGGCAACCTCAATGCCCCACGGGAAAGGCAATCGGTGCCGAACGCGCCAACCCACCCCGGCACTTGAGCACGCGCAATTGCGCAGGCCTGGCATCGATGGCGATGCGCAACGCTGCTGGCGAAGGGTTGATCGCCTCATTGATCGAGCGGTAGGCAAACGCCAGGGTCGAGCCGGTTTCCGCCGCCACCTGCAATCGTCGCAACGCCCGGTCATCGGCCTTGTGCGGCCAGCACAGCACTGCGCCGCAACTGCCCGAACGCAGGCATTGTTCCGCTGCCCACAAGGCATCGCGTTCGCTGGCCTGGATGATCGACAACTGACGCAGATCGACCCCGGCGTTCTGCCAGGCCTGGGGGTATGGCACGTAAGGCGGCGCCACCAGCACGATGCGCTCGCCCGCGGCGGACAACCGCGCCAGCGCCGGCCACACCAGTTGCAGCTCACCGACGCCCTGCCCGGCCAAAAGGATTTCGGTCAGCGCCGCTTCCGGCCAACCGCCCGTAGGCAACGCCGCATCCAGCGCGGCATGCCCGGTGGGTTGCGGGCTGACGGCCGGGGGCGCAGGCCGGCCCTTCCAGACCTGGCCGCCATTGAACAGCGTATCCAGCGCAACGACGGCGCCCATCACCCTTGCCTCACCAGGCCGCAGAACACCCCTTCGATGGCCAGGTCCTGATCGGCTTCGACGATGATCGGCTTATAGGCCGGATTGCGTGGCAGCAATCGGACAACCTCGCCGACCCGTTCGAAACGTTTGATGGTGACCTCCCCGTCGAGTCGCGCGACGACGATCTGGCCGTTGACCGCCTCGGGATTGCGGTGCACGCCCACCAGATCGCCGTCGAGAATGCCGTCCTCGATCATCGAGTCGCCCTGGACCCGCAGCATGTAATCCGGCACCCGCGAGAAGATCGACGGGTCGAGCAGCAAGCGGCTGTGAACCTCGGCATCGGCACCGATCGGCGCACCCGCCGCCACCCGGCCGAGTACCGGAATGTCCAGCAATTCGGGCCGTGCCGGTTGCCCGAGCAAACGAATGCCCCGGGCCTGATGTGGATTGACCTCGATGAAACCGGCCTCGGTCAGCGCCAGCACATGCTTGCGCGCCACGCTACGGGAGGCGAAACCGAACGCCTCGCTGATTTCAGCGAGGCTCGGGGACTGACCCTGCTCGGCGATTCGATCGCGGATAAAGGTCAGGATGGCGGTACGGCGGGGAGTTAAAGTCGTCATGGAGTACATTTGTACTCTTTTGGCTTTTTTCTGGCAAGGACTTGTAGGAGCTGTGTAGGAGCTGTCGAGTGAAACGAGGCTGCGATCTTTTGACTTTACTCTTTAAAAACAACATCAAAAGATCGCAGCCTCGTTTCACTCGACAGCTCCTACAGGTTTCAGGTGAGTCCTGAAAGGTAGGGCCAGGGGTAGATCCCGCGCTCATGGCCGTCGCTGAACACCAGTTGCAGGCCGTAGCCCTGTTGATTGAGTTCGATCACGCGCACGCGAGCATCGACCTTCGGCACCAGCCCCTGCAACCGAAACGCCCGGCACTGCGAGCACGGGCATTGGCGGCGCAACTCAGCGTGATCAAGCAACTGCTCGCGACCATCCGGCCAGCTCAACCGCAGCTGCTGTTTACCTTGGGAATTGCCAATCGCCACCGGGTTCATTGCAGCTGACTCAAGGCGATGCGCACGGCTTTGCGCACTTCCGGGTCGCCGTCATCCTGCGCAGCCTGTAAGGGCGCGATGGCGCCTCGGTCGTTCAACTCTCCGAGCGCTAGGGCGGCTTCCTTGCGCAGGTTGCTGATGCGGTGGCCGAGGGTTTCGATCAACGCTTCAAGGGCCGGGACGTAACGCAAACGGCCGAGGCTACGAGTGGCGCGCAGGCGCACTTGCCAGTAATCGTCACTCAAGGCTTCAACCAAGGCCGGGCCGGCGTCGACGTGACCGACCTTGCCCAGCGTGGTGGCGGCTTCTTCGCGCACTTGCCAGGCCTCGTCCTGCAAGGCGTGGCGCAGCGCCGGCAGCACGTGGGCGTCGGAGGCCAGGCCCAGGGCACCGGTGGCGGCGCGGCGGACTTCGGTGTCCGGGTCGTCACTGGCCAATCGAGCAAGCGCCGGCAAGGCATCGAGCTGCTTGAGCCAGCCGAGTACACCGACGGCTTCGCGGCGAACGCTGGCGTCCTCGTCGGTCAATGCCCCTAAAGCGGCAGCGGCGGCATCGGGAAAGCGCAACTCACGCAAGGCTCTGAAAGCGGCGATGCGCACGTTGATATCTACATGCCCGGTCCACGGCAGAATCACCCTGCCCGCCGCCTCGGTCTTGAGCAGGCTAAGGCTTTGTGCGGCGGCCGCTTGCACAGCTTGGGAAGGATCGGTCAGCGCCTGGCACAGCGCTTCCACCACCGGTTCGTCCTCCCAGGCTTCGAGCAAGCGTGCGGCTTCGGCGCGGACTTCTTCGGTCGGGTCTTGCGCCAGGCGATTGACCAGCCACAGCAAACCGTCCGGCTCTTCAAGGTCGGCCAGTTCGATCAGGGCAATTCTGCGCACGCCGGGATCTTCATCCGTCAGGCGCGGTTGCAGGGCGAGAATGTCGTCGTTATCGGTTACATCGAATAGAGAGGTCATAGGGCAAATCGCGGCAGTTTGTTTTCAAGGGGAAGTCCGAGAGGGTTCAGGCGCGGTAACTGCCGACCGTCTTCGTGACGCAGCAACTCGAGGCAATGACGCTTCAAGCGGGAGAACTCGTGGCTGGTGACCAGTTCGGTGGTGCGTGGCCGGGGGAAATCGAGGCGCAGGTCTTCGATGATCCGCCCCGGGCGCGAACTCATGACCAGCAGCCGATCGGCGAGGAACAGCGCTTCATCGATGTCATGGGTGACGAACACCACGGTGGTGCGAATTCGCGTCCAGATGTCCAGCAGCAGCTCCTGCATGTTCAGCCGGGTCAGCGCGTCGAGAGCGCCGAAGGGTTCGTCCATCAGCAATAGGCGCGGGCGGTTGATCAGCACCCGGGCGATTTCTACCCGTTGCTGCATGCCGCCGGAGAGTTGATCAGGCCAGCGCTCGGCAAACCCTTCGAGGCCCACCAGGGCAAGGATTTCGTCGGCGGCTTTGTGCCTTTCGGCTTTGCCGATGCCACGCATTTTCAGGCCGAAAGCCACGTTGTCGCGCACGGTGCGCCAAGGGAACAGCGTGTGGTGCTGGAACACCATGCCGCGCTGCGGCGACGGGCCCGAGACCGGCGCACCGTCGACTTTCAGGGTGCCGGTTCGCGGTTGCAGGTGACCGGCCAGGGCACCGAGCAGGGTCGATTTGCCGCAACCGGACGGCCCGAGAATGCACACGAATTGCCCCGGCTCGATCTGGCAATCCAGACCTTGCACGGCTTCGAAGGCTTGCTTGTGTTCGCCGAGGACAATGGACAGTTGGCGGATGTCGATCCGTCCTTCAGGGGTTTGCATCACGCTCATCAGGCTTTTCCTCGTGGTCGGTGCCAAGGCGTGAACAGCCCGCCCAGACGTTTGATCAGCAGGCTGCTGCCCATCCCCAGTACGCCGATCAGCAACATGCCGACCACGATGTCGGCGTAGTTCTGGATGGTGTAGGACTCCCAGGTGTAATAGCCGATGCCGTATTGGCCGGAGATCATTTCGGCGGTCACCAGGCAGAACCATGAGGTGCCCATACCGATAGCGAGGCCGGTGATGATGCTCGGCGCAGCGCCTGGCAGGATCACCTCCAGCAGAATCGCCCGGCGCCCTGCCCCGAGGCTTTTCGCCGAGGCAATCAGCCGTGGGTCGACGCCTTCGACGCCATGCACGGTGTTGAGCAGAATCGGGAACAGCGCGCCGGTGAAGGTGATGAAAACCATCGACAGCTCCGACGAGGGGAACATCAGGATCGCCAGCGGAATCCAGGCGACGGCGGGGATCGGGCGCAGGACTTCCAGCGGTGGTAGCAGCAGGTCTTCCGCCCATTTCGAGCGACCGATGGCCAGGCCCAAAGCGATGCCGATGATCAGCGCCACGAGGTAACCGGCAAAGACCCGGCTGAGGCTGCTGCCGAGGTGTTGCGCGAGCTTGCCGGAGTCGCCGAGGCCAAGGGCGGCTTCGATGACCGCCAGTGGCGTCGGGACGTTGGCGAAGGTGACCAGGCCGAGGTTCCAGTGGTGGCTGGCGGCGAGTTGCCAGAATAGGAGGCAGAGCAGCAGTGACGCGGCTCGGGGGATCCAGCGTAAATAGGATCTGTACACAATACTTCCTCTCAACCGAGATCACTGTGGGAGCGGGCTTGCTCGCGAAAGCGGTGGTTCAGTCAACATCGATGTTGAATGTCAGTACGCATTCGTCGGAACGCCGCCCGGAGCCGGCTCGCTCCCACAGGGAATTGCGGTGCTTTGGCGGTTAGCGAACGGCGACGGCCTGGGTGGTGGCGTCGGTGAAGTCGAAGACTTTTCCGCCTTGTGCCGTGGCGAACTGTTGGGCCTGGCCTTTGAGCAGAAACGCGCTCAGGCGCCCTTTCGCATCACTGGCAAACCACGCCTGATCCGCCAGCAACTTGATCCCGCTGTCACTCGCCTGGGCATACACCGCGCGGATGTTTTTGCCTTCCTGCTTCAGGCTGGCCAACGCGGTGAACGCCGACTCTGCCGAGGCGTACTGCCGAACCTTCGGCTCACCCCGCACCCAGATCTCCGCCACATGGCTGAAATCGGTAATCGCTTTGCCGCTCGACGCATCCACCGCTTTAAGCGGCGCCTGCCCGTAGTTGGCCAGTTGCGCGGTGTAATCCAGCTTCGAGGCCTTGAACGCAGCGCGGATGTATTGGTCGTCGATGAAGGTATTGAGGTCCAACCCGCGATCCGCCTTCTTCAACAGTTTGAGGGTATCGATGGCAGTCCCGACGGCCTGACGGTATTCCGGCTTCCAGCTGAGGTCGCGAGTTTGCACGCCCAGCGGGCCGTGGAACAGGTAATTGACCTCGGCATCGACGCCGGTGACCTTGGCGATCAGCTCGCTGTATTTCTCCGGCTCAGCCGCCAGCAACTGGTTGGCTTCGATGCTCGCCCGCAGGTAAGCCACCACAATTTCCGGGTACTTCTTCGCGTAGGCCTGATCCACCAGCGCACCGTGGAAGGTCGGCGCATTGGCCTGGGCGCCGTCATAGATCTTGCGAGCGAAACCACGGCTGGGGAACAGTTCGGCGAACGGCACGAAGTCGGCGTGGGCATCGATCTTCCCAGCCTGCAACGCGGAGCCTGCAACTTCCGGCGGCTGGGCGATGATGTTCACGTCTTTCAGTGGGTCCCAGCCTTGGGCCGCGACCGCCCGCAGCAACATGCCGTGCGCCGTCGAGGCGAACGGCACGGAAATGGTCTTGCCCTTGAGTTCGGCCAGCGACTGCACACTCGAGGCGCTCGGCACCACGATGCCGTTGCCACTGCCCTTGATGCTGCCCGAGAGCACGCTGATGAACAGGCTGTGCTTGCCCGCGGTTTCGAACGCCACACCATTGAACGAACCGGGGAAGTCGGCCATGGCGCCGAAGTCGAGTTTGCCGGCGACCATCTCATTGGTCAGGGGCGCGCCGCTGGTGAAGTTCTTCCACTCCACCTCGTACTTGGCGTCTTTGTAGGGGCCGTCGTGGGGCAGGTATTTGTCCAGCAGGCCCAGCTCGCGAATCAACAGACCGCCGGCGGCGCAGTTGATCGTGGTGTCCTGGGTGCCGATGGCAATGCGGATAGTTTCGGCTTGAGCAGACAAGGTGAATGAGGCCAGTACCAGACCGGCGAACGCTGCACGCAATAACATAGGTGTATCCCCTCGAATCATTTTTAGGATGTTCGTCTCCGCCACGATCAGGGCGCGGTGGGAAACGAGGGGTGTTTGAATCAGGCGTCCGGTGGTTGCCGGATGGCTTTTACGGTGTTTGGGCTGGCCTCTTCGCGAGCAAGCCCGCTCCCACATTTGTAATGCATTCCCCTGTGGGAGCGGCGGTGCGACGATTCGACTTGCTCGCGAAGGCGTCCGGTCATTCAATGAAGATGCCGGCACTCACACTCAGCGCAACAGGTAGGGGATTTCGACTTTCACCGCCCCGGTCGGGCAGTCCTTCTCGCACGGCATGCAGTACCAGCATTCGTCGAACGCCATGTAGGCCTTTTGCGTGGCAGGGTTAATCGCCAGCAGGTCCATCGGGCACACGTCGACGCACACGGTGCAGCCTTTGTGGGCGATGCAAAGGTCCTCATCGACCGTGACGGGCGCGTTGGAGCGGAAGAAAATTTCCTGGGGTTGATAGGCCATTTTGCGGTCTCTCTTTTGGGCTCAAGCAGCAAAGGCACCGACTCGCAGCCGGTCGTAGGCCTGCATTTCATCGGCGTCCAGCGGGATGATGTAAGGCTCGACGGCTTTCTTGAAACTGCTCATCACGCCGTTTTCATCCTTCTTCAGGTGGCAATGGCAGAACCAGTCGATGTCGTTGCGTTGCGGGTGGTCGACCCGATAGTGGTAAAGCCCCCAGCGACTTTCGGCGCGAAACAGCGAAGCGCGGGCGGCCATTTCGGCACAGTCGCGAATCATGCTGACTTCCATCGCGCGCATCAGTTCGTGGGCGTTGTGGGCCTTGATCTGATCGAGATCGCGCTGGATATCGCTAAAGCGTTGCAGGCCGATTTGCATCTTCTTGGTCACTTTCGGCGGTTGCAGGTAGTCGTTCACAAAACGTCGCAGCTTGTACTCGACCTGGGCCGGCGGCAGGCCGTGTTCGCGGTCCAGCGGTGCGTAGACCCGGGCCTTTTCCGTTTCGATCTGCTGGGCATCGACCGTCGAAAACTCACGTCCGGCGACAAAATCCGCCGCGTTGGTGCCGGCAAACCAGCCGTAGGTGAACGCGCCGAGCATGTAGTTGTGCGGCACCGCGGCCATGTCACCCGCCGAGTACAAACCCTTGACCGAGGTCTCGGCCTTCTCGTTGACCCACACTCCGGAGGCCGAGTGACCGCTGCAAAAACCGATCTCGGAGATGTGCATTTCGACCATTTGCGTACGGTAGTCAGTGCCGCGATTGGCGTGAAACTGACCGCGACTCGGGCGTTCGTTGCTGTGCAGGATCTCTTCGATGTTCTGGATGGTTTCCTCGGCCAGGTGATCGAGTTTGAGGAACACCGGGCCGTTGCCGCTTTCGAGTTCCTGGTGGAACTCCCACATCATCTGGCCGCTCCAGTAATCGCATTCGATGAAGCGTTCGCCCTTATTGTTCGCGGTGTAGCCGCCCAACGGACCGGTGACGTAGGCGCAGGCCGGGCCGTTGTAATCCTTGATCAGCGGGTTGATCTGGAAGCATTCCAGGTTCGCCAGTTCCGCCCCGGCGTGATAGGCCATGGCGTAACCGTCGCCGGCGTTGGTCGGGTTTTCATAGGTGCCCATCAGGTAACCCGAGGACGGCAAGCCGAGACGCCCGGCGGCGCCGCAGCAGAGGATCACGGCTTTGGCCTTGATCACGTGAAAGTCGGCGGTGCGGCAATCGAAGCCCATCACACCGTTGACCGTGCCCTCTTCGTCCGTCAGCAAACGCGTGCAGACCAGCCGATTGGTGATGCTCACCCGCGCCCGTTTCAACTGGCGATACAGGACTTTTTTGATGTCATGCCCTTCCGGCATCGGCAGCACGTAGGCGCCCATGTGGTGGACCTTTTTCACCGCGTAGTCGCCGGTCTCGTCCTTCTCGAACTTCACGCCCCAGCGGTCCAGTTGCTCGATGGTTTCGAAGCTGTGGGTCGCGTAGGCATACACCGCCGCCTGATTGACGATGCCGTCGTTAGCGATGGTGATTTCCTTGGTGTATTGCTCCGGCGTCGAATGGCCGGGAATGATCGCGTTGTTCAGGCCGTCCATGCCCATGCTGATCGCGCCACTGCGTTTGACGTTGGCCTTGTCGATCAGCAGCACGCGCAAATCGCGATTGCGTTCCTTGGCCTTGATCGCCGCCATCGGTCCAGCGGTGCCGCCGCCGATCACGACGATGTCGTATTCCTGTTCGAGCGTCTTTCTAGTCATTGAGCCGTGAGTCATGCCTGCGCCCCTTTTTGCCGGTCGATCCGCAGGCGGTACTGGAAGGCATCGCCGCGGTAGTAAAGGTGTTCGAAGTCCACGGGTTGGCCGCTGGCGTCGTGGGTCAGGCGCTCGATGCGCATGATCGGCGAGCCGGGCTCGACGTTCAGCGCCTGGGTCAGGTCGCTGTCGGCCAGCACCGCGTCGATGGCCAAATCCGCGTGACCGAGGGCCAGGCCGCAGTCGTTTTCCAGGATCAGGAAAATGTCACGGGTAACCAGATCGGCCTTCTCCAGGCGCTCGCCGATGGCCTTGGGCAGGTAAGTGATTTCCAGCGAAATCGGCTCACGGTTGATCAGCCGCACGCGTTTGATCTGCGCCACGGTCTCGCCTTCGGCGACCTGTAAACGCTCGGCGACGAGCTTGTCTGCCGGTATGAATTTGAAACTGCGCAGGCGGTTGATCACCTCGTAGCCGCGACCGGTCATGGACTCGGCGAGGCCTTGCAGGGTGCTGACGTTCTGGAAGGTTTTCGGCTTGGCGACGAAGGTGCCTTTGCCGTGGATCTTGAAGATCAGCCCTTCTTTCTGCAGATCCCCCAAGGCCTGGCGCACGGTGATGCGGCTGACTTTGAACAGCGCGCCGAGTTCGCTTTCGGAAGGCATCTGGCTGTCTTGCGGGTATTCACCGTCGAGGATGCGGGCGCGCAGCACATCCCGCAGTTGGGTGTGCAGCGGAACGCTACTGAGGGAGAGAACGTTATCGGTCATGGAAGATCACTTGTCATAACGAGTTATGACGTGATCTTAAAGTTCTAATGACAGGCTTGAGAAATACTGTTTGAGCATAAGGTTAGATGCGGTAATCAGCGCTTGAGGATCTGGTCCATCACCCAATCGGTTTTCAATGCCTGCTCGGCCACCGCCGGATGCTGCGCCTCACCCCGAATGTGCGCGTTCATGCCCAGTACGTGATGCCACTGGATGTGCTCGTGATTGTCGATGTGCAGGCTGAGGGTTTCATCGGCTTCAAGCTGAACCGGCTGTTCATCGAATACGGAAAAGCTGATCCGGCCTTTGCCGCCGATCAGTTCGACCCGATCTTCGCGGCGGTCCGCAACGAAATTCCAGCAGCCCATACCCAGGGCGCCCGAAGCAAACCGCCAACTGGCGCTGACGGCATCCTCGGCGGCATACAAACCGGCCTGGTGCG
The DNA here is from genome assembly GCF_001424925.1 of Pseudomonas sp. Root329. NCBI lineage: Bacteria > Pseudomonadati > Pseudomonadota > Gammaproteobacteria > Pseudomonadales > Pseudomonadaceae > Pseudomonas > Pseudomonas sp. Root329. The sequence continues at coordinate 123,573 of NZ_LMCV01000005.1, read as the reverse complement.
CGGTAAACCCGGCAACTTCGACGATGTCACCGAGCAGGTACTGGAACAGGTCGAAGCCATGGCTGGCCAGGTCGGCGAAGTAACCACCACCAGCAATGGCCGGGTCGGTGCGCCAGTTATCGGTACCGCCAAGATCGGTCGGCGATGGCGCTTTAGTCAGGGTCCAGGTCAGGTGCCGGACCTCGCCGATCCGCCCTTCCTCCAGCCATTGTCGCACCTGCTGGAAGCGCGGCAGCGAACGCCGGTAGTAGGAAACAAACAGGTGCAGCCCGGCATCGGCAAAGACCTTTTGCATCTCACGGCTTTGCCCGGCATTCAACGACATCGGCTTTTCGACGCAGCAGTGTTTGCCGGCGGCGGCCACCCTCAAGGCGTAAGCGTGATGGCTGTCAGGCGGCGTGGCGATGTACACCGCGTCGACTTCGGGATCATTGATCAGCGCATCGACATCGGTGTAGACCCGAGCGATGCCGTGGCGCGCGGCGTAATCCGTCACGGCTTCCAGACGCCGCCCCATCACCGCCACCAGCGCCGAGCCGGGCGCCTTGTAGAAGGCCGGCCCGCTCTTGCGTTCAGCGACGCTGCCACAACCAATCATGCCCCAGCGCACCACGTTCATACTCACTCCCTGATGTTTAGCCGATGCGCAGAGCGCGCAGGTCCAGATGACAATCCTTGAGCGGTGGGCACCAGTAGTAGCCGCCAGTGATCGGCCGGCTGATGCGGTACAGACCGTCAGTGATGCCGTCTTCCAGACCGCTCATGCGGCGCAGTTGCGCTTCGAAGGCGTCGAGGGAGAAACCGAAGGCCAGGAACATCAGGCCGGCGCGATCGCCTTCGATCCAGGGCATGGAACGGCGCACCACGAAGGCCTCGGGGGCGAAGCTTTCCTGGGCGGTGCGTTTGACGTGAGCGGAAATCGGCGCGTCGTCGATCTCTTCGTTGTCGCTCAAACGACGGCCCATGATGTTGTCCTTCTCATGGGACGGCATCGCGTGGAAGCCCTTCAGGTCATGCTGCCACTGCTGGATCGCAGCGAAACTGCCGCCGACCATTCCGTCAGCGCCGTCACTCACCAGCGCAGCGGCGACGGCGGCTTCGTCGTGAGGGTTTTCGGTGCCGTCTTCGTAACCGGTCAGGTCGTGGCCGGTGAGGTGGCGGAAGGTTTCGTTCATCTGCACCAGGCGCAGGGCCGGGGCCAGTGCGGCTTCGATGGCGTTGCTGCGATTGAGCAATTCACCACGGTCGACGCCGTGCAACCAGCACCAGAGCGCGTGCTGGGTCGACGGGTTGTCGACGCCGACACCGGTCAACGCTGGAAAGGTGCGCAGGCCTTCGATTTGCCCCATGAGGGCCTTGACCAGGGACTCACCGAAACCGACCACTGCCGACTTACCGTCGATCAGCCCTTTCAGATTCTCCAGCGCGGCCGGCAAGGCAGCGGCGGATTCGAGTGCGAAGAACATATGACGGGCTTGAGGCGGAACTGGGGTGGCGAGAATGCCCGGCTGGTAGTAACTCATATGAACTCCTTCAGTAAGAGCGCGAAGTTTAACCGATCAAGACAGCCCGTGTGCTGTAGGTCATGACAAGCCGTGTTGCCATCTGATAAAACGATTCAGCTATGCTGATCGAGCGCGCCGCCTGTAATAGGCAGCCTCTCGCCGCCACTTTCGACAACCGCGTTGTGATCAGGCCTTGACCTGATAGCAGTGCGTAGCGATAACAGACCTTATCCGCATCACCCAATCCAGACGGGGTAGCGACATGACCACAGCACACATCCTTGGCAACCTGTTTCCCGACGCCACCGACATCCCGGAAAAATACCGCCTCGACGGCCAGACCGAGCAGCGTGAATACCTGGTCGACGGCGAGCTGAAAACCTGGTCCGGGCCCCTCGCCCAAGTCCGCAGCCCGGTGTACCTGACCGGCGAAAATGGCGACGAACAAGTGATCCTCGGCAGCACGCCGCTGCTCGATGCCGACACCGCATTGACCGCCCTCGACGCCGCCGTCCGTGCCTATGACCGAGGCCAGGGTCTGTGGCCGACAATGCGCGTGGCCGAGCGCATCCAGCACGTCGAAGCCTTCCTCGGACGCATGCGTGAACAGCGTGAAGCCGTGGTCAAGTTGCTGATGTGGGAAATCGGCAAGAACCTCAAGGACTCGGAGAAAGAGTTCGACCGCACCTGCGATTACATCGTCGACACCATCAACGCGCTCAAGGAACTCGACCGTCGCTCCAGTCGCTTCGAACTGGAACAGGACACCCTCGGCCAGATCCGCCGCGTACCGCTGGGCGTGGCGTTGTGCATGGGACCTTACAACTACCCGCTGAACGAAACCTTCACCACGCTGATCCCGGCGCTGATCATGGGCAACACCGTGGTGTTCAAACCGGCCAAGCTGGGTGTGCTGCTGATTCGTCCGCTGTTGGAAGCATTCCGCGACAGCTTCCCGGCCGGGGTGATCAACGTGATCTACGGCAGCGGCCGCGAGACCGTCAGCGCGCTGATGGCCAGCGGCAAGATCGATATCTTTGCGTTTATCGGCACCAACAAAGCCGCCAGCGACCTGAAAAAACTCCATCCAAAACCGCACCGCTTGCGCGCGGCGTTGGGTCTGGATGCGAAAAACCCCGGCATCGTGCTGCCTGAGGTGGATCTGGACAACGCGGTCAGCGAAGCGCTTACCGGCTCGCTGTCGTTCAATGGTCAGCGCTGCACCGCGTTGAAAATCCTCTTCGTCCATGAAGACGTGGTCGAGGCGTTCATCGAGAAATTCAACGCCAAACTCGCCAACCTCAAACCCGGCATGCCGTGGGATAGCGGCGTGGCGCTGACGCCGTTACCGGAAGCGAGCAAGGTCGATTACCTGCACTCGCTGGTGGCGGATGCTGTCAGTAAAGGCGCCACCGTGGTTAACCCCAACGGCGGTGAAGCCCGCGCATCATTCTTCTACCCCGCCGTGCTGTACCCGGTGACGCCGCAGATGCGCGTCTACCAGGAAGAGCAGTTCGGCCCGGTCGTGCCGATCGTGCCTTACCGGCATCTGGACACCGTGATCGATTACGTTCTGGAATCGGACTTCGGCCAGCAGCTGAGTATCTTCGGCACCAACCCGGTGGCGGTCGGCCGGCTGGTGGACACCTTCGCCAACCAGGTCGGCCGGATCAACCTCAACGCGCAGTGCCAGCGCGGCCCGGACACCTTCCCGTTCAACGGCCGCAAGAACTCCGCCGAAGGCACACTGTCGGTGCATGATGCGTTGCGGGTGTTTTCGATCCGGACGTTGGTAGCAACCAAGTTCCAGGAAACCAACAAAGAACTCATCAGCGAGATCATCAGCGGACGCAGTTCGAGCTTCCTGACCACCGATTACATCTTCTGAGGAGACCGAGCCTGAGTACATTCAGAGACAGCCGACTGCCACCGATAATGCGCCGACTATTGCGTCCGTTGCTGGACCCGTACCGGCGTTATCGCCACGCCAAGGTAATCCACGCGGTACGTGTATCGCTGGGGTTGCTGGCAACGATCCTGCTGACCACCGGCATCCATCTGCCCCACGGTGAGTGGGCGTCGGTGACGATGCTGGTAGTGATCGGCGGTTTGCAGCACCACGGCAACATCGGCAAAAAAGCCGCCGAGCGCGCCATCGGCACCTTGATCGGTGCCGGCGTCGGCTTGCTGCTGGTGGCGCAACAGGCCTGGCTCGGGATGCCGTGGCTGACCTATTTCGCGATGGCCGTGGTTTGCGGGTTCTTCTCGTACCACGCCATCGGCAAGGGCGGTTACACCGCGTTGCTCTCGGCGATTACCGTGTTTATCGTCGCGGGGCATGGTGACAACCCGATCACCGACGGGTTGTGGCGTGGGGTGGACATCCTGATCGGCATCGCCCTGGCCCTGGCGTTTTCCTTCGCCTTGCCGCTCTACGCGGTTTATTCGTGGCGCTATAACCTGGCCGATGCCTTGCGCGACTGCGCGACGATCTACGGGCGCATCATCAATGGCCAATCGGTCACCGATGACGAACACCATAAACTCGTGGGCCGCTTGAACACGGTGATGGTGCAACTGCGTTCGTTGATGCCGTCGGTGTCCAAGGAAGTGCGGATCTCCATGACCGAACTCGATGCCATTCAGCGCCACTTGCGGATGTGCGTCAGCACCCTGGAAATCCTCGGCAACACCCGACCTGATGCCAGTGACCCGGACGCCATGGCCCATCTGCAATCGTCCTTGAAAGCCGAGCATCGGCTGATTCGGGTGCAACTGATCGGTATGGCTCGAGCGCTGAAATCCGGTGCGTCCCAGCGGCTTAGTCGCCCCGTCGAATTGCCATCGGATTCAAGCCTGACCGCGCCGGTTTACAATCCGCTGGACGGCTATCGGTTATTGGTCCGGCAATTAGCCGCCAACATCGGCGAGATGCGCCAGCGCCTGGCCAAGACAGCACCGCGCTGGAACATCTGACGTTTCTTTGCGGCTTACTGCGTTGTCACCGTCCGACGAAACTTCAGGCTCCAACCCTGTTGCATGCCGGCAGCGGCCAACAGAATCGCGGCAACACCGATCCATTGCAGTGGCTCCAGGCGATGGCCGAAGGCAAACCAGTCGACGAAAATCGCCGCAATCGGGTAGATGAAGGACAGCGCACCGGTCAGTGCCGTCGGCAGTTTTTGGATCGCGCCGTAGAGCAGCACATACATCACGCCAGTGTGGACAATGCCCAGCGTTACCAGACTGGCCCACGCGCTCGGCGCTTGCGGCAGCGCCGAAAAGTGCGCGAATGGGGCGAGTAACAGCACGCCGGTGGTGACCTGGACCAATGCGATCAGATGCGGCGGTGTACCGGTCAGGCGCTTGATGATCAACGCGGCAATCGCGTAAAGAAATGCCGCCCCCAGCGCCAGCGCGATGCCCATCAGGTAATCATTACCGCTCTCGCCCTGCCCGCCATGTGCGCTGACAATCGCCAGCATCCCGAGAAACGAAATGCCCAGCCAGAACAGTTTCTGCAGGGTGATTTTCTCATTGAGGAACAACGCGGCCAACCCCACCAGCATGAACGGCTGAACGTTATAGACCGCCGTACCAATGGATATCGAAGCGCGGGAGTAAGAAGCAAACAACAGCACCCAGTTGCCGACAATCGCCACGCCGCTGAGCACGGCCAGCAAGAACGTGGTGCGGGTCAGAATGCCGGGGCGCAGGAAGCCGAATGCCGCGCAGATCAGCAACAACGTGCCGGCGCCGAACACGCAACGCCAGAACACTACGTCCAGCACCGGTTGCCCGGACACCAGCACGAACCAGCCGATAGTCCCGGAAATCAACATGGCGGTGGTCATTTCGAATGACCCGTGACGTATTGTTTTGTCCATCATCAGACTCCTGTGTTTGAGCCCAAAGTATGCCAATCCGCCGGAGGGCTTCTCCAGAGCAAAAAGCAGGCTAAACTCGAAATCTGCCTTTTTTATCAAGGTGGTTTTGAATAATTGCCTAATTGAGGTTTCGCCATGACTGACGATATCGACCAAGTACTGATCACGGCGTTGATGGAAGACTCACGGCGCTCGCTCAAGGCCTTGGCGCAGATCAGCGGCCTGTCCTCGCCCAGCGTTGCCGAACGCTTGCGGCGCCTTGAGGAACGCGGCGTGCTCAAGGGCTATACCGTCGAGATTGATCCCAAGAGCTTCGGTTATCAACTCCAGGCCATCGTGCGTATTCGCCCACTGCCGGGCCAGTTGCAGGAAGTGGAGCGGCAGATTCAGGCCATCCCTGAATTCACCGAGTGCGACAAGGTCACCGGCGACGACTGTTTCATTGCCCGCCTGCATGTGCGTTCGATGGAACAACTGGACACCCTGCTCGACCGCCTGAATACCCATGCCGAAACCAACACTGCAATCGTCAAGAAAACTCCGGTCAAGCGCCGCTTGCCACCGATGGCGTGAATTTTTTCCAAATCGCAGGCAAAAAAAACCCGCTTTCGCGGGTTTTTTATTTCAAGCCTGGCGATTAATCATCGCGGCTCATGATGCCGAAGATCTGCAACAAGCTGATGAACAGGTTGTAGATCGATACATACAGGCTGATGGTCGCCATGATGTAGTTGCGCTCGCCGCCGTGAATGATGGCGCTGGTCTGGAACAGAATGCAGACCGAGGAGAACAGCACGAAACCTGCGCTGATCGCCAGTTGCAGACCGCTGATCTGGAAGAACAGGCTCGCCAGCGTCGCACCCAGCAGCACGAAGAAGCCTGCGGTGATGAAACCACCCAGGAAGCTCATGTCCTTGCGGGTAATCAGCACATAAGCCGACAGACCGCCGAACACCAGCGCAGTCATCGCGAAGGCCGAACTGACCACCTCGGCGCCGCCCTGCATACCCAGGTAACGGTTGAGGATCGGGCCGAGCAGGAAACCCATGAAACCGGTCAGGGCAAATGCCGACACCAGGCCCCAAGCCGAATCACGGAGTTTGTTGGTGAGGAAGAAAAGGCCATAGAAACCGATCAGCACCACGAAAACGTTCGGGTAGCCGACACGCATCTGCTGAGCGACAAACGCCATCACGCCGCTGAATGCGAGAGTGAGAGCGAGTAAGCCGTAAGTGTTGCGCAGGACGCGGCTAACCTCTAGCTGCTCAGCCTGCACGCTGTTATTAACTGCGTAATCCTGTTCGCGCATGGCGACACTCCTGTTGGTTTGAAACGTTCAGTCGCAAAGATCATAACAGACGCTCTGTAACAAGCTATGCAGAGAGTTTGACAGTGTGTTTCATTCAGGTATTATGGCGCCCGCAACGCAACGGAGGTGTGGCCGAGTGGTTTAAGGCAACGGTCACCGTCGACTGTAACAGGTCCATGAGTTCGAATCCCATCGCCTCCGCCATATTTGTACCGACAAAGCCCTGATTATTCAGGGCTTTGTCGTTTCTGGGGTTTGAAGAAATCAGCGCCGCTCGGCATGTGTTCCATAACTATTCTGGAAGCGTTCCAGAACTAACCAGCTTTTACCCTCCTCCGGCGTCCTGCCGATCGTTAAATATCCTTCATGTAACGCGATGCTACGCTGTCCTCAAAACCGAGGAATCGCGATGCCACATTCAGACCTGCTCCCTTCCCTGCTCTTTAAGATCAACGAAAACCAGCTCGCCCTGGAGGCTGCCATCCTGGAGCTTTCAAACTGGGTCGAGGCCCGCGGCTCGGCTGACGTCGCCGACAATGTTCGTGGCGCCCTGGACACCATCGACAAGAACGAGGAGTTCATCAAGCTTACGCTCGCTGTGCTGATGACTCCCGAGTGACAGCAATCGATCGCCACGCTAAGCCCCTAGCACCCCATGCTTGCAGGGGCGCTTAAAAGCTATACGGAACAGTCCTTTGGAACGGCGCCCACTGCAATCGATGCCGTACCGTGACTAACCGTGTTTTACGAATCCCCGCAAAAGTCCCTACAGACTTTCGAAGAGAAAGTCCCTGTCTCCCGGCGTCCTGCCGACCGTATACCACCCCAAACCTACATCTCGTCGCCTCACCCTCGCCCGATCACGCCCACCTCGATTACTGTATATACGAACAGTATTGATAAGGCATGACCGTGGACCCTCTCGACATCGAAGACACCAGCGACTGGCTGGGATGCCCGACCGAACTGGAAACCATCACCCACTACAAACAAATGCTGGAAAACGAAGTCCAGGAATTGAATCTACAACTGCGCAGCGCTCGGGAGAACATCTTCGGCCTGGTGCAAATGTACGACGAAGCCTCAGCGCAACGTGACGTAGCAATGAGCAATCTTCGGGAGCGATCCGGGCAGCTCGCAAAAGTCCGCAAGGAGCTGTACGACCTCGACATAGCAGCGAGAGGCTACAAGCGGGAAGCTGACCGGCTGCGCGGGTTACTGGATGGCCTGACCCCTGACTCAAAGACGATCATCTAAGCTCAGTATTCAGATTGAGGGTTTAGCCATGTGCGGACGACTTTCCCAGTACCGAGGCATTCACGACTTTGTGGCAGCGCTCAGTATTCCAAACGCACTGATCAACTATGCCGGGGACCAACCTTTCGAGCGCTATAACGCCGCTCCGACCACTCAGCTTGCCCTCTTTCACCAAGAAGGCCAGTTTCTGCGCGCTGACATGGTTCGCTGGGGCTGGCGCCCGCACTGGGCGAAAGACCGCGCCGCGCCGATCAATGCTCGAGTAGAGAAAGTAGCCCATGGCCCATTCTTCAAAGCGATCTGGCCGCACCGGGCGATCATTGCGATCGACAACTGGTTTGAGTGGGTTTATGAAGGCGGACCGAAGAAGCAGCCTTACCTCATTCGCCACCGTGACCGGACACCAATCCTGTGTGCCGCGATTGGTCAGTACCCCATCGCCGAGCATGAACCGAACGAGCATGACGGCTTCGTTATCATCACCGCAGACAGCGCGGGCGGAATGGTGGACATTCATGACCGCCGCCCGGTGGCACTGTCACCCGAACTCGCTCGCGAATGGCTGGACCCGGCCACGCCCAAGGAGCGCGCTGAGCAAATGGTATTGCTCCAAGGGGAGCCGACCGAGGCCTTCGAGTGGTTCAAGGTGGACCGCGCCATCGGCAATGTGCGAAATCAGGGACCCGATTTGATAAAGCCAATGGAGCCGGATGGGTTGTTCTAAATAGGTGCCAACGCTTTCAGCCGATCTTCGGTGGCGACATCGAAGATGACATAGAGCTGATCAATTGTTGAGTCATTCAGCGCTCCGGACGATTCTAGGCCCAGGACGAATCCTTCAGCTCGAGCGCCCGCCTTCGCCGCAACAATCATCGAATCAGCCCGCGCGATTTGAGCAAGAAGCTTATCGGCCTCGCGCTCAATCTTTTGGCTCAGCGATATACCTTCCATACGGCCATCCTGTCATTCAGAGAATGGGGGGGAAGGATAGCTGCATGCTCGCCTTAAGGAACACTCTTGAAGAAGACGTGGTTGCCGAGCTTCAGCGTCTGCTTGGCCTTCGCCGCCCAGTCCGGGGCCTTCGGCATAGTGGTCGCGTAGTAGTGGGTGGCGCCGCCAGTAGGATCTGGCAACTTGCCGGCCAGCACCTGGTCGGCGGCGATCTGCGCTTGGGCGAACTCGCGAAACGGAATCGGCTTCGCACCACTCAGGTAGGCATAGTTCGGGTCGTTCCTGTTCCAGCAGCTGAACTGATACTTCGCCTGACACACGCCGGCGTACCCCTCACCCCACCAATCCGACTTGCCGTCTTTGTGCAGATCCATCTCAACGCGGTTGCGAATGGTCCAGGCCACGGCGATCTGGCCGGCCAAGCTTTCGCCGCGAGCCTCACCCCACAGGGTGCGGGCAAGGATGTCGCGGTCTCTATCAGTTACAGGCATCACTTTTCTCCAGGCAAAAAAAATCCCGCTCAGTGGCGGGCCTACAGCTGCATATGGTTTAAACGGGCCGAACCGGGCGGCCGCCTGACTCAGGGAAGAGCTCGGCGGCTTCATTCCAGTTACTGACCTGGCCGCGATACTTCAGCCATTGCTTTCGCGTTCCGAGCAGCAAATCGGGCGGCGTCTCGTCGGCCTCGTCCTCCTCAATGGCGTCGAGCTGTCGCGCAACAATCAGCAGCTCCCCCGCGCGCCAGGCAGTTTCAATCATGGTGTCGAGCAGTAGGTTTTGACTGGCAAGCTCTTCATCGGTGAACTCTGGAAGGGTTACGCCACCGGACTCAACCCAGGCCAGGTATTCCGCGTAGTCGCGATTTTCTGGATCTTTAGGGATGTAAGCGCTATCCAACAAGCGAAGGATCACGTCGTCTGAATATTTGTACATTTCAAACCTCGGCCGAGAAGAATAAGTTGGGGGATGAACCGAAGTTCAGCATGGTGCCGTAGCCAAATGGAAAGGAAGTGGATATCGCCGCAGCAAGGAAGCAAGAGTCTCGCCCGAGCGCTGCAATTGGGAGGTTGTCCAAGTTGTAGGAGCCACCACCGGCAGCAGTGACGGTAAAAGAGGCTGGAGAACCCGCCAAGAATGCGGCAGTTGGATTCACCCGCATTGTACGAGGGAAGCGCAGCACCCCTACAGCCGTGTAGTTGCTGTAGGTAAAAGTCATCGAGCAGATAGGCTGTCCAGCAACGCTTGGAGACAGTGCATACCCGTAGTACTGGCACAGGAACAACTCAAGGTCGTAGTTGCGATCCTCGAAGGTCGTGGAGATTGTGCCGCGCTCAAACATCACATCTTCAGCAGTTCCGGCGGCAAACGTTACCGTGACGTTGTTTCCTGCTGGCAATGAGGCTGTTTGCCCACCATTGATGATCGCGACCCCGTTCACTTTGGCTGTGGCGGTACCAACCCACGACAAGCTGTAAACACCGCCGCGAATGTTTTCACCCAGAATGACCTGCTCGCCACCGCCAGCCGGAAAGGTCACTCGATTACCTGCGCCAACCGCGACAAATGTCAGAGACTGCCCCGCGGCGACTACTCGCCAACGATCCAGAGTGTACTGGCCAGCCGCGGCAGCCACGCCTGATGCATATTGCCGCTGGTTAATCTTGAACTTCGGATTCAGCAGCAGGTTCTTTCCGCCGCTGGCGCCAAGAGCGGCGCGCGCCCCGGCCGCTGTGGCCGCGCCCGTACCACCTTGCTCGATCGCAACCACCTTGCTCACGCCTACCAGGTCCGCCTTGCTGGCCTGAAGCTTGCCAAGTGCCTTGATAATCGTGTCGGTGGCAACGATTGCACCCGATGTCACCAGATCGATACCGGTCAACGGCACAGCCAGAACGCGGGGGGTAGTCAGGTATTTGTTGGTTGCCCCCTCTGGAAGTCCGTCCGCCGTAGAAAGATTGAGCGCCTGACGCACGCCTATCTGCGTTGGGTCATTGCCGAGAACAGCCAGTACGCCGCCGAACTGATTGACCAGCGCGCGCAGCGCATCGGCCGAATCTTTGACGTAGCCCTGCATCGGCGCCAGCGCATAGGTGCCGGTGGCATTGGTCGCGCCCTGGTAGTTCGGCGAGACCGACAGGGCCGAGTCGCTGGCAATGTTGGTAACTTCATACCATCCGCCGTCCGGGCCGCGGAAGGCATCACCGACCCGGCTGTTGGCAATGAATGCGGTACCCGTGCCGATCACGGCATTGGAATTTAGGGCGACAGAAACTGTTCCTGATTTGTACCAGGGCATGGAGTACATCCTTTAGAAAGTTTTAAACGCCGAGTTTGGCGAACACAGCGGGCAAGAAGAAAGCGAAGGGATTACCGCCGCCGACGGTTAATGCGTACAAATTCCCCCCAGAAAAATCCCACCAGCAATAAAGCTGCCTACTCAGCACTCCGTCATTCAACATATTCATTCCGAATGTGTTGAGTAGCATGTGCTCGCCAGCCGGGAAGTTGAAGTCAACCCGATAGTAGTTTCGCGGCACACCCTGAGTTGTGTAATCCGTTTTTATATAAGCCCAGTTTTGAAATGACCGAACGAAGCGGGCGTATGGCGTATCGGAATCGAATAACAGCTTTCCGCCTCCATCCCATAAACGCATCCCATATTGGGCGATTGGGCTAGCGGCGAAGCCACAGACAAAATATGTCCCATTTGGCTGCAACGTGTTGACGTCATAGGCTCTGACATAGAACCCCGTCCACGCCCCCGGCGATCCATTGACTCGCATTAAACATAGGCCGGCCACGCCAGCGTCCCCAGATGGTCGAACAAATACTAGCGGCGGTTCCTGGCTCATAATTACCGTAGGGAAATACGTGGTGGACCCTAAACCTGATTCTTCAGTGGGCTGGTACGTCCCTTTTGCGAGAACCACTAGCCTAGCGAACTCAGAGTCGATGGTCACAACGTTACTGTTGTTTGTGTATTCTAAGCCGTATGCCATTAAAAGAACCTTATTACAATTAGCCGCATAGTGACACCGGTCTTATTACTGTACTGCTCACGGCCACGGATATAGCTATATACACGCACCGCCCCCGCTATCACTTCCGTTTCGAGTTGTTTGTCGAGGGTCGTGTACGTCCCTATCGGGACAACGAACGCCGCGCCGTTCTCAGGGGTAAGCCCAGGAACAGCAATGGTCTGGAATGTGACGGCGTTGCTTCCGGTTACCACGCCGCTATAAACGACGCGCATGGTGAATGAGTTCTCATCAATCTGGAGCACCCCATCCCCGCCCCAGATACGCATTCCATAAGCCATTTTTCACCCCAAATAGCCGAGACGGACACGCAATACGTTATTGGCGTCGTAGACAGAGACGTTCAGCGAGTTGATCACCAGGCGCCCCTGACCGGGAACGATGCCGTTGATCTCCAAGGTTCCGTCCTTGTTGAGAATCCAGCCTTGCTGGCCGGCGATGTAGTTGGTCGAGCTGATGTAGCTGCCGATCTTGGCGTTGGTGATGGTGCCATCTGCGATAAACGCCGAGTTCATGAACACCTGGCCGCCCTGTACCGCAAACGGAACCGAAATGGCGCCGCCGGCGATGGTGTTGACGATGGCGAAGCGATCGGCGCTCACCAGAAACTGGCTTTGCAGGCCGGCGCCGGTGTTCTCGATGCCAAGGCCGATGCCGGCCGCGACGTACTGCCCCCCGGCGGTGATCTGCATCTTCACTGACCACATGGTCGAGAGCTTGCCGCTGGTGTCCGCGTAGGCGGTTGAAGTTTCCTGAATGGCAGCAGTGTTCTCGCCGACCTTCACATTGACCTGAGTGATCGCCGTAGCGGTTGCTTCCTTGTCCGTGGCCACGGTCTGGCGCAGGTCGATGACATTGGCTTCGTTCTCGCCGACTGCGGCGGTCAGAGTGGTGATCTTCTGCGCGCTGGCAAGATTCTCCGACGCCCTCACCTTCTCTTCCGTGGCGATCGCCGCGGTGCTGCTCCAACCCTTTAAAGCGTCAGCCAGATCACCCTCACCGCTGTCATCACGGAAAGATGCTCGCAGAGCCTGGAACGCTGTCGCCTGAGCAGTGACCACACCGTCGAGCTCGGTGATCTCCGTGGTATTGGTAGCCACTTGTTCGGCCAGGCCATTGGCTGTCTCGAGAAGGTCGCCTACATCAGCCCAGTACGTCAGGTTTGGCGGAGGCGTACTGACCGGCACGTTCTGCACGGCCTGATAGATGTGGCCGCCTTCGACGATCAACTGCCCCTTGGTGTAAAGCAGCTCAGGGTCGTAGCCCTTCAGTCCGTCCAGCGCATCGATCTGATCCTGAAGGCCCGGGATTTTGTTGATCTCGTCCAGCAGGTCTTGGCCAAGCTCTGTCTCACCGATCTGGCCGGCAATCATTTCCAGAATGGCAGCAGCATCAGAGCTGGACTGACCCTGCACACCCATGCCAATCGGGTACCACGGGCCGATGTTGCCGATCCGGTCCACCAGGCGGCCCCAGAAGTAGAGCGTCACCCCGGCGCGCAAGCCCAGCATCGAGAAATCGCTTTGCGGGTACGACAGGTCTGTCAGCTTGGTTGCGGCCTCAAGGATGGTCGTCGGGCCGTACCAGACTTCAGTCCGCTGGGTATCCTCGGCACCAGCCGGGAATCCCCACTTCAGATAGATGCCGAACAGCAACGGTGTGGCCGTCAGATAGCTGAGCGCCGGCGGTAGACCCTCCTTGCCCTTGAGGTAGGTCAGGATCGAGTTACGCCAGATCGACGAGATGTCGAAGGCGCTCACCGCACGGACACGAGCCACGTAGGCGCCGGCGTAAATGCCAACCACGTCGACACTGGTCATCCCGGTGCGCTGCAGCTTGATCCAGTTCCCGCTGTCCTTGCGCCACTCCACGTCGTAGCCGACTGCGCCAGCCACCGCCGGCCAGGTGATGGTCATGGTGGCGACAGCAATGCCCTGGGACACGACCGAGTTTGACGTGACGGTCACGCTGGCCGGCGCCGGAACGACGGTGATCGGAATCACGCTGATCGGCCGCTCTTCCAGTCGCGCGCCGGTGTCGATATGAGCGAACTTGCTCGGGTCGTACTGCAGCGCACTGATCTCGAAGTCTCCTTCGGTTGTGCGCTTGGTCCGCAACACGCGGTACAGCGGAATCGCCAGATCATCGGCGTCCAATGCCCATTGCAACTGTGGCAGCGGGGCCTCGCTGTAATTGGTGGTGACGGTCACCGCGCGGCCATTCACGCTCTGCACGGTGCGACCTTCGGCCCGCCCGCCTGGCAGGTTGATAATCAGGCGGTCGCCAGCCTTAGCTTGGGTGTCACGGTCCAGCGTCACGACACGGCCAGCGACGACAGAGATGCGACCGCCGACCTCACGACCAGCCAGCAGCGAATCCGCTATCGGGATGATGTGGCCAGGAAGCGGGATCACGCCCTCCATGCCTGTTTTGAACGAAACGGTGCGGTCCTGATTGTTGCTAAGGATCGCCCACTTGCCCCGACGTTGGGCTTCGGAAGCGCGCGTGCAACCGATGGCACTGAGCTCGGTCGGCTTGTCGCCCAGGCGACGTTGCAGATCCAGATCGGCGAATGGGATGACGTCGGTGTCGTAGTTGTTCACCGGGTTGTCGTAGCTGACCAGAGCTCGGGTGTAGCGGGTCTTCGCCGAGGCGCTGCCGTAGGAGAACTTCCCGTCAATGACGTTGGCCCGGGTGAAGACATAGTCGAAGTCCTGCGCGCGCGGCATATCCGCCTGCATCACCAGTTGACCCTGGGCCCAGTAGGTCATTCCGCGGTAAATACCGGCGATATCTCGCAGCAGCGACCAGGCATCGGCCTTGCCCTGCAGGTTCATGTCGCAGAGGAAACGCGGCTCTACCCCGCCGAGGCCATTCGGCACCAACTGGTCAGCGTATTGCGCAATCCGGTAGAGCTCCCATTTGTCGACCATGAACGACTTGATGCGCTTGCCTAGGCCGAAACGGTCCTCAGTGCAGATGCCGTACGTGATCCAGGCCGGGTTATTTGTCCAGGCCTGTTTCATGGAGCCGTCCCAAGTACCGGTGTAGGTCCGGGCGATTGGGTCGTAGTTGCTCGGCACCTGCCACTTGCGCGCACGGCACTTCACGGTGACGGCGGGAATGTTGGTGAACTGCTCGGCATCAAACTCGATGTAGAGCAGCGCGGTGTTCGGGTAGCGCAGCTTGGCGTCGATCACCTCGGTGTAACCGGCGATCAGCATGGTGTCGGCGATCTTGTTGCTGTTCTGGTTCGGTGTCAGGCGGCGGACGCGGATCTGCCAACCAGTGGTGGCGTCCGGCAGGTTGATGCGCGGCGAGCGCTCGTAACGCGTGGTGGTCTTGCCATCCACAGCGTCGACCAACGCCTGCTGATAGGATCCGCCGTCAGTGGCCACGTCAATGGCGTAGTCGATGCGGTAACCGCCGACGTTGCCTTCATCGTCTTGCTGCTGAAGCGCCGGCCAGGCCAGGCGCACGCGCACGGCAGACAGCTGGATGTTGCTGATTGAGCGCACCCAGGGTGCATCGCTGCGCAGTTCAACGTTCAGCGAGGTTTCGTTTTCTACCGATGGAATGCCAGGGATATAGGTCTGGTCGACCGAACCAGAGCGCCAGTCCCACTTCACATTGGGGAAGTTGTAATTACCGCTCGCATCCCGGATCGGGGTGTTGTCCAGATAGATGTCGTAATCGGTTGGGACTTCGTCGAACTCACCCTCGCCCACGGCGATCAGCAGCTTGGCCAGGTTGGTCGAGCGCAGGCTATCGCTGGCCTCGGACGGCGACTTCGGCTTGCTTTCCCCGCCCTTCGCGCCGTGGATATCCATCATCTGTGCTGCGCCCATGCTTTCCTCCAGGCGAAAAAAAACCGCCTCATGGGCGGCCTGCTTGCTACGTGCGGTTTACGCCTTGTCTTCGGCGAGGATCGATGCGGAAATGATCATGCCGCCCCACCGGCGATCACCGATGCAGATCGGCACCGGGTTGCCGCTGGCCGTGGTGTTCTTGGCGCTGCCGAAAGCGTAGGACGGTGAGTTCTCGGGGGATGCGCTTTGCTTGAGGCCTGAGGCCTGCGGGCTGAGCATCTGAATGACGCCGCCGGCAACCAAAGCAATACCAGCGGGAGCCAGCGATGGGAACCAGATACTCGCAACCAGCAGTACCGCCCCAAGGATGGTTTGAAGGATTCCACCGCGCTTACTGCCCTCAACGACAGGAACAACCCGAACTTCGCGAGTGCCGGACAAATCAAAACCGGACATCCCGACGTTCTTTCCGTTTCGGAAAATAGCAAAGCGCATCCCTAGACGATCAAGGCGCCTGATTTCTTCTTCAAAACCCTCGATCGTGTACTTCAGTGCCTTGAACAGCTCCCAAGATTTACCTGAGTCCAGCAGGCGACGGTGAATGCGGCCGAACTTCTTTGCAAGCGAACCGGACAATTTTATGGTGGTCATCGGCTGGTAATTGATAGCGATTGCGGCCATGTTTTCCTCGGGCATAAAAAAACCGCCCGGAGGCGGTCATTGGACACTTACAGTTAAAGACAGCTTTTCACTGCAGATTCGATTCCGCTTCTACCTGGCATGGCGGACCACGCCATTCGCTGGTGAAGCGTTACAGAGCTGCCACTTGAGGTCTTTTTGATTTCGAGTAGTTCATCGGCCATGTTGTTGCTAGCCACCCACAACCGATACCCAGTTTCAGTTTCGACCATAGACGAATCAGTGCGCTCTGATTGCCACTTAGGGAATACGCACAATGCGTATCGCTTCGGGTCCTTTGTTGTGGAGGTCTTGACGCTTGGGTCATTTTTTTCCAAGTCGCTCGGCGACACACACCCGACCAGCAACGCAACAGCCAGCGCTCCTACGAATAATTTCATGCAGATCACTCCTGTGGAAAGGCGGGCAATGTAGCACTGGCCCCCAGAAACGAAAAAGCCCAGCGGGTGGGCTGGGCTTTTTCTTACTCTTCTTCTCCAGAATCGTCTGTTCGCTCATCTGGATTAGGGCCAACTACATCGCGAGCAACCTGATCAGCTTCATCCCACAATTCATCAGGCACATCTTCATAGGGAACGCCGGGGACCACCTTATCGAGATGTTCCTTTGCGGCATCATCCCGAGCCTTTTCCCAGTCCGTACGGTCATCGTCATCTTCAAAATCGTACATTCAGAAACTCTCCAGTTTTCGTTTTTTCAGCAGTGGCAATCTAACACCACCGAAGCGTAACGCTAGCCTGTACGAATCCCCAGTAACGCCCGCCCGACTCAAAGTAGTAGCTTTCGGCTATCAATCGGCCGCTCATAGGGACAAGGACATGGCGAAGCGGGTTTCGAAGGCTGAGAAAGAGATGACTGGGTGGCTGTTCATGATCGCGCTCGTCATCGGAGTGCCGATCTATCTTTTCGACAAGATGAACAAAACCGTTGGTTGGCAGATCCCGGCCCTGGCTGTAGCCGGATTTTTGCTGCTCCTATTCCTTAATAAATGGTTAAAGAAGCGGGCACGTTTACGCTATCTGCGGGAAAAATATGAGGACGAAGTTATCGTCCAAAAAATACTCAAAAAGACGATCTGGATCGGTCAAACATCGGAACAGCTCGCCGACGCTCTCGGTCATCCAACCGCCACCGATCGCAAACTTCTGAAAACCAAGACTCGTGATATTTGGAAGTATCGCCATCAGGGTGCGAACCGATACGGGCTGCGCATTACTGTCGAGAACGACGAAGTAACAGGCTGGGATTCTAAATCCAGTTGAGGAGCCCGCCATTTTTAAGGATTTCCCAGTCCTTTGCCTGCAAGCCCAAGGACTGGGATTGCGCCAATTTCGGCGCTTTTATGACCTGGAGGTCAATGTGAGTAATGTTCAGAAAGTTTTCCCCTACCTGTTAATCACTCCGCATCAGGATGTCGGGATGTCGGCAGGGGCGCTTGCCGAGGGTGGTCTTTATCAAACCGACGACGGTCACCTGTACTCCTTCTTGAGCACAAAGAGCTTCGCAGATGTGCACGCAGAGCTGGCAAAGGTCGGCAAGGAGTACGTATTGGTTTTAGCTGAAAAATATGGCTATGCAAACGCGGGCGGCCAGCTTGCTCGCGTATTTGATCACATCAAATAGGTCGGGATCGACCTCCTGACCATCGCACCTTCCCGCCAACCACCTCTACTTTGGATCCTTCGGTCATGCGGTAGGGGCCGCTGAGCACATACTCGGCGCGCCCTTCCTGTACATCCACATCAACAGGGTCGCGCTCGGGCTGATTACTCAGCCCATTCCTCCAAGTGATGACCGGGTGGTATGGATCATTCTTTTGCATAAAGTCTCCCGCGCGGCCCTGCCGCATCATGTGGTTGTTTGTGCATCTTTGTGCCTGAGGATCAGGCGTGTTCGGTCCAGCCAAGGCCCACCGAAGACGATGATCTCCGATGGTCTGCCATACACATGGTGCAGTAGGAACGGACCGGGCCCGAAGGTGGCTGTATCCTCGCCAGGCAATGCCGGCTCGGCACCGAGAAATATCCCGGCATGATTCGGATAAACCGTCCGCCCTACTTCCATCACAACCATGTCGCCGCGCTGCGGCTGATCGACACGATAGAACCCGGCTGCCTCGTAGTTCGCCTCGTACAGACTGGTGTTGTCGGTGCTTTCCCACCAGCCATCAGCGCGCTTGAAGGCTTCAAATTCAAGCTCCCACTCGCGCTTGTACCAGTCGGCGCAGACCTGCCAGCAGTCCCAGGCGCCGTGCACGAACGGCCGCTTCAACAGCGGAACATCACCCGTCGGCATCACGGTGCGCAGGTCACCCTCGGGCCAACTGAGGATATGCCACGGCATTGCAGTCGCTTCGCACATGGCGAGATCACGCGGCGAAGGTCTGCTGGTAGCGTCCGGATGCGAATGAACGATGCCGATCACTTCGCCGATGTCTTCCGCCGCGGCGTACTCCTCCGGATCGATTCGAAACTCTTCGTTCGGCTCGGTCGAGGTATTCAGGCACGGGTAATACTGCTGTTTTCGCCCGATGGCCAGCAGCAGCCCGCAGCACTCTTTCGGGTACTCGGCGGCTGCATGAGCCTGGATCGCGCTCAAGATGTGCTTGCGCATGGTCAACTCCGAGCTATCAGGGAAACAGCAGGGAAGCCACCAAACGGCAGCTGGTTGCCCTCACCGAAGCGCGGGATGCACCCTCGGCCCAGCGTGGCATCACATTCATCCAGCTCAGGGTTATCAGTAACGACACCGTCCTTAGTGACGTATGGCCCGACGTAACCGCAGTTCGGCCCCCGGTAACCACCCGTGAGGCACCAGTGGCACAAGGTGGTCGCCTGCCGGCCAATGGATTCACCACCGACGTCGCCCGGGCTGGCCAGCTCCCAACTGACCGTCTCCCCGTCCTCGTTCGTTTTCTGGTCGATGTACCAGACCTCGATCGTCTCTTGGGTTGGATCAGCACCGGGATTGCCGGCCGGAAAATTCTGCGCGTCCAGGTACGTGCCCAGGGTGTGGCGCATGGTCAGCTTGAACTCGAGCAGATCGTCGAATGCCAAGCACAGCGCAGTGATGCGTCCGTTGACGTTGCCGACTGACAGCGTTGGCCGTACCGCGGTGCCGTCGCCATTAGCCTCAATGCCGTCGATCTGCATGGGCCAGGCGCCGTACTCGTTGCCCTGGAACCAGATCGGCTTCGCGGGCAGCTGGTCAGCATCCGCACCGGCGGCGATCAACTCCTCAGGCGTATGCGGGATGGCATGCCCATGGAAGCGCAGCACGTCCGCCCCGTAGTCAGAGCCGTCCAATTCAAAGAGCAGCACTTCGCTGCCAGGCTGAAGCACCTGGATGTCACTGATCAGCGGCATGGTTGCCCCTTATGGTTGGAATGCACGGTCGAAAGTGGCCGTGAGCTTGAATACGGTCCCGCCCATAGGGGTAGGAACCGGCTTTTTGCAGGTGAACAAACCAAGTTCGCCGAGTGGAGTGGTCCAAAGGAACGCCTTGGCGCCGGCGTGCCGATCAAAGAACGCCATGATCTCCAGCACCTTGGTCTTGGGTCCGGTGTAGGAGATCGGATAGGAGTCCTCTTTGTTGTTCGGCCCATCACCGACCTCTTGCTTGTAGCCGCCGCCGAATTTCGAGGTGCGCACCCGATAGGTGATATCGGGCGCGTCCCCGTTTTGTGTTGGCCAGGCAAAACGCTCGATCGCCATCAGGCTCTCCCGTTAACGTTGCGAAAACTGACACCACCGGCGCGCCAAGACTCAGCCACGGCTTTCTCCGCCGCGGCCTTCATTTGCGTCTGAAGGTTCTGTGCCAGTGCTTGCTGATCGAGCTGCATGCCTTCCGAACTTCGGTCTTGCGTGACCACGCTGACCGGAGCGTTGATGCTGATTGACGAGCCGCCACCGCTATTGCTGATCGCCGCGACACCAGGCCCCGCACCGGAAGTCAGCGGCGTAACACTGCCGCCATTGGCACCGGTCATGAGGAAGGACTTGCCGCCTTCGTTGTACAGCTCCGGCCCTAACTCGTTGACCTCGTACAAGGAGTTCGGCGCGACCGGGCCGCCGACCGCTCTGTAGCCAGAGAAGTCGACACTGGTATAGCCGGCCTGCGATGCCCCAGCAGCGGACGAGGCGGCACCAGCAGAGCCAGCCGCCAAGCCATTAGTAGCGCTACTGCCAGTGAAATAACTGGTCGCAGCGCCCACCAAACTGCCCAGCAGTGCCGAACTGGCCTGTCGGGTAGCGATACGAGCCATGTCGGCCAAGATCGATTTCGCGAAGTCACCAAACGAGGCCTTCCCCGTCATGGCGAAGTTGACGATCGAATCCTCCATGGAGCTGAACGCGTTGGTGAACAGGTTCCGAGTTTGGCCGGCAATGTCTCGAGCGGAGTCCAGGTAATTGGCCCAGGCCGAGGTAGCGCCCTTCGTCCAGTCACCCTGCGCCGCTTCGACGTCGGCATAGTTCTGCCGGATCTGGTCGGTGGCCTTCTTGTTCGCATCTGCGAGCGCCCGCGACTTCTTCTCGAACTCGTCGGGGTCCATCTTCCGTGATGGGTCAGACTGCTGATTGGCAAGGTCCAGCGACTGCTGAGCGAACCGGTCTTGCTGGCTGTTCAGCTCGCCGTTGAGCGCGTTCTGCCGATCACCTTGGCCGACGCCATTGACTGCGCGCTGCCCAGCAAGCTCAAGAGCTTTCTGTTGCTGCCCGAGGGCTGCGACATACTGGCTGATGGCGTAAGTCTGCTTGTCGAGGCGTCCTTTCTCGGCGGTGGCCAGCACTTCCTGTTGGCTGTCGGCATCCTTCTGCGCCTTGACCATGGCTGTGCGTGCGTCAGCAATCTTCTGGTCCAGCTGAATACGCTGCGCTGCCGTGGTGCTGGATTTGTTCTTTACAGCTTCCAGTGCCGCGATCTCAGCCTCGTACGCGGCCGTAACTTCATCTCGTTCGTTGCCGATCAGGCCGTCACGCTTTTGCGCGTACTCCGCCTGAGAGATGAGTCCGGCTTTCTGCTCAGCATCCAACTGCTTCTGGGCATTGCCGTACTGGGCCACAATGGCGGTGAGCTGGTTTTTGGCATCGTTGAAGCCGGACAGGTCGATGCTGCCCGCTGCAGCCTTAGGGTCTTTTTTGCTGTCATCGATAGCTTTTCGCAGCTTGTCGTATGCTCCGCCGGAGAACTTGGCTCCGTCGAAACTTACACCATCAAGCAGCGAAGCCTTCTGCCCTGTTTTCTCCGCGTCCTGATAAAGCGTTGTGAATTGATCATTCAGCTTTTTGTAGGCCTCCTGCCGCTTTGCAAGCGGGTTCAAGTCCTCCATCTGCTTGTCCAGATCTTTCTGGACGGCGATCAACTCCTTGTTTGCATGGGTTGTCTCACCGGTTGCCCCAGCAAGATTCTGACTGGCCAACTGCCGAGCTTTCAAGCCTGCAAGCTTGGCCTCCAGCGCCGCGGTAGAGTCATCATTCTCGCCAGTACCGAGCCCGAGAAACGAGTTGAGCGAACTCAGGCCGTTCGAAACCGCACCAGCAACACCGCCACCCTTGCGAGTGTCGAGCACGCGCTGCGTAATCTCGATCTGCTTGGCTAGGTCCGGGAAAACTTCCGACCGAATGGCGCCATAGGCACCAGTGATCGCGATCTTGATGTTGTCCCAATCGCGCTCAACATCTGACAGGGAGGCGCGGTAAGCCTTCAGCCGCTCCTGAGCCGACAGATTCAGGCTTTCACTCAGGACATCCAGCGCACGCTGATGGTCGCCCTGATCGTCGATGGCCTTGATGACTTCGTACTGCTCATAGGTGAGCAGGCCGTATTGGTCGCTGATCTTGGCGGCAGCATCGGTGGCAGTCTCACCAGCGCTGGCCAGTGACTTGGCGATATCGCCCGCGCCCTTCCCTGTAACCTCTCCGATGGCAGCCGCTGCCTGCGCCAGGTTCTGCATCTGGACGCCGCTGGTAGCTGCGCCGGATGCCAGCGCAATGACAGCCTCGCGCGCACCGGGCAGATTGCCCGTCAGCACGCCAGCCGATTCGCTCATGGACTTCAGGCTGGCAATGCTCTGACCTGCGTCGTTCGATCCGCCGTTGATTGCAGCGTTGAACGCTCTGGCCTGCTTCATCGCGTCGAAATAGGCGTAACCGAGGCTGCCGAGCACGCCTGCAAGAAGGCCAGCCGGAAGCAGCAAAGCCGCCATACTTTTGGCAGACGCTCCAGCACCAGCGCCGAGCTGGGCAATAGCTCTCGCCCCACTGCCAAAATCGCCGGATGACAGCGCGTTGGTCAGCTGCATGACGTTTTCTTGAGCCTGGCGGGTGCCGAGCTTCAGCTTGTCGAATGCAGTTTCTGTCGCGGTCAGCCCAGCCCGGTCTTTGCCGATTTTGGCCAGGGCTTCCGCGTAACGCTCGGACGAGATCGCCCCGCTGCTCCTGAGCGCTTCGAGCGCCTTTTCCTGCACCTCCAACTTGCCCAGCTTCGCGGTCACGGGGTCGATGCCGTTGACTGTGCGCTTCAGTGCTTCAATCTGGCGGTTCTCTGCATCGATCAGACGCTGTTTCTGCGCAACTTCCTTGGCTTCGGCTTTTTCGATCTTGTCGTAGGACTTGCCGAGCCGATCCTGATACGCCTCCTGCTGCTCGATCGTGACCAGGCCGCCCTTCCGTGCGCGCTCCAGCAACCCTTCCGCTTGAACCAACTGCTCGATACTGCCGATGTTGCTGGACATCGCCTTTTCGAGCTGGCTGATGATGGCAATTTCGCTGGTAGCGCTTGCGCCTGATTTTCGTCTTGCCTCGGTCTGGCGCTGCGTAGCGCCAGTCGATTTGTCTAATTCCTGAGCGACTTCACGCTCTGCCTGAACGATCTTTTTGCCAGTGTCGGCCAATCCGGTCCCGGTCTTGCCGAGATCGTCGATTGCCTTTTCGGCATCAACAGCCGAATCAACCAGCTTGTCCAAATCGTCAGCGGCCTTGACCGCTTGCGACGAATTGACCTCGATGCCCAGGGACGTGAAGTTGGTGCTCATTTACTGTCCCTCTGTTCCGCCATCACCCGCAGGGCTTCGGCTTCCATGATGCGGAGATCTGGGAAAATGTCGGTGGCCTGAGCCCGGGTTAAACCGAGGAAGCCAGCGACATCGCGAATTGACGTGTAATCCAGACCGGTAGCGCCGCACGCACCTGTACGCCATTGAGTACTCAGCGCCTCGAAGACCAGGAAGGCCTGCCAGTTGTCAGGCCATACCTCGACCTCATCCCCGTAGTCTTCGGCAGAAAAGCCGAAGGCGTCCTGCCCCTTGAGGGCTGGCTGATAGAGGGCGCATGCGGCGCTGGTCAGTTTCCCAGGCGCGCCTTGCTGTATGCCTCGGAATAGGCTGCCAGCACCGCGCTTGGAGTGGCGCTGATCGAACTCACCAGGATGCGGAGGTTTTCGTCGGTGAAGTCTTCATCGACATCCCAGCCCACGACAATGGCCTTGAGCTGTTCCACCTGGAGGTCAATCAGCATGGCGGTGAATTTCTCCAGTCCCGCCTCTTCTGACTTTTCCCCTAGCGCCTTATGCCGCTCACCCCAGCCGGCATAGAGAGTCGCCAGCTCGACACGGTCGCGGTACTTGAACTCGAACCCCACCTTCACAGGATCGCCACCGACCGCAGGAAGCATCACATCTGCTTTGAAGGTGGGGCTCTGGATCAGTTTGAACTTGGCCATGGGTGCCCCTTACGCGGCGTAGCGGATGAATTTTGCGACCACGGCAAAAACGGCAGTGACTGCCATGATGTTGTTCTTGGTCAGCGACGGCACGTTGTCGAACGAAGCGAACGCGTTGTAGGTGATGACACCGCCAGAGGCGAGGTTTACGCGGACCGCGCGCGGCTTTTTGTCGTCGTCAGCTTCCAGCAGCACGTCGTTATGCGGCAGGCTCGGGTCATCTGCCATGGTCAGCGTGAAAGACAGCGCCGATTTCGACGTTGGAATCTGGTGTTCATCGTCCTCCTCAAGGAACGAGTAGGTGACGTTCTGTTGTTCGCCGCCGGACTTGCTCGATTCCGTGACTTGACTGATAGGCGTCCAGGTCAGAATTCTCCGAACCGATCCGGCGCCTGCACCAGCGATGAAGCGCGCTGCATTAAGCGTATTGACCGACTCAAGCACGAAGGCATCGGCGGTCACGCTCTTGATCCGAACGACGCGATTGCTTAGGCGAGCCCATCCAGACGTCACCTCGACAAAATCACCCACTTCAAGATCGTGACCGACAGACGAAGCAGATGCCTCGGTTGCGTTGGTGATCGCGGTAAAGATTACCGGCGCGTCATAAGTCGCAGCGATACCGACAGTCGAGCCGTTAGGTAGAAACACACTCATTGGTTTTTCCTCTTTTCAGAAATGACAAAACCCGCTCAATGGCGGGTTCTGGGTTTGCCCAATGGGCGGATTAGTTAGTGTCGGACCGGTACAGGAAAGACACAGGCACGGTAAAGGTGGTGTCGTCAGGAATGCCTGGCCCAGGGTCAACCGGGGTCATCGTCACGACGGTCAGCGCACCCTTGGTGTTCCGCTCGTACAGCGGGAACAGCGCGGCGATCTGGTCTGCCAGCGCACCGGCGGCGCCGCGGTACTTGCCCGACGGCGTCACGATGCTGACCTGAAATACACCGGTGTACAGCTTGTGGTCGCCACCGAGCGTGTTGCTCGCGGTATCGGCCGGCAGCGTGAACGCCTTCAGGTAAGTGGCGCCGTCCACTGGCGTGTAGGCCTCGTTCTCGACGACGACCTTCAGCGGTACCGGCAAGGCTTTCGCCCAGTTGATCAGCTTGGCCTCGTAGATTGAAGCGATGAGGTTATGGCTCATGTTTGGTGTTTCCTGATGGCTTCATCGACGATCTGCTGGAAGCGGGCCAATGTGATGCGAACCATGCCGCCTGGCGCCTGCTTCGAATGCCCGTACTCGAGCGGTATCGCGTACGGCAGGTTATTCACGATGTAGGCCGTCTCACCGATACTCAACTGCTCGACCTGAAGCTTCAGCTTGGCGAGCGTGACATTGCCCGATACATCGATTTGGTCCAAAACGCCGTCAACCGGCGAGCCGATCGAGAACTGCCAGTTTCCGCGAAATCACCCACCCACGTAGTCCTTGCCGGCGACCAGACCATTCACATTGAAGTTCTGGTCGCGCTCAGTCTTGGTCAGAGGTTTGGCGTATTTCACAGTGCGCTTTAGCTTCCCAGCCTTCGTGAAGTTGCTCGGCTTCAGCGCCTTGATGACGTTGCGCACTTCGACGTGCGCGTCATAGGCATCAGCCGCGGCGGTGTTTGCCTGTCGATGCGCGACGTTGGCCGCCCAGATCTCGGGATTGCCCACCGGCGACATGCGGATCACGCTGCTGCCGATCTCGATCACGATTTCGCGGAAGGTTGCATCGAGCCCGGCCTTGGCCCGCTCAGCAAACTGGCGAATGTTCTCGGCGAAGCTGCCATTGAGGCCCGAGTACTTGCTCACGACCGAACCTGCAATTCGTAGAGGATCGGCGTGCCGGCTGGGTTGATCTCTTTCAGCGGCGGAACGATTGACCAGGTGCGATTCTGAACGAACACCTTGTTCAGGAGGCCGGGCGCCCACTCAAGCCCCTTGGCGGCGATCTTTAGCTTCTTATCACCCTGTTTGATCAGGCTATTGGCCTGGAATTCTTGGCCGCTGTAGTCGAGCAGGATGCCTTGAGCTGTCTGCTCTATGATGGTGTCAGGGCCTGCTGTGCCGGTATCAGGGTCGTACTCGCCAGGCTTGATGTCACGGATAGGCACGTCCTGGCCGAACTCTCGGATCATCTCCAGAGCCATCTCGGCCATTTCGTCGTAGAAGGTGGCCATGAAAGCTCCGTTTCAGCTA
Organism: Pseudomonas sp. Root329; assembly: GCF_001424925.1. NCBI lineage: Bacteria > Pseudomonadati > Pseudomonadota > Gammaproteobacteria > Pseudomonadales > Pseudomonadaceae > Pseudomonas > Pseudomonas sp. Root329. The sequence goes on along the minus strand of NZ_LMCV01000005.1, from coordinate 97,219 downwards.
TGCGCGGACGGCGAAGAGGCCCCGCTTCTGTAAGTAGTCAGCAAACTGCGTGGCGCTTGGCCGATCCGGCGCTGCCGGCAACAGTCGGCCGCTGGTGTTGGAAATCGTCGCGTACTCGCGAGTTACCGCGCCTTCGACACGCTCCAGCGTCACGGCGCCTTTGCGCTTCTCTATCGGGTCAATGTCGTCGGTGTGAATCTCAGCGGCCAAGGCCATCTGGCCGTACTGGATGCGCGCCGGCAGGTAGTTGTCTGGCTTAATCTGACAATCCAGCTCAACACCCCGGCGCGGCCAGGCCAGAGCCTGATCGCTGTCCGTCTTGCGCCCCTTCCAGGTCTTGCCATCCATCGCCAAGGCGGCCCGGCGAAGCAGTGCTTCTTGCGCTGGCTCGTCCGCAGGGATGGTCACGCCGAACTTGCCGGCGTACATGACCAGGTCCTCGGCGCTCGCGTAGCTTTCGGCGTTTGGCTTACCGGTGCCGTCCTCGATGATGAGTGTCATGGATCAACTCGCTGAAATGAGCTTTGAATGATTGGCCGCCGCTTTACCGACAGCCTGCAGTATTACGCCCTGGGCAGGTCGGCGACGAGCTTTTCCAAGGATTCTTTCGACGCATTCGCACGGTACGAAACGCCTGCCACATCGAGCGTAGCCTTCAGGGCTTCGACCTCTACGCCTTCGCCCGCCTTCAACTCGGCGAGTTCATTGCGCAGCGTCTCATTTTCCGTTGCGAGATCATCTCGCGCACCGGCCAGATCGACCATCTGAAGGCGGATGCCGTCGAGCGCCTGAAACAGGCGGATTGCGAGCTCGCCGGCTTCCGGCTTTTCAATCTCGCCAGCGTCAAGCCCATCAATGACAGCGCGGACCATATCGCTTTCGATGCGCAGCTTGCCGATCAGCTCTTCCAGTTCGGCCTTGTTGTCACCAGCATCAACAACAAGCACCTGGCGCGACTCCGCTTCTATCGCCGTCACTTCGACGCCAATATTCTCGTATGCCTCGACCACTTTCGGCCATTCGCCAACCACAACAACACCGGTTACACCCGCTTCCGGACGGTCGAAGTGCTCCGGGTTACGGTAGCGCTTGTCTGGATCAAAGCCGGAGCTTTGAGTGGAATAGATGAGTTCCATGGAAATCTCCGTAGCGGCCATTTCTGGCCGCTGTCTTGGGTGAGCCTTAAGGCGTAGTCGTCAGGGTGATCATCACGCCGGCGGTGACCTTGTTGCTGTCGGAGTGCTTGACCCAGTTGGCCGCCGAACCAACGGCCGCCAGGGTTGGGTTCGCGCCGCCGACGGCGTCCTTCCAGCTGTAACCCAGCACGTCGATGTTGACTGTGCCCTCGGCGCGGTAGCCGATACCGAGGTTTTCCTCGTCGTCCACGTTGTACGAACGGAAGCCCGGGGCCTGGGATTCAGTGATCACCACAGCATTCGGCAGCAGGCCAAAGATCACGTCCGCAGGAGCGGTGTCGGTCACCAGCACTGGCTTGCCCAAGGTGCCCGGGAGGCCGCCGTAGATCACCACACCGGCTTCTTCGTAAACCTTGTTGGCAATGGCCTCGTCGACGATGTCGAAGTAAGCGCTGGAGTGCATGACCCAAAGGGCAATGCGACCGAACTTGTCGCCGAATTTGCGCATGCCGCGGGTCAAGGTCTTCTTGCCGTCGGTTTCGATGTTGGCGGTTACCACCATCCCGGCGTTGGAGCTGATAGCAGCACGCAATGCGGCAGTGGCGTACTGGATGAAGCCTTCCAGGGTGGCATCGGCCACGTCGGCGCCGATGATCTGGGAGAACTCATCGACCGGGCGACCACGGCGCTTGAACGCCTCTTCGGTGGTCTGGTACGGGCCGTACTTCCACGGAGCCTTAACGCCCACCGCTTCGCCGGCGCCAATCTTCTTCGCGGTCACCTTGCCAACGGAGTTGACATCGCGATGCTCCAGCGAGCCGCCGATTTTGTAGAAAGAGCGCTTGCGGAAGTCACCTTCGATCAGCTCGTTGTCGAGAACGATCGCGCCGTTGGAAGATGCGTTGAAGACATCAAGGTTGTCCTGGACACGCTCGAGGTATGCGGTTTGCGCCTCATCGTTGTAGATGATCAGGTCGCTGTTAACGGTTGTAGTCATGGGTGGGTCCCCTTACTTAGGCAATTGCAGGAATGCGGTTTGGCCGTGCTTGCGCTGGTAATCGCGCTTTTGCTCGGAGGTCATTTCGGAGCGTTTGAATGCAGCCTGGCCGCCACCCCCGCCCGGGGCTTGTGTCCCTGAAGCCCTTGGCCACAGGTGAGGCGCGCTTTCGCGCAGTGATTCCGCCCATTCGAGCAGGGTCAGAGGAGTTTTGCCGTCTTTGCCGAGGATGGTCTGGCCAGACTCATCAACGGCTACAGCTTCGCCCTCTTCGTTCAGTGAGAACACGCCCTTAGCGCGCAGGATGATGTCGTCGGTTGCTTCCGGCAGAGCGCCGGCTTTCAGTGCTGCGCCCCGCACCGAGTCACCCAGAACTTTGCCCTGGAACTTGGCAGCGAAGGCTTCTGCCTTCTCGGCGCGCGTGGTGATCGCCTTCAGTTGTTTGTCGGTATCAGCACGCAGGCGCTCGGTGCGACGGTTAAAGACTTCGTCCACCTTGCCTTCTGTCAGCAGCTTGGTTTCTTCGTCCTGGCCTGCCCGACTCAGCAACCCTTTGACGGCGTCGATGTCGATGCCTTCAAACTGGGTTTCGAACTGGGTCAGCTTGCCGGTGGTGTCTTTCAGCTTGCCCAGCAGTTCCGTGTTCTTGGTTTTCAGACCCGAAACGGATGCTTCAACGGCAGTCGCGATAGCGGCCTTGATTGCCGGGTTGTCCAGGTCGATTTCGTTTTCTTCTGCCACGTTGATGCACCCCTTGGGTTTGGTCGGCCTGCTTTGCAGGCATAAAAAAACCCGCAGTGCGGGTTGGTTTTTGCGGCGATTTCGTTAGTCTGCTCGACCATTCAAAATCTATTGTTTAGACAGGAAAAGCGATGCGTCGCCAGTTGAAGAAAACCAAACCTTCCCCATTGCCACCCAAGAAAAGTCGAGTCACGGAAGTGTTTTTTGCAGCATGTTTAGCTGGACTTGTTGGCCTAGTGGGGGCTGGGCTGACGTGGTATTCAAGCGACAAGGCATTGAAACAGTCGATGTACGAGAGCTGCATCAAAAGAGTTGACGAGCAAGAATCAAAACTTCGTGATAAAGCAGGAGTTTTCTTAGCTCTCCGTGCTGAATGGCTCAGCAAAAACATCAACCCCAATATGAAGAAAGACGATTACTACCGCTCTGGGGAGAAGGCAATTGCCGCTGCAAACGAGCTATCAATACACGCCCCGCTCAAGCTCGGGCTGGCCGCGATGAATGCGGGTGAAGCAATTGCGCAAATAATGTCTGCTGATACACCTGAAAAAATCAAAGCCGTAAAAGAAGAAATTCATAAAAAAGATTACGACCTGCTTTCTTTTTTCTTCGAGGAGACTGACAAATTTCAACAATCCAAAAAAGAATGCTCGGATTTGACTAAATCAACCTGGCCTTCTCAAATGCTAGGGGCTCCAAAGTCTTCATCTGAGCAAGGGTGAGCGGCGCAAAGTTGCGATCTAGCTGCAGCTCAGCAAAGCGCTCCACGCTCAACCCGCCTTCACGGAATAGCTTCGCCCGAACGGGGCCAATAGCTACATCCTGAAACGAAGCCGGCTGCTGCTGTAGCCAGTGGTAATAGTCGAGACTCGCACTGACCTGCCCCGCACCATCGGCCCCTACTGAAGCCCGCGTAGCGCCCTTGGCGAACATCTCGCTGAGCTTAGTCAACAGAATGAACGTGGTGCGGCAGTTCGGGTGGAACGGCGGCCTTGGCCCAGAGATGACTGGGAAGCGCCGCTTATCCATCGAGCGACATTGCTGGCTGGTCTTGCTGTCCAGCGTGGCGACCATTTCGATCTCGGACACGATGTCCGTGTTGGCCTTGGCCACTTCCATGCGCGCCTGTGACGACACATGCTGAATCGCGGTGTGCACGACCGTGCTGGCATTGCGATTGGTAGTTGCCAGGATGCCGTCCTTGTACCCCGCCGCCTTGGTGCCGCGAATATTGCGGATGACCTGGAAGTTCGTTTGCCCTTCGAAGAAACCCTGCCGGATCGTGCCGGTAACGCGCTCCCGCTCGGCAGTGGTCCAACCCTTGATGAACGACTTCAGCAGCTTCCCGCCGCCGCTGCCGCGCACGCTGAGTGGATTCGTCAGCACTGCCGCCCTGATGGCCGCAGCCGTCGGCGCCGCAACATCAAGCGACACGCCGACCGGCGCGGACCTGGCCAGACTTGTGGCCTCGAACTCAGCTTCGTAGTTGGCAATGTCGATCAGATCGAGGTTCAGTTGCGTGCTGTAACGATCGAAGATGCCCAGCAGCAGGCTGTCGACTTCTTTCAAGAGCGCTTCAAGACGCTTGACGTTGTACTCGGTCAGGTCCGACTGGGTGAGCCTGTCCCGGATCGAGCGGTCAATCTCCTTGAGGAAAGGTGCAAACTTTCCGACCTCCCCTGCCTTCAGCTTTTCGAGGAAGACCGCATGCCGGATCGTGGCGTCAAGGATTGCTTGGTTTGCCGCCATTTGGTGTTACCTCATCATCCAGGCCCAGGCCATCGCTCTGCTCTTGAAGCTCGCCATCAATCTGCAAGTCCGTGCGCTCCGGGGCAATCAAGCCCAGTTTCCGCAGGTAAGACCGCAGATCCGCCTTCGCGAAGCCGCCGTTCTGCCATAGGCCAACCAAGGCCGTGATCATCTGCGGATCAGCTGTCAGCTCGACGAACTCCTGATTGACCTGGTACGCGACCTTGTCACTGATGCCCATGTACTGGCCGCACCAAATGATCGCTCGGGTATAGGCCTCGCTGACGTTCGCCACGCACCCAGCCAGCACCGATGTTGATGCAGACTGATCACCGCGGGACTCGGTAGCCGTTTTGGCAGCCAGTGACGCAACAACCATTCGGGCGCCCAGCTCGATCATCATCTGGTTCTTGTCGGCCATTGCCTCTTTGACCAGGGTGTTCGGCGATGGCTGTGCGTAACCAAAGGCGCCGCCTGCGGGGAGCAGCATTGGCGCCCGGGAACCGACGTAAACGCCGTTTTTCTCCATATGGTCGCGCCACTGCTCATCCAGGCCAGAGATCCATGGCTGAGCCTGGCCACACCAGAAGACGCTGTCTTCGTAGTCAGCGCTGTTGCGGTAATGCCCCAGGTTGATCATTGCGATGTCGTATAGCGGTGACTCGTCGATTGTTGGATCGTTGTTCTGTGCACCGACGAATGTGAACGGGATTTCTTTGAGGCGCCCGGTAATGCCCTCCGGAATAAATGTGTCCGCGACCTCAAGCGGGCCACCACCTCTCGGACCAGAGCGACGCCAAACTCGACAGACAAAACCTTCAGGCTCAAGCGCAAGCTCACGAAACTGCTCGACCACCTTGAATCCGAAGCCTTCCTCAACCTCCGGCATCTCACGCAGCACGACCAACGTCAGCACGTTGTGGCCGTTCACCATGCCGGTGCGCCAGTTGATGATGTCCTCGGCGCAGTAAGACAGGATGACTGAGTGACCACCAGCACCGTCATCTTGGTGGAAATCGACGTACAGACCATGACGCCCAGCCTCAAGCACCTTCTCAAGCGTGCCTTGCGAGTGCTGGTAGATGCTCACCCCGGACCCGTTGGCATTGTCCTGCAAGTACTCCAGCTTCTTCGGCACTGTGAGCGTCGGGTCTTTGTGGAAGGCCAGGCCCAGCAAGCCGTTGCGTGTATGCCCGGTGGCGTTCTTGAACACGGCGCGCTCGCGATAGGCCTTGTTCCGGTCGGCATTCTCCGGCGATTTGTCGTGTGCGTTGATGTACGGCAATCGAGAAACCACCCGGTGCTGGCCGGCGCAGATATCGCGTACGGTAGCCCAGCGGTCCAGCACTTCGATGTAATCCGCCCGCTTGAAGGAGACGTCATTGCTCATCGGGCGTATCCCATTTTGATAGCGGTGACCGGCTTGATAATCGGGTACTCGCGGTGAATGAAGTAACCACCGCCATCGTTGGCGTGGTCGTTGCCTTGGCTCTTATCCGGCTCACCGTTTGGCGCCCAGATTTGCTGCTCAAGCCCGTCGGCATACGTCGGGCATGTAAACGGGTTGACCAGGTAACGCCGCTCGCCCTGCGCGTTGCAGAACATGGCGTTCATGGCGTTGATCCGATCCTTGACTGGCGGGTTGGCCGCCGGCGCGATGACTGTGAAGCCCGCCTGCTTGAGCATGGCGATATCGGTGACGCTGGCATTGACCGACTTACGTGAATCACCAGAGGCGTCCGGGTAGATCCGGATCTCGCAGGTCTTCTTGTAGTCGTTGCCGGTGTGCTCCCAGTAGCGTTCTTTGATGCGACGGATCATGTCCGGCGTGTCGTAGCCATCCATCAACTCATCGACGGCCCGGGGCAACCCTTGGTCGCGCTTAACGTGTGTGATCGCCGCCATCTTGCCCACGTTGAAGTCCATGCCGATGAACAAAGGCTCACCCGGCTGCACCGTATCGAAGCACTGATTCAGCTTGCGGTCGTAGGTGTGGTAGATCGATCCGGACGCCAGGTTGACGAACTGGCCGTTCAGGTAAGCGAGGATCAGTTGCGGCGGATACGACTCCATCAGCGATTCGATGTAGTCGCTCGGCAGGTTCAGCTCGTTGTCGAACGTGCTCGCCTGCACCAGGCCATACATCTCGTTCAGCTTCGGCTTGTCGCGAAGCTGCTTCACGAATTGCAGGAAGACGAATTTGAAGCCTTCCGGCGTCGTGGTCACGTCGACACCGTTCTTCAACCCCGGCAGGTTGTAACGCATCCGGGCAATGATCTTGCGCCAGGCCTGCTGAGCCTTGATCGACGTCAGCACATCCAGCTCATCGACCAAGGCGTGACCGATCTTGAAGCCGACAATCGTCTGCGGCTTCTCCATCGACCGGCAAATCACAGTGCCGCGATACTGCCGGCCGCTGTAAATGTGAACCTCATGGTTCGCCTGGTTGATCTTGGTCTTCAGTCCCCAGTCATAGGCCACCTCTTCCACTGTCGGATAGAAGATGTCCCGGATCTGCGGGTAAGTCGGCGCGAAGTAGCCAGCGTTGACACCAGGCCACTCCATGAAGTGCTTGCACAGCGCCGAGCATCCAACCCAGGTCTTACCTGAGCCGAACCCTGCAACGAATGCGCGAAATTTGTGCGGTAGCGTGAGGAAGTGAGCCTGCGGAACGTTAAGGCTCGGCATTCGGTTTCCTCGCATCCACCACGTCTACTTGAATGCGGGTCGGGATCACTGGCTCGTCGCCGGCGTCTTCCTTCTTGTTCCGGTTGACGTAGATATCGCCGCACTCTTTGGCCGCCTGCTCATAGAGGTGAGCGGTAAGCGCCAAATTACGCATGCTCTCGGCCTTTTCTGCCATACGGCCCAAGCCGCGAAGTCGGTATGCCCGGTTGGCGATAGGTATCTCTGCCATTTCCTCCCGGAAGCGCTTGCGGGTGTCGTGAAACAGGGTCACCCATTTGGCCGCGAGCGTCTTGCTGGATCGCTTGGTAGCGTCGTGTGATTCGCAGAGCTGCCGGGATATCTCGATGCCGAATTCTTGTTTGACGGCCTCCACCACTTGCGAGGGGGTGTCAAAGCACGCCAACGCCTGAACGATGAAGCCTTTCACCTCACTATTCAGGGTCGCCATAAATTGGATTCCGTCTAATGCCTGTCAAATTTCAGGCCGATCTGAGCAGACAGGTTCCGCAGGCCCTCGATATGTTCAATTTCCCTACCTCAGCAGGTTTGTTTGCTGCATCCACCAACGCTTGAACGTCAGGGCTCGCACCGTAGCGGCGAACCACACCGACGAACTCTTCGACGTCGTGGCCACGCAGCTTCAGCTTGGGAGCGCCTTCTTCAGTGAAGGCTGGTTGACCGTACTTATCGGTAGCTTGAGCGATGTGGTACAGCTCGTGCTCGATAAGTGCGCAGAAGTCGGCGTCGGAGCACTGCGAGCAGTAGTCAGCAGCCAGGGTGATGATGAAGGCCGGCACATCGCCGAACCAATCACGCATCTGTTGTTCCATCCGGGCTTTCTGCCAACCACCTGCGCGGAACGCCACTTGCTCGGCCTGGCCAAGAACTGTCCGCCCCTGCTTCTCGAAGTGTGAAGACGCCCACATGATCCGGATGTCTGCATCCAGTAAATGAGCATGGTCTTCGTTGTGAATGCTTCCGGTGTCGGCAAGGATCTCGGCTTGGAGCCACTCCCACACTTCGGGAGCCGGGGTCAGGCGGGTACCGAAGTCGGAAAGATCGGACAGCTCAATCAATGACGATGGAGGGTATGGCCTGTCCATGAATCACCTTGAGCTTGAAATAGTGGCGAGTTGCCGGTATTGGTAAGGATCAATCAATGCAAGGAAGTAGTTATGTCTGAAACATTCGCCCCAATAATTGCCAACAACTCAGCCTTGAAAAGCGAAGCAAAGCGCGCTGCGGCGGTTGCTGCGGCACTAGATTTGATCCATGCATATGCAGGGAGCGGCAATCAGAAGTTCAGCCTGAGTGCTCACATGAAGATGCTCTCGACTTACGCCGACCAGATCCAGCAAGCGCTGAAGGTCAAGTAACAAACCCGTGCCGCACTCGCCTGCGGCACACCTACCCCGCCCCGCCATCCAGCAGCACATCAATCAGCTTCTGCTCACCCAGGCGCATGGCACCCAGACATTGCAAGTCGTCGCACTTGGGGCCGAGGCCGAACACAGTGACCTCACCCTTCACGCCGATCAGCGTCAAGGCGCCCACAGTGCACTCGGGATGCTCACCGGCGTCCAGGTCATCGGCGATCTTGCGCAGGGTCTTGGCGGCGTCGCGCCAATCTTCCCGCTTGAACTCAACGACTTTCATGGTCATTCGGTCACCTGCTGTAGCCACTCTTCAATGATCCGGCGCACTACTGGCTCAGTCAGGATGGCGGACGGCTTGTCTCCAGTGATCACTGAGCGCACTAGGTCACAAGGCAGAACGTGGATGGCGTCACTTGCCACCACTGTCAGGTGCGGTCGCTGGTCCGCGATGTCGTGAACATCTGCGGTCATTTGCTCACCATGATGTGGGTCTGTCCGTGCGCATGCCCATGCAAGAGAGACACGACCAGTCCTTGAGGCAGGCCCGCAGCCTTGGCAGCGTCAATCGCTTTGGCGATGGCGCTATCCAGCTCAGTAGTCGCCTGATTGATGGCAGGGCTCAGCGGTAATGCGTGATGCAGGCGGGTGATGCTGGTCATGCGCCCTCCATGGGAACGACAGTGATCTCGCCCCAGAGGGGATGGAAGTCGACATGCTCTCCATTTGATGACTTGAGAGGGTAATCCGTTACTACTGCAATGCCGACCTTCGTGTCACACCAGATCACGTGGGTTACTGGCTGGCCATCGACGAGGACCTTGCGCAGCCCACGACCGTCGTCCCAGCTGTGAATATGCTCGCCTGACTGATCGCTCATGATGCTCTCCAAGGTCGCGACACAATTTGCAGATACGCGAAACGTGTCGCGGATTCGGTTACTTGCTCTGACTGCGCTTGATCTGGGCGTCCACCTGGTCGGCGCACGTGTCGAGCAGCTTGATGGCCTGATCCTTCAGCTCCCACACATCGCCATTCAGGCGAAGGCCAGCCTCAGATTCAGCTGCGTCGATCCGCTCGCACGGGATCAGCTCGGGCGCTTCAATTCTTACTGCCTGGGTCTTTGTTACTACTGCCGGTTTTCCCGCGCAGGCCGTCAGGCAGAGGCTGAGCAGCCCAATCACGAACAGGCTTGCTGTTGCGCTTGAGATCTTCAAAGTCTTTCCTCGCCTTTTTGGCTTTGTCTTCGCTGGCCCTGATTCGCTTGTTCAGGTCTTTCAGGTAATCGGCGTTGCGCTGGGCTTCAGCGCGCAGGGTGGTGATCGTCAACTGGCTCTCGTTGTTGGCCGCGATGGCGTCCTGCTTGCCCTTGGCCTCGATCGTCACCTGACCTTCAAGTGCAATGACCTGGTAGTGCTGGATGCCCAGCAACAGGCAGGCAACGAGCGCGATGATTGCTGCGGCGGCAAAGGCCTTCATAGCGAATCCACCTTGCGACCCAAGAAGCGGGTCACCATCTCGCGAATGGCTGTCACGCCGAGGAAGCCAATGGCCCCGCCGGCTGCGACCGAAAGGTTCGATGGCCACTCCATCCAGGCGATCACGCTACTGGCTGACAGGCTCAGGCCTCCGCAGATCAGCGCCTCGAAAATGATCCGGCGCTTGCTGGTTTCTTTGGCGTCGTACAGCACGCGCAAGAGGGAGATGAGGATCGCCATAATTGCGCCCTGTAGGAGTGGATTGCTCATTGCCTCCCAGAACTTGGCCCAGCTCTCAGGTCTGTCCGGCATGATTGAGAATCCAATGGCTCCCTCTCGGGGAGATTGATAGATCCGACTCCAGCAACACTCCCAGCTCGGAGCAATGGGCGTGGTGGAGTCGAAAACGAAAAAGCCCCAGCAGATGCCGAGGCTCGAAATAGGTGTGAGGGTCTTTCCCCTCCTGTCTGCCGAAGACCTTCACTGCGTCGACGCCCCTTTGCATCGATCTCGCGATTCAGTCTCGCGCCACCCCGCAGCATTGCGAGGTCAGGGTGCGCGGGCTGCCGGTGTTGATTCCGTACGTCGCACTGTCCGGTTTATCGACGACCAGGCCTTTCCGAGGGCTGTCCTTGCTACAGGTAAAAACTGGCGACATAAAAAAACCCCAGTCGACTAAGGTCGCCTGGGGTTCTGTTGGTTGCGCTGGACTCGCGAAACCGGTGGCCTATTACATCAGCCGAATGCTAAGTGCTGGAAGGTTGTTAACGAGTAGGGCCGTTGAAGCATTTGCCACGAATGTTGCCACGGAAACACCAAATAATTTACCCATACCATTACCCCCTTTCGGTCCAGTTTGCTGAGTGTCAGAAGTGATTTTTAAAAGAACGCACCACATAATCAGAACAATAATTCCAAAAAACGCGGCCCCTCCCAACGTCAACAACTTCCCTGCACCGCCCGCTCCGAAGAGTACGAACTGGTCGTCACACCTTGATGCACACAGGAATGACAGGATGGGATTAATTTCGCTCATCCGCTCAATGATGTCAACAGGCAATCATGCAGCCCGCTCAATCAGTAATCCTTCCGCCTCCAGAATGTCGGCGGCGTGTGCCAGCGCCTCGTTGACCAGATCGTCAGCAGCGCGGCCGATGTCCTGCCGCCACCGCCGCCGAGTCGATTCCGGCGTCCCGTCGTTGTCCCACGTGCTCATGTCGTAGAAGCTGTCCTTCAGCACGATCATGTCGGCGGATCGCAAAGTGTCGCGCTTAACCTTCGCCTGACCGGCAGCCAGCGCAGCCTTCACCACGGCTTCGCGGCGCCACTCCGGAGCGTCGATCGGGATCTCGACCGATACTGACGTCACCACCTTTGGCCGCGCGCCCTTCAACTGTGGAATGGCCCACGCTGTCGTCGCCTTGAACAGGAACAGCTTCGGCGCCGGGGTGGCAATCAGGGTCTGCAACGCTGCAATTGCCTGAACCTTGCGCCCCTTGTGCGTGCTGTACTTCGCCACCAGCGCATCCCAATGGTTCTGCTCGAGCGCGCTGTGCAACCGGGCGGACACCCAGCAGTCCACTTGCGTGCGGTCTATGGTGCCGGCGCCACGCGAGCGAACCAGCGTCGCCAGATCGCCGCCCTCCTCCTCGTCGGCAGAGTTGTACAGCTTCTGCCATGCTTGCTTGCTGGTGTTGTCGATGGCCTCAGCCGCGAGGGCCGAGACAACTGCGTTCAGAACGCCTGGATAGATCATGCTGCAGCCCTCTTCAGTTCGCGGGTCTTGACTCGGTATTCGGCCTTGATGGTTTTGATTTCTTCGACGGTGTATTTGCGGGCCGGATGGGGCCCTTCGAGAAATGCGACCTGCTCGGCGCCGATGCGCAGCACCAAACGGATTCGGTACTCGACCGCGTTGCCGGACAGGTTGCGATTGCACTTCACGCACTGGCGGTGAATGTTCAGCGGCTCGAAGCGCAGCTCCGGGCAAGCGCCGACAGATCGGTAGTGACCAGCGTCCCAGCGGCTGCCGGTGATCAGGTCATGATCACTCGGACTTGAGTCGCAGCTGATGCACGGCAGGTGCGCGTCTCGCATGCGCACGTACTCGTTCACCGCGACCTGGGCTTCGCGCAGATGGTCGGCCCGACTCTTCAGCTTCTCCTTGCGGACCTTGATCTCTTTGCGCTCGATGTCGGCCAGCGCCTTGCGTGCGCGGACTTGATTGGCCGGCGCATGAGCGATGGCGCAGGCGATCTCCCCACACACCGCCTGGAAGTCGCGAGCCGGGGCGAACATGGCCTTGCATACTTTGCAGCGTTTCTTGCGACGCTCGCGCGCCTGGATGCCTCCAGACTTCAACGGCGTGGCGCGCTTCAGCTCTGTGCGTTTCATGCGTAACTCCCCAACTGATCAGCCGCGGAAAGCGCATCAGCTTCATTCTCAAAGTGCGCGGACAGCACCAACCGCCAGCAGGCGTTGAAGACGTCGCGATAAAGTGGCTCGAAGGCGGTGTCATCCATGTTTGCCCAGCTGATCGACTTGGCCTCTTTGCGGATCCCTTCAGGCGTGTGCACCAGGTGGAAATGGCCGGCCTCGATCGTCACCCACTCACGAAAGGCTTCCCGGCTCTTGTCTACTGCCGGGAAACGCTCAGCGCGAGCCGACTCAAGGCCGGTGATGTAAGCCGCAACCGCGTGCGAGAGCTGCCCCGGTTTTCCGCTTTGCGCCTCGAAAAACTTGGCCAGTCCTCGAATGCCGCGCATCTCCTGGCGCGGGATCAGGCCGCCGACTGGCTCCCAGTATTCCCACGCCAAATCGAGCATCGAGAAGAACTTGCCGTGGAACTTGCCGTTGCGCATGCGGGTGAACTTGCCATGAATGATCTGGCCTGCCTTCCACTTCTGGACGGTTTCACGGTCGGCTTCGGTGGCAGGCACCAGGCCTTGGGCGGTGCGGATAAGTGCGAGTTCAGCCATGGGATACCTCCTTGCGTTGCGCTGCTGCGATGGCCACACGGAACTTGCGCTTGCGCAGATAGGTGTCAACCCGATCCGCCTGGGCCTTCTTGAGTCGTTCGTGTTTTTGCCGGCCCTTCGCCGCATCGACGATATGGCGTACTTCGGCGAGTTTCTCGCGCAGATGAGGAGATGGCTCCGCGGTAGAACCGGTAATAAGCCCAGCGATGGCCTGGCCATCGGCGGTGACGGGCGCGATGCGCAGGTCCGCCAGGTACTGGGTTCCCGTCTGCTGGGTGATCAATTGCATACGGACTGCCGACTCAATCGCTGTGACCCGGCGCGCCGGGTCAAGCCCGAGGGAAACGCTCCAAGTGGTCGGCTTGGCTTCGGACCTGGCTGCGGATACCAGACGCTCGTAGGCGCTGTTGAAGGCCATCCGGGCACCAACAACATCTCGACGACTCAAAATCGGCTGCGCGGCAACCATCGCCTGGCGTATCTCGGCGGTCATTACGACTGTTTCGGATTCATCGCCTGCGGTAAGAGCAATCGACCACGCCTCGTCCTTCCCAGGTCGGCCATCCTTGAGCTGCACCCGCGTAAGGATCTCGACCATTGCCAGCCGGCCCTTCACTTCGTTGCGGCACGACTTCAATGCGTCACGAACGATGGCGACCGGATAAACCGACAAGTCTTCAGCCATCAAAGCGGCGGTGCCTGGACTGATCTCCTGGCCCATCGCTTCAGCAGTGGCACAGATGGCCGCCGCCAGACCTGCAACTTGGGCGTCTGACATTTCAGAGGTATTCATTGCGCTCTCCTGCCTGGCGTTTGGCCAGAACGAGCTGAGCGGCTTGCTCTGCGGCGGACAGGTTGGCTTCGGTGCGCTCCATCTGGCGGGCAGTGGCCCCGTTGATGCGCTGACCGGTTACCCACTGGGTGTGGTAGCTCTCGGCGTTGGCCAACAACTCGTTGAGGCTGTGGCACTTGCGCAGCACAGAGGCATCGCTGGTTTTCAGGAAGTGCGCGGCGACGTGGTGGGCGACATCAGCACCAAGGCGGCTGACAATCTGACCGAGCTGGCCGCCGACCTTGGCATTCCACACCGGCCAGGCGCCATAGCGCTTGCGGTAAGCCATGGCGTAATTCGCCCAAGTCTTGAAGGTCTTGCAGGTCTGGTCTTTGGGGCCTGGCATGTCGGCAGGGATTTCAACCCGTGGCGCGTCGGTGCGATCAACGACCAGCACCAACCCGCCGGATCGGCTCGGCTTGTCCGAGCCGTCCTGCAAATCCTGATTACTGGTTACCTGATTGGTACCCTGATTATTGGTACCCTGATTTGTCGGAGATTTTTCCGACCCTGAATCGGATTTTTTTCCGGCCTTGCTCGGAGATTTATCCGAGGTAGATCGGATTTTTTTCCGACCATCAAGGGCATCGGAGGTCGGATATTTTTCCGACCCATCCAGTTTGCGATTCCACTCTTTCGCCTTCTCAGTAAGGCGGATCAGCGTGATGCTGGAAGTGCTGGAAAGCTCAATCAGACCGGCATCACGCAGAGCTTTCAGTAGTCGGTAAGCGGTGTCCGGTTTATCTGTGAGCAGCGGCAGTTCGTCAACGATTTTGCTCTTGCTCAGCGCGAAGTAGATCCCGCTATCCGTCTTGATTGGATTGGCCCAGCTCGGGCTCTCGTAGACGAAGGCGAACAGCAGGGCCTGCTGAGAGTTCAGCCCCCACTCAAGCGCCTTCACCTGGTTGATCGTGACGGTGTATTGCATGTCAGGCCTTCCCGACCAGTTTGGCCAGTTCGAGGAAACGATCGACATACCAGTGTGGCTGCGTCTCGCGGGGGGATTGGGGGCTGGTGAGGTTTTTGCCGTAGGCCAGACCTTTCTCAGTCACCGACCAGAAGTCGACGTATTCCTGCTTGGAGTTACGGCGCTGCATCTCCTTGAGGAATCCATGAGCCTCCAGCAGCTTGTTAAAGGCTGGCGCCGACGTGCGCAGGTCGAAGTCTTTGATCAGCGCGGTAACGGCCTTGGTCGGCATGGAACTGCCGCCGGTGGCGTCCGGTGCTGCGTCGATGGCGTAGCCTGGGAGGAACTGCGCGTCGAGTCCGTTGTTCGCGGCGATCTTGGCGAGCATCAGCATTTGACTGGACGGTGCCGGCTTCAGAAGCCGGGTGAAACATTCCATGATTGCCAGTTCGCCGACGACCTTCGAACTGCTCGGGCCGACCACTTCGAACTTACCTGTCTTGCGCACGCTCGGAAGTACCTCACCAACAACCCATTCCTCGAAGCGCTCGGCACCTGTAAGTTTTGAGCGCATCACCAACCGGTACACATCGCGCTCAGGAATGATGGTCATGAAACCACCACCCTGTTTCGGGGTAGTGGTCGCGGCCTTGCAGTGGCGGGATACAGCGTTTTCTGGTTTGGCGTAACCCAGAGCGTCAGCAACGTCACGAGCGACGAACCACGGATCACCAAGTTGGTCAGTGATGACGCGGATGGCACCGCCGTCGAAGTCGAAAGGGATAACTGAATTGGTGCGCGACACGTTTTCGGAATTAATAAAACGTGTCGCGACATGGTTCGGGGTATTGCTTGAATTGGGTTGGCTCTGCATAATCGGCGCTCTCTAGTTTTGCGAATCAGCCGACCTTCTCCGTCGGCTTTTTTGTGTCTGAAATTCAGGCAGCCTTCAGCGACTCGCGCAGAACGTGCAGCGCGTCGATGGCTTCTTGGATGGCTTTGTCGCCCTGGGCTTTCTCGTGCTGGCTGATGTGGTTGTCGGCAGTGGCATCGAAGATCAGTCGGCCGACGTCGCCGCACTCGGCGGTCAAATGGCACAGCGCAATCATTAGCGGCTTCGCTGCCGGGCGCTCACGCGCCACCAGGTCAAACCCGAAGCGATCCGCCCAGGCCGCCAGCGGGCGGAAGTCACGAGTGAACGCCATGATCCGATCAAGCTCGGCAACGTTCATGTTGTGGCTGTCATAGTCAGGGTTGGCTTTCTGGGCTAGCAGGGTGCGAGAAGTGAAGCTCGCGCCTTCCGCGATCTTCTTGGTGCCGTGCTCGTCGACTACGTCGTAGATGGCTCTCATCAGTGATTGCATGTAACACCCCGAAAATCGTTACGTGGCTTCGAGCCACTACTTTGGAGAAACTCTGTTCATCAACTGATCAGGGACGAATCCATGACCTTCTTTTCTTCCAGTCCCGAACCAGGGACCAGCGCCAATCTTGAAATCCCTAACCGGCCCGCCCTGCTCACTCTTCGGTCCCTAATAAGGGCTGTGAATCACCGCTTTGGCGGGAAGGCAACCACGTTGCTTCCGGGTGGTGCGCTGTCGCAGATCGCTTTCTTGAGCCCTGGCATCGCCAGTCGTAAAAGCTCGGAAGCCAAGGCATCCGGGGTGATTCCGATCTCCGACGCCCATCGCGCCAGTTCTTCTGTTGCGCCCTTCCTGAGTTCAACTACTGCACTGGGCATGAATCCCCCTCTATGGCCTTCTCAGGCGCGTCTTTTCTCCAGCTCAAACGGCAGCTCTCCGAGCGTTCGCTTGACCTCAAGCGCGGCCTCGATGATTTCTCGGCTAAGCACGCTGTGTTGCAGCTTCATGTCGCGGGCAACGTCCTTTAGTTCCTGAAAGACTTCGTCATCGAGGCGCACCTTCACCTGGTGCTCGTGCCGATGCGCTTTATCGTCGTAGGCCATAGGTTCACTTCCGCTTTCGGTATGACTGGGCAGGGTTAGGCGGCTGATTTCTTTGGGATCGCCTGAGCCGGGAAGGACTTGAGCTCATGCGCTTCAAAGGTCCCGTCCTGATTGCAGGTGACTGAAATATTTCGCTCGGCCGAAATGGCCTTGCTGATTGCGGCAGGGCTGACCCCAAGAGCTTTGGCCGCAAAGGCCTGCCCTTTCGTAGCAACCAGCTCTGTAAGTGGGATCTGCTTCATTCTGGAAATCTCGAATGGTGTTTTCGAGAATGATATTAACCGCCGGTTAGTTTTCTAGCAATACCGCCGGTTGCCGCAAATTAATTAACCAACGGTTAAATTCCACGGATGACGAAAAAGAAAGAGCTTTCCCCAGAGCTGAAGGCTGAGTGCGACGCGGCGAAAGCATTATTCGTGTCGAAAAAGAACGCCCTCGGCCTCACTCAAGCAAGCCTTGCCGAAGCGGCTGATATTTCTGCTGCTGCTGTTGCGATGTATCTAAACGGCACAAATCCTTTGAACGCAAAATTTGCCACCGTGCTTTCGCGGCAGCTTGGCGTGCCGGTCGAAAAATTCAGCAAACGATTGGCAAAAGAAATCTACGGAATGACCAACGCCGTGGAGATAGCAGTCGGCTTCGGGTCTTCCGCTGCTGAAATGGTTCGCCAGATGCTGGCAAAACAAGGCAGTGGCATTCCAGAGTTTGTGCGCGACCGGCTACTGGCTGTAGCGGAGGAGACTGACAACGGGCACGTCGATAGCGGTAATGTGATCACTGGCGACTTCTCCCGACCGGGCTTGGTGGGTGATGAGGTATGGATCGCCCACTACGACATCCGCGGCGCCATGGGTGGTGGCCAGATTGCTCATGATCATCCAGAGATGTTCAAGGATGTCCGAATAAGCCCGAAGCATCTGCGCGAGCTTGGAGTTGATTTCGAAGAACACTTCCACCTGAAGATGGTTACCGGCTGGGGCCAGTCAATGGAGCCGACGATCAAGCACCGCGACCCGCTGATCGTTGACGTGAATATTCGCGAGTTCGCCGGAGATGGGATCTATCTATTTTCTTGGGACGATCACATCTACATCAAGCGGCTCCAGGTTGCCGATGAAGATCATTTTGAGATGATCTCGGACAACACTAAGCACAAAGACCGGATGATTCGTCGAGACATGACGTTCATCCAGGCCCGGGTGCTTCTGGTTTGGAACGCGCATCTCGTCTAGCCCTATAGCCCCATCAAACCGGATAGGAGTTACCTGAAAGTGAGGATCAATGATGTAGTGGTTAATCCAAGCGCTGGATTGGAATGAAAAATGCTCAGAAGCTTTAAAATAAATGATCTGCCGAATACATAACTAAAAATCCAATTCTTAAAGCTGGGGAGCAGTAGTAATTGAAAGGGAATTTTGAAAAATTCAGTATTTCTTATGATGCAGAATCCGAGGACTTGGCAAAACACAAAATAAATGCCAAAGACCTAGGTGAAGCTATCTCCGCGATGTCTGACCTCTTGAATGAAGCGACGCTCATATATACTAAAGGCGGTGCCGACTTAGAGCTCATGGTGACCACGCCAGCTAAGAAGGGTTCTATTATTGTAGACTTTCTTGTGCTAGCCAAGACCCCCGGCGCACTTGAGGTTTTGAAGTACCTTGGATTTACGACAGCAGGAGCCGCTGCTACGGTCCCCACAATTTTTCAGATCATTAAAAAACTCAAAAATCGCAAAATTTCCTCTATCACTATAGAGACTAATAAGAATACAGCAACGATCCATACAGACGATGGCGACATTCCATGTGACGCAAAGCTCGCCGAAATGGTCGGAAACAAAAAGATCAGAGATTCGCTACACAAGATAGTTCAAGCCCCCCTACATAACAAACCGCATGCTAAATTCAAGGTTCTTGACGAGCAGCACGAAGCGATCGCTGTTGTAGATGAAAATCGCATCGACGACTTCTCACCTCTCCCTAAAGGGAGTCTTGAAGAGATAACTGTTGACAACGAACATCTCAACATTAGTTTTGCTCAAGTCAATTTCGATTCGAGCAAAGGATGGAAAATAATACTACCAAACGGAGAGGAAAAATCAGCGTTGATGAAAGACGTATCTTTCCTCTCCAAGGTAAAAGCAAACCAGCAGGCGTTCAAAAAGGGAGATCTGTACGAAGCAAAACTTCGTATAACCACCACTTCTCGCCCTATAAGATCAACTATACTGTATGAGGTTATTGAAATTACCCGTCACTGGGTAAAAAAGGAAGAGCGCATTATCTGAGGTTTTGCGAATGATTTTGGATAAAGACATAGCGTTATTGTTTATGTCGTTAGGACTGATTGCAATCAGTCCCCTAATCGCCATTCTATCGAGTCGAATTTCTAAATATTTACTTGATAAATATGTTGCCGACAAGATATTAATAATAACTTATACGACGAACGGCGTTATAGATTCAAGAGTAACCATCAAGACAAAAACCGACGGCTCTACTGCTGCAAAAATAAAACGATACTGGGAGAGTACCAATGAGTGACAAAATTGGATCTCCAGAAAAAATAGGAAAGCCACTTAGCGTCGGAGGCATTACAACCCTTCTTATAGGTATTTGTGCATACCTGCCCAAAGAGTGGCAGCAGATAGCGATTCTCCTTTCAAGTTTTATTTCTCCAATAATAATTCACGTCGCTTTTTTAGTGCTTGTAAGGGTGTCAGTCGACCCCGAACTGACCCAATATTTAGGCTCGCTAAATAGAGATTTAAAAAACCAGCGTAAGCAGATGAAATCCGTAGATCCTAACAGCGAAGTATTCAAAAAACTGAAAGAACGCGAGGAAACAACTGTGCTTTTGTTGGCGACGGCTCATCAAGATCACTCATCAGGAAAGCTATCGCTAAAGGCTGTTCCGCGTCTTGAGGGAAATTAGGGCGAACTGAAAGTCAATATCTCCAGACTGGGAGTCAATGAAAAAGCCCGCCTCTGCGCGGGCTTTTTGTTGCCCGTCAGAAAGGAGCTGGCTCTTCAATAGGCTCTACAACCTCCACCGGCCGATCTTCATCGGCGCTTGCCTCCCATCGAAGCGTCACCGACTCGTCTTCGTTGAATGTCATGTCTATGCCGTCCGTTTCGGACAGCAGTCCCATCACCTCCTTCCACTCTCGTTCACCGTCAGTGTCCAGGCGGTGGATCGTCACCCAGCGCTGAACCTGCGCAACCGGGTGATTAATCATCGAAGAGACTCGCAGTCCGAGCCTCTCAATCCCGCTCATCTCCTGCCGCTCTGCCTGCTTTTCATGTTTTTTCGCCTTCGCCATCTCGCCCCCACAGATACTGGATATACATACAGCATTAGCGAAAGCATACGCCACCGGAGCGAAAAATAAATTAACCGGCGGTATTGACCAATACATAAACCGGCGGTTAACTTGCATCCATCGCAACCCAGTCCCCACATCGGGACCGGAAGTCGAGACAGAAAAGAATCACCCAGAACCCGCTCTTTAGCTCCACCGCTTCACCTTGCCGGATCACCACCGGCCCAGATTCAAAGGCAGCGATGAACCGGCCTCAACGGTTCAGAGGGTTGGCAACTGACCCGGGCGTGCAGCGTAAAACGCCAAGAACAGTTATCCAGCGGGAGAACAAGCCGAAAGGCCCGCGGCTGGAAGAACAATTTGGGATAGGCCAGTGACCGACGCCAGTAGCGGGTCACGGCGGAAAGCATCACTGGAGCGCCTTGGCAACAGGGCGTTCTGGGATGACAACCAAGAGGTACTTGATATGCCGAAGCAGGCCTATGAGTGCGGAAGCTGCAACGACGTGCACAACACGCACTACGCCGCCGAGCAGTGCTGTCAGCCAGAAGTGAGCGAAGTTTGGCTGTGCGATACCTGCGAAGAGGCGCATGACGAGAAAGACGATGCGGAGAAATGCTGTGTCGGCAAGGTTAAGGCGCGCGGCATTGAAACAGTTCGCTGCCCGGCCTGCTTCCGGGATCAGGAATTGGCGCAGCACGCCATTGAGATTGAAGTTGCCGGCCACTGCTCTGAGTGCAATCCGCACTACTCGGTAGACGACACATTCAAGATTGGCGACCTGGTAGATCAGCAAATTGCTGAGAACCTTGAACACTCGCTTTGACAACCAGCGCCACGACAGCCTGTCGTTAACTGCCCGAACGCCTGGTACTCCCCAGCACCAGGCCGCATCGGAGAGTGATCGAAGCGTGCCCAAGCGGGCTGCAGCGCTAGGATCGCAAAGACCCGTGAATGTCCTGAGCCGGTATGAGCGAGACGGCCAACACTATAAACGCGGCGGGAACCAAGCAGGGGTAGCGCCCTGGTGTTTCGATCACTCTCCGATGCGGACGAAACTGCGGCCTATAACCGCCCACCTGCGTCACCATCGTCCAGTTGGCCAGGTCGTTTATCGCGACGTCAACGCTGGAGCCGGACAGCGTTACCGGCAACCCCTTCCCCTCCGACACCACCCGCATGCACTCCCCTCCGCGCCCAACGGCAACCAGCGGAACGGATGAGTGCAGCCGAGTTTTGTTGGTTCTCACATCAAACGGAGATTGCCATGCACCCCAGCATCCAGATCGGAAACGAAGTGCGCGCAGCGCTGCGTATTCGCTCACGCATCGCCACAGAATACCTCTACGAGCTGATTGGCCGGCCGGTTCCGGTCACGAAGCCTCGCTTCATCGTGAAGCCGGTGGGCGTTGCTTTCTTTCATGTCGTGGACAGCCGCACCGGCAAGGCCCGTGGCTTTCGTCGCGATCACAACGAGGCCTGCGCCCTAGCACGCCGACTGGAACAGCAGGAATAGACCATGACTGATTTTCTCGAAACGGTCGAAGGGCCGGACTGGCTCCACGATGCAATCAATGCACTCATCTGTGGCGACAACGTTACCGCACCGCGTGCTCACGGCAAGTCAGTCGCACTGGTCACTCCGCAGTCGCTGTGGGAAGCGTTGGCCGAGCACCTGGATGCGCAAGAACACATCGCCCCGCTACTCACCGACAATCGCGAGTATCCGATTGAACGCCTACTGTGCGAGATCGTCGCCGATGGGCGCCGGGTTCATGGCGTTGCTTATGACTTGGCAATTGAAGCGTTGGGCCAGCCTAAAAGCACTCGCGCCACGGCCCTGCACGATGTCGCCGAAGCACTGATCCGGCCGCACGCCAACGAATACGGTCGGGCTCGCGCCGAAGAACTGGCAGCAGACCGCGCCGCCGAACTTACGGAGCAACGGAAGGCGGACGCGGCATGACACCCAGCCAACGAACCCGCCGCATCGTCTTCTGGCGCAGCTCGTTCTTGACGCTCGCCAACTGCACCGCCCTCATGTTGCTCGGCGCCCTCTCCGCGCCAATCCCTCACTAGCACACACCTTTCAAGAGCTGCGCCAGCGCGCGGCAAGGAGTTGTCATGTCCACACAAAGCGTGGCGCCAGTGGCGCACGAGCAAACCCTGCACATTCTTCCACACGCAGCGACCAGCACCAGCGCCTTGGTGCTCGACGGTGACAGCCTCGACAAGATGATGCGCTTGGCTGACGTGATGGCTACCGGCCGCGCCACGGTGCCGAAGCATTTCAACGGCAACTCAGCGGATTGTCTGGCGGTCGTCATGCAATCGATGCAGTGGAAGATGAACCCGTTCGCGGTAGCCCAGAAAACGCACTTAGTGAACGGCGTACTCGGCTATGAAGCCCAACTGGTCAACGCAGTGATCACCACCTGCGCGCCGGTTCTGGATCGCCTGCACTACGAGTGGTATGGCGCTTGGGAAAAGGTGATCGGCAAGTTCGACATCAAAACCAACGGCGAAGGAAAGCAGTACCGCCAACCCGGTTGGAAGCTCGAAGACGAAGAGGGTTTGGGCGTCAAAGTCTGGGCCACCTTTCGCGGCGAAGATGAGCCCCGCGTTCTTGAGTTGCTGCTGGCCCAGGCCCGCACTCGTAACAGCACGCTTTGGGCTGACGATCCGCGCCAGCAACTGGCCTATCTCGCTACCAAGCGCTGGTCGCGACTGTATTGCCCTGACGTGATCCTTGGCGTGTACAGCCCGGACGAGCTCGAAGAAGTCACCCCAATCATCCGTGATGTCTCACCGCCTAAAGGCAGGCCCACCGCAGAGCTTCCACCCTATCCCGACGACAAGCTTGCCGAGAACCTGCCCAAGTGGCGCGCCGCCGTCGACTCTGGAAGGTCTGCACCTGATCACCTAATCGCGACCGTCAGCAGCAAATTCACCCTGAGCGAAGAGCAGATCGAAGCGATCAAGGCCCTCGCCCCCATTGAAGGAGAGCAAGAATGAGAATCCATAACGTCGCTCAGGGCTCCGAAGCCTGGCATGCGCTCCGCGCCAACTACTTCACTGCCTCCGAGGCACCCGCCATGATGGGCGCCTCGAAGCAGATGAAACGCACCGAACTACTCAGCGCCAAAAAGACTGGACTCGACCGCGATGTGTCGTGGTGGGTGCAGAAATACCTGTTCGACAAGGGCCACGAAGCTGAGGCCATGGCTCGCCCAATTCTAGAAGCTCGGATCGGCGAAGACCTGTTCCCCATCGTCGGCACCGACGGCGATCTGCTCGCCTCACTCGATGGCTGCACCATGCTCGGCGAAACGCTGTTCGAGCACAAAATGTGGAACGAGCAGCTCGCCGCCGATGTACGGGCCAGCAGTCTTGACCCGCACTATTACTGGCAGCTTGAGCAGCAACTGCTGGTGAGCGGCGCTGAGAAAGTGATCTTCGTTTGCTCCGATGGCACCGAAGACAATTTTGTGTCGATGGAGTACACGCCGGTACCGGGTCGCGCTGCAACACTCATTGCTGGGTGGAAGCAGTTTCAGGCCGACCTGCTCGACTTCACGCCAGTCGAGGTCCTGCCTGAGGCCGTCGGCAAAACACCGGAGAGCCTACCGGCGCTGCGCATCGAAGTCACCGGTATGGTCACCGCCAGCAACCTGGAGCAGTTCAAAGCTCACTCGCTGGCCGTCTTCGCGTCGATCAACACCGAACTGGAAACCGATCAGCACTTCGCCGACGCAGAGAAAACCGTCAAGTGGTGCGGTGACGTCGAAGAGCGCCTGGCCGCTGCCAAGCAGCATGCGCTGAGCCAGACCGAAAGCATCGACGCCCTCTTCCGCACTATCGACGAGATCAGCGCCGAGGCACGCGCTAAGCGCCTGATGCTCGACAAACTGGTGAAAGCTCGCAAGGTCAGCATCCGCGAAGACATCGTCATGGATGCCGCAAAGGCGCTGCAGACGCACATCGATCAGATCAACACATCACTGGGCGGCAAAGCACGCATGCCGGCCGTGCCCGCCGACTTCGCCGGCGCCATCAAGGGCAAGAAATCCATCAGCAGTCTGCGTGATGCCTCTGATTCGGAACTGGCCCGGGCGAAGATCGCTGCCAGCCAAGTCGGTGACAGCATCCGCGCCAACCTGGCCAGCTTGGTCGAGCTCGCCGCCGATTACGTATTCCTGTTCAACGACGTTCAGCAGCTTGTGCTGAAGGCGAACGATGACCTGGTCACGCTAACCAAGGTGCGAATTTCGGAATACAAAAAAGCCGAGGAGGAGAAAGCCGAAGCCACTCGGAAGCGAATCCGCGAGGAGGAACTTCAGCGGATCGCCGACGATGAAAAAGCAAAGCTGGACGCCTCGCATGTTGTTGAGCCTGTACCTATTGTGACGCCCGCATCAGTCAGGGTAGCGCCGGCAGTACATCAGGCTGCATCCAAGCCCGTAACGGCGGCTGCCACCCCGTCTGTGAATTTGCAGGCCGAGGTATTCGATCTAGAGGCGTTGATTAAGGCGGTGGCTTACGGCCAAGCCCCACTATCGATTCTGTCCGTCAACTGGGAAGCACTCGACGCACTTGTCGCGGACCAAGGCCCCCAGTTTAGCATGGCCGGTGTTCGACTAACGAAGGCTGCCGCATGAGTACGATACGGCGAGTGGTAATCAGGGATCACGGCAATTTTGATGATTTGCTGGGCTTATGAAATAGAAGTAAGTAGAAGTCGCATGCAGGATAAACAAACGTCAAAACGACGAAGTAGACTTAGCTTTTTGGGGTGGTGTTCGTGTGTGCGTTTTTTTGGGGGGATGAGGGGGGGGGGGACGAGGAACTAACAATTCAACTCGCCCCAAGAGGTCTTTTCATCTAAAGTAGTTAAGAAATGTATCGACATCCGTGAGAGAACGGCGAACATCTGAAAATAACTCTCTCATTTCTGGATCATACCCTTTATATTGCCAGAGGACCCGATCACCCTCATCAAGCATGGCGATCACTAGAGTACTATTCCAATATTGCTCACCATCTACAAACTCCGAGTATTTTAATTCGTACAGTGCTATTCTCTTACCTTTAAATGCAGTCTCCATATATAACGAATAAATATCATCCGTACCCAAACGCAGTAAGCGTGGAGCGTCCTGCACATGCCAAACAATAGCCCGACTAGAGGTCTCAACAATAAGCCTTACAACTAAATTTTCAGCCGTTCTATCTCTCATGACCCAGTAGCCTCTCTGTCTTTTATAAGACCTTCGAGTAGCACGATAAAACCATGCAACTCATTATGTATTTCCCATGCCTGCTTCGTAGAAAGCGATCTATTACTCTGATCAAGCCATGTTTTTTTGACGACAATGGCGTTTACAATTTTATCAGCGGCGTGCTTCTGCAAGGACTCTAGATTTGGCCTTACAGTTTGCAAGTGTGCTTTCACTTGATACATCAATACCATAACATCCTGTCTACGAACTTCCTTTTCCTCATGAAAATCTTCTTTATTTAATCTTTCAAGCTCCTCCCACCCCTTAATGCCCGCGCGTAATTTAAGTACGAGCTGTGCAACTTCCAAATGAATCTCTGGAGGCCTTACTTTTCGCTTCAGTATATTTCTTATTTTTCCTGCATAAACAAGAGTAATAACAGCTAAAATCGTCCCAAAAACGGTGCAAATTATGCCAATCTTATTAGCACTTTCCCAAAGATCTTTGTCATCCCACATCAAACTGCCCCGAACCAGTTAATAAGGCCGCACGGTATATTCACATCGTTGCGACTATGACGTAGTGATCTGTAAGAAAACGCAGATCCTAAACCTAAAAATCTCACCAAACACCTCAGAGAATAGTCAAAATAATCATCCAACACATTCGGCTCATGGACTTATTACTCCTTACATTGCGCTCAATTACTTACGCTTGGCCGGTTCGGGTGGCGCTTGATTTCAGACTACCACGAGCCTCCCCAGAAAACGTTGTTAAAGATAACCCACATTCCACTATGCCGCATTTTACAGACCGTCGCCATCGAGCTAAAAAATCTGGATCACAGTGAAAAATATCAGACCCTAAGCCCGATGCAGAGTCTCAACAACCAGGTGCGCCAGCGCCAACGACAGACATGGCTGGATCTACCGGCCCACGGAATTGAAGAGGCAGGCAATGGCCGAGGAACAGCAGGAGCCGACGGCGGAAGCCATCAAGCAGCGCAAGAAGCGCGAGAAGAAAGCGGCGGACGATGCCGAGAAGGGAGTCGGCGTTTTCAAGGTTGAGGTGGCCGGCGTGTTCATGCCGGACCTAAAGCGCCTGATGATGGAACACGGCTTCAACAACCAGCAGGAGGTGTATCAGAACCTGCTGCGTAATGTGATCGCCGCTGACTTCGAGACGGCGGCGTGGATGCTTCGCAATGTCACGACACCTTACGAGCCAAGCGAAAAGGTGTTGCGACAGTTGATAGCTGCCGGGCTGCTGCACTTGACAAAACACCCCGGCGAGCCCGAAGACGAAATAATCGAGCAGAGTTAGCTTACATCCAACTGGACGTCATTCCATTCTCTTAGCTCTTTCCCACTCAGTTTTTAATATCACTTGCGCTATGTTAACGATTTCACCACATGTATCAATCGCACCACCTTCGTGGATTTCGGCTTTTTCCAAAGCGCGTCGCACAGAAGTTAGTAACTCTTGAAATGAGGCCTCGCCTGGGTTTGATAAAAGATGGATTTTTGCATTAAGCGAGAGAGCAGACAGTTTCAAACGTCGTTTTTCTTCTTCCCATGAAGCCATCAAACTCGCTGCCGTCGGCTTATCGTGGTCACAGATTTTATCGATAAATATCTGATGGGCTTGTTTGCTTTCGGTGTGTATTTGCAACAGACCTATAGCAGCAACATAGTCTGCACAGGCCTGGCGCAGATCATTGATCCATGCTTGACGACTGTCCTTAAGGGCCACTGCCTTGGCCAAAGCCATTTGATTGCTCGCGGTTCGCTTATAGGTAAAAACAGACACCCAAGCCCCCACTATTACAGCGATTGCGGTAAGTACAAACCCGAAAAGAGTTACTAAGTCCGTCCCGGTATCAACGACAGCTTTGATTTCTGGAAGTTGATTGAGAGTTACCATCAAATTTTCAATCGCCACATCTT
This sequence comes from Pseudomonas sp. Root329, assembly GCF_001424925.1. Taxonomy (NCBI): domain Bacteria; kingdom Pseudomonadati; phylum Pseudomonadota; class Gammaproteobacteria; order Pseudomonadales; family Pseudomonadaceae; genus Pseudomonas; species Pseudomonas sp. Root329. Next base: position 69,884 of record NZ_LMCV01000005.1, on the reverse strand, counting down.
CTCCTTGACCCGGCCTCATGCCGGGCGAACACAAATACCCCACCACAACCCCAATCGCCACTGTCACATCCAGTCACGAAAGGCGGCGCCTGACTGGAGAAAGCCACGTCTCAGCAACACCACATATTGGTAGGCGACCGCATCGACATGGGGCTTTATCCAGGAATAAACATTGAGATGCCCTGAGTAAAAGCCGCAAAAGAAGCAACGACGGCGGCTCCTGCATTCCACCTAGACTGCTTTCGCAGTGTTTCGTGGATGTTGGAGCCCGCTGTGGTGTCATTAATTGCGAATGACTTCATCCCATCACTTTCCAAGCGGTCACCAGATTTAACTGTGGCCATTGCAGAGTAAAGCCAAAGACCGGCGGAAACTATCGCAGCACCCGCCGATGCAAACTGAAGACATTGCTTCAAACATTCCACTCTGACACTCCTTGATTTGGCTCCATGCCAGGCCGAACACCAATACCCCACTTCAACGAATCCCACCAGTGGGCAGGGAGGCTGGCGTCGTCGCCTACCGCACCGAAGGATCAGCAACTCGGTCAATCGCCTTCCTGTAGCTGGCCAGATCAATGATCTGCCGCAAGCAAATAACGACTTCCAGCTTCTGCTTGTCGTCGGGAATCCCTATTCGCTTGAGCATCATTTGAGCGTCTTCTTCGATTGCCGCGAGTGCATCGATATCGCTTTGCAGTCTCATGTCGGCCTCCCTCCAGGCTGAGTTCGACCTAAATAAATACCCCACTTCAACGAATCACGCCAGCCGGCGAGGATCCCATGTCGCCATATGAAATATCAGGGACCACCGTCGTGAGCTTCTCCGGCGGGCGGACCAGCGCCTACATGTTGCGCCAGGTACTGGACAACAACGATGACCTGAGCAATCTGGTCGTCACCTTCGCCAACACTGGTAAGGAACACCCGTCCACGTTGGAATTTGTACGGGAATGCGCCGAACGCTGGTCGGTACCGATCATTTGGCTTGAGTTTCGAGACAACGAGGCGGGGTTTGAGGTTGTCGATTTCGGCAGCGCCAGCCGCCAGGGCGAACCATTCGAGGCGCTGATCCGTAAACGGAAGTACTTGCCCAATCCGGTGACTAGGTTCTGCACCATCGATCTGAAGATCCGGATCATCCACAAATACTTGCGCAGCCAAGGCCTATCAACCGAGGAAGTGCCGGTTGACATGATGACCGGCATCCGCGCCGACGAACCGCGCCGAGTGGTGAAGATCCGGCACCGGAAAAGCACCAGCGAAAGCAAGTGGGCAACGATGGTGATGCCGCTGGCTGATGCCGGTGTCGGTGTACAGGACGTGACGGACTTCTGGGCCGGCCAACCATTCGACCTGATGTTGCCGACGATCAATGGCCGCACGCTGGAAGGCAACTGCGACCTCTGTTTCCTGAAGGGTGCCAAGCAAGTCTATTCGATCATCGCCAGCGACCGCCCCAAGGCTGAGTGGTGGGCTCGCATGGAAAGCTCAGTTGTATCCGGCGGCAAGTTCACCGGTGACGGTGCGCGGTTCCGCAGCGACCGCCCTAGCTATCAGCAAATGCTCGACTACTCCGACACCCAATTCGACATGTTCGCGGACCAAGACGAAGCCATTGGGTGCTTTTGTGGTGACTGAAGGGTAATCAACAAGCCGGAATTCGGCTAAGAATGGCCTCATACGCCTTATTGAAATCGTAACCTGGCACATATGGCGACTGTCGAAAATCTGCAAGCCTCGGCTCCGAATCAATTTGGAACGAATCTAAAAACTCGTCCTGTTCAGCAATCAGAATCTCAGGCTGATTGTAATTCTCAAACTGACTGCCAGTTATATCGATGAGATGACTGCCAAGCTTCAGCCAAACATGGCTCATCAGCTCCTCATTCTTTCCGCCGTGCGCTCCTGAGATCCTAACCGCACCGGGAAAGCCCTGATCATGAAGGTATGCAGCCAGCAACAGCGATGAGTCGTCACAGCACCCGCGTGGAAAGTCGCCCTTGATAGACATGTTGTCAAACCAGTGACCACTCAATACAAGTTCAGTTAGTGCTAATCGAAAATCCGCCACAACCTCACTCAAACGACCGTTATCTATCCCGCTCTCCATCTTCACACTCCTTTTCTGATCCCGGAACTATACCGGCGAGGATCCCCTATGTCCGCACAACAGAAGAAACACCCCTTCGATTTCAAAACCCAATACGGACTTGGCTTCAGCACTCAGGACGAAGAGATCGTTGTCGACTTCTTCTGCGGTGGTGGCGGCGCCGGCACCGGGCTGGAGATGGGTCTGGGCCGCGCGGTGAATGTCGCGAAGAACCACAGCCCTCAAGCTATCAGCATGCACACCGTCAATCACCCAGGCGCCGTGCACTACACCACCGACGTATTCGAGGGTGATCCAGATACCGAATGCGGCGGCAAGGCCGTGGGTTGGTTCCACATGTCGCCGGACTGCACCCACCACAGCCAGGCCGCCGGCGGCCAGCCGCGCAAGCGCGAGATTCGCAACCTGTCTTGGATCGGCCTGAAGTGGGCCGGCAAGAAGAAGCCCCGCGTCATCAGCCTGGAGAACGTGAAACAGATCCTCCAGTGGGGGCCGCTGATCGCCAAGCGCTGTAAGGCTACCGGCCGGGTGGTGAAGCTTGGCGGAGGCATCGCTGAGCCGGGCGAAGTCGTTCCGGTCCACCAGCAGTTCCTGGTCCCCGACCCGAAACGTCGCGGCCAGACCTGGGCAACCTTCGTCGCCGAGTTGCAACATCTGGGCTATGTCGTCGAGTGGCGCGTCATCAAGGCATGCGACTTTGGCGCGCCAACCAGCCGGGAGCGACTGTTCATGATTGCTCGCTGCGATGGCGAGCCGATTGTCTGGCCAACGCCGACCCACGCCAAGAACCCGGTCAAAGGTCAGCAGAAGTGGCGCACCGCCGCCGAGTGCATCGACTGGACAATCCCGAGCAAAAGCATCTTCGACCGGCCAAAGCCACTGGCACCCGCCACCCTTCGCCGGATTGCCAAGGGCATGAAGAAGTTCGTCATCGATGCCGCTGACCCGTTCATCGTACCGATAGCGAACTGGTCAGGGGAAAGCGTGCAGTCAGCACATGACCCGCTGCGCACCGTCACCTCCTGGCCGCGCGGCGGATCGTTCGCCATGGCCAGCCCGATCATCGCACCAGCCACGCACCAGGGTAGCGATCGCATCAACGACCCGGGCGAGCCGATGCCAACAGTAACTTGTGCCAATCGCGGAGAGTTGACTCTATCTGCCGCCACGCTTGTGCAGCTGGGCAACGGCGACAAGCCCGGATCTGCACCGCGTACCGCCGACCAGCATGAACCGCTCGGCACCATCATGGCGTCTGGCGGAAAGTACGCGGTTGCCGGCGCGCACCTAGTGAAGTTCCGGTTTGCCGATGAAGGCAAGGCGCTCAACGAGCCGCTGCCCACCATCACCAGCGGCGGCAACTACCAGCGCCCGGCTGGCGCTGCCCACGCGATGGGAATCTCGACGGTGTTCATGGCCCAAATGAATGGTGGATTCAACACCACCGACGCCAAGAACATCGAAGACCCGATGACTACGGTAACCAACACCGGCAGCCAGCAGCAGCTGGTGACCGCCAACCTGGTTCACCTACGCGGAAACTGCGATGCGCGGGACGCCACTGACCCGCTGCACACCATCAGCGCCGGCGGCACTCATCACGGGCTGGTCACTGCGTTCATGGAGCGTCAGTTCGGCGCCAGCGTTGGCCAGGCCATGGACGAACCGGCACCAACCATCACCGCAGGTGGTGGTGGCAAGAGTTCGCTGGTCGAGTTCCAGCTGTCGCCAGAGGTTGAAGCAGGGGCGCTGCGGGTCGCGGCATTCCTCATCAGCTATTACGGCATCGAGAACGTGAGCGGTGCCGGCGAGCCTGCTCCGACGATCACCACAAAAGATCGCCTGGGCCTGGTCACCGTCACCATCAAAGGCACGCCGTACGTGATCGTCGACATCTGCCTGCGGATGCTTCAGCCGGCCGAGCTGTACAAGGCTCAGGGCTTCCCCGCCGACTACATCATCAGCCATGGCGCCGACGGCAAACCGTTCACCAAGACTCAGCAAGTCCACATGTGCGGGAACAGCGTCAGCCCTCCACCGATGGCTGCGCTGGCTCGGGCAAATGATCCATGGCGTGTAGTTGAGCTTGAAGCTGTGGCGGCTTAAAGCGGTTGACCAAACCAGTAAGCAAGTTCATCGACCAGGCTAGAAAACGAAAAACGCTCATCCTCTGTTAGAAGTGATGCCTTTACTTTGTACAGGCCAATGCTATCCGGGTCCGTCAACCCTGCTGTGCTCTTTATAGCCCTGAGTTCTGCAATAAGACGCTGAACATCGTCAGACAAACTGCTGATATTGAGATCGGAAAGTCCGTGATCGCACTCAGCGAAAGCGTTGGCAATCGACTGATTCTCACCGTGAGGGTGAGGCAACATCAGCATCCTGCGGGCATCGCTAAATTTTTCGGCAGCATAAGAAATGGTCATAGATTTTCCTCGATAGATTTGAGCGTTAGAGCTTAACCATATCTACCCAAATAGACACCAAGCATGCGGCCAAGCTCGGCAATCGCCTGCTCCAACTAGAGAAATGCCCATGCCCACAGAAAACAAACTCGCTGAACCGCTGAAGGTTGAGCGCTCGACAGTGACAAAGCTGGTCATCACCGGCGCGCCTCGGCTTGACCCGATCACCGTGTTCTTCGAGGATTTCGGCCGGCGGGACTGCCCGACCGAATCCAACCCGAACTACCAGACCGCCCAGGGCAAGATCACCATTAATTGTTGGGACAAAAGCTGGAATGCTTATTGGGGTGGCATGGGACCCCGCACTGTCGCGGAATTCGTCGCCGACTGCGGATGGGACTACGTCCTTAATTGCTTAGATCGCGGCATCAGCTCCACTGTCTTCAGCGGCGACGCCCTCCACGCCTTGGCCAAGAAGTGTATCGTCCAGCGTCGGCGGCAACAGACCGAGCGCCACGAGTGGGAACTGGGCGAGCTGAGCAAAGATGAAGCTCGCGAGCTTTGGCATGACATCGATGTACTGCGCAGCATCGAAAGCTCAAACGAATGCTGGCATCACAGCAACCTTCTGACCGAACTATTCGGTGAGGAATGGCATTACACGCTCGGCGATAAGGCCGTCGAGGAAAACCACGAATTCACATATTTGCGTCGCATTGTCGAAACGGTACAGTCAGCTGTTCACCACAACGTCGTGAACATATGAAGACTAATTCTTGATCTTCGTGCTAGCCATACAACGGGAAACCCGGCTCACTATGTTCTAGCGATACCGAACAAAAGCCTCCTGAAATACGCTTCAATACCGTCGTTATCACCATCAAAAAGCTTGGACAATTCTGGACTATCAATAATTTTTAATGCTATCTCTCGCAACATCACCATCATATCGAAGCTCATGTCAGGTATCTGCTCAGCCACACTATCTTTAATATGAGAACCGTGTGTTATTTGAGATCTCACCGCATAACACTTTTTCATCATCTGATAGCTCTTTTCCATCGCTTCTCCGTCACCTCCCAAGAACATCGCTACTCGCTCGGACAGCCTATGAGTCAGTTCGGAAGTGTCAGTAGAAAACAAACTCTCCAGAGCGCTACACATCTGAGCTATTTTCATAGCAGGATGCGAGGTTCTACGTGCCAACTGAACAAAGTTTATAAATCTAGCAAACCGAGTATAACTCTTTGATATAACAGGAGTTGCAATCGTTACACCACGATCATGTATATAAGTTCTAAGCTTTAAACTCCTTTCAATCCACTGCTCCAGATCATTCAAGCTAATAGTTGTTACGGTTAGTCGCCCCCCATAAGAATCGCTGGCATGTGATGCCAAGTTATTATTCGACCATTCTACTGATTTGTTTTTTTCACTTTTTTTTGCGAAAGCAATTTCACTATGAATGGAACTATCATAGACAAGCCACGAATCTTGCAGAATCCACTCAATCCACACTAGCCAACAAAACAGAATCTCTGAAGCAGTCGCATCATCCCCCCAAGCCGCATGATCAAACTCACCGACCACTATATTACTTGCTCTTTGAAAATGAGAATATTCTATTTCCCCCGCATAACGCCTAAAATCTGATCCAATATAATCTGATACATTTTTAGCCCCAACAATTAGAATAACGCCGGGCATAAACTCATAACTACCAGAAGGAACATTGAAATCCAAATATCTAATAGTAGTTAATAGCTTGACCTTCCACATACAAACCCCGCCTAAATTGAAATCCCCATTACTTTCTCATACAAAAAAGAAATAGACGAGCATCCACCTTTTAGCTCTTCATTCTGCCCTCAATGGCAGCCAGAAACTCTTACCCTTCAAAGTCAGCCGCTATAGCGGCAAAGGACGAAGTCATGCCTGAAGTAAAGATCGTATTCGTCAACGACAAGCCTGCCGAATGCGGCTGTCAGCTGAGCTTTAGTGATGGCCAAGGCCAGTATTCGAATGTCTACCGTGTCACTCCGTGCGCCACCCACGCTGAAAAGCCATTCGGTCCCGCCGAAGTGAAGCGCGATAAGGATGGCTGGTGGTACCACCCGAACATCCCGAACTTTGGTGAAGGCGAAGATCCTGCCCCATACACCGCTTGGACGAAGGAGCAAGGGCTGGAGCTGAAAGGCTGGCACTCGGGTGACGAGACTTACGACCTTCCGGAAGAAGACGCTGCTTGCAATGCCTGGAATCCCGAGTCACCGGGGCCTGAGTGGTTCCTTATGGGGATTTTTGATACTGAGGACGGCCCGTATGTGCAATGGGCTCGGAGAGTCACGCCATGACCAAGAAAGTGCACCTCACGACCAGCTCAGGATCAGATCAAAACGGCGAGTGGCACAGCTCATCAGCTTGCGGCCTGAACGAGGATTCAAACGCTGACTGGGACGGTACCGGCAGTCGCGACAAGGTGACGTGCAAGCGCTGCCTGACAAAGATGGCCAAGCCTAGAACACCATCAACCATCGGCCTTCACAAGGAACATCCGATACTTTTCAGCGGGCCAATGGTTCACGCCATATTGGAAGGCCGAAAAACGGTAACCCGGCGACCTCTCAAGGGACACCATATCCCGCACCAGATCGGCACCGAGGGTGAAGAGCTCAGATGGATGGCAACCGTCCAAAACCATCCTCGCTGGGGGTTTGGCGCTTTCGGAGCTACCGAGGCCGAGTGCGTCGCCGAACTGGCGATGTACGGTGGTTGCCCATACGGCAACCGAGGTGACCGGCTTTGGGTACGCGAGACATTTGCTGGTCCGCTGGTCGACGAAGAGGAAATGCACCTGGTCGAGCGTGATGGCTGGGATGCTTTCCGCAAGCCAGAGCACTGCCAGTACCGGGCGAGCGGCGGCAACGCCGAGTTCTACGACCACTCCAAAGAAGAAACGGTTAGCCGGTGGACGCCAAGTATTCACATGCCGCGCTGGGCAAGCCGCATCCTGCTGGAGATCACCGAGATCCGCGTCGAGCGGTTGCAGGACATCACACCATCACAGGTTACCGCCGAGGGCGTGAGTACCCACGGCGAAGCACTCTGGGGTGGTGAGTGGTGGGTAGATGCGCCCGATCAGGCCATCGAAGATGCTCGAAAGGGCTTCTCTGATCTTTGGGTCTCCACTGGCGGCGACTGGGACGCCAACCCGTGGGTCTGGGTCGTCGAGTTCAAGCTTTTGAATTAGGAAGCCCCTGATCGCGGCGATACATTTCATGCAACTTTGCCGCTTCGATACCTTCCTGCATGTTTGGAAATCGCTTGCCCCACTCCCCCAACAACTGGAGAAATGTCGTATGCAGATCTAGACCCTCAGCGCTTACCTCGATACACAGCTCACGGATGTCAATTCGTTGCTGATCTGTCACATTGCCTGGCCACCCGGTTGCTTCCTGAAGACGATGCACAACTATATGTCGCCTTTCAATCAGCGCCAGAACCCTGTCCTCTAAAGCTGCAATTGGCTGCACCCCTGACAACTCCTTTAACAGAGCCTTAACAGGCTGTTTGAGCGCCTTATCAGCTTGGACTGGCACAACGTCCTCCACTGTAGTGGCGTCGGCCTGCTTGATTGCCAATCTGCAAGCAATGATGAAGATATTCTCAAACATCTGAGCTGCGACAACTGCCATCCCAATGGCCTCATAGATTCTACTGTCAGTAATTTCGCTTACATCTGTATCAGTCATACAAAAAAGTCTCCGCTAAATGACTTGATCTGCAGCAGCCTTCTAAAACCACCCCCCTCCTAACTTTAAACCTGCCGGAGAACGGCGGGCGAGGAATTCCTGTGACCAAAGATCAGCTCCCAGCGCTGGCAGCAGCTGTTGCGCGCGCAATTGAGGCAGGCAAGGCGGCCGCCAACGCAGCGCCAGATGATGGCGGTAGCGCCAACCTCGATCGCGTTTACATCCGGGTCGGCCTTCTCCGCGAAAGCACCCTGGACAAGGCAGGCATTGTTGGCTGGATACAGGCTGCCACCACTTACCACACCAGGGCTTTTCACCTCAGCGCCCCATTCGATGGTCAGGGCAACCGGCGCTACGCCGGCGTGCAAGCCATGTACAAATCCCTGAAGGCAGAAGGCGTCGAGTGTGGCGTCTGGTACCAAATGGATTAACCCCCTCCCCACCTTCTGCCGCCACGCGCGGCATGGAGCATCTCTATGGAAACTGAAATTCTCTCGGACGACGAGCTGGCGGATCTCACTGGCTACAAGGCTCGGGCCTACCAGCGGCGCTGGCTGGCAGACCGCCATTGGGTGTTCATCGAAAGCCGCGGCAAGCGTCCATTGGTTGGACGGATGTATGCCCGCATGAAGCTGGGCATGATCTCCCCCACCATCGCTGACCCCAACCCACCGCCGGCAGCTCCGGCATGGACGCCAGACTTCTCGCGAGTGAACTGATATGCGCCCCCGCAAGACCGAGTATCACCACCTTCCCCCACGGATGTATCAGCGCTCCCGCAAGCGGAAAAGCGGTGGTGTGTGGACCGCGTATTACTACCGCGACCTGCTGGGCAAAGACATCCCTCTAGGCAAAGACCTCGACAAGGCGAGGATCAAATGGGCAGAACTCGAAGCCAAGGAAAAACCGCTTGACCTGCGCACCATGAAGGGCATCTTCGACAGGTACATCCGCGATATCGTCTCCAAAAAAGCACCGCGAACCCAGAAGGACAATATGTCGGAGATCAAGCAGCTGCGGCCGATGTTCGACAGCGCTCCCATTGACTCGATCACCCCGGCCACGATTGCCGGGTACCGGGATGCACGGACGGCAAAGGTTCGGGCGAATAGGGAGATCGCCACCCTTTCCCACGTTTTCAATATCGCCCGGGAATGGGGGCTGACGACAAAGGAAAATCCCTGCCAGGGCGTGCGCAAAAACAAGGAAACGCCGCGGGACTATTACGCGAATGATGTGGTGTGGGATGCGGTTTACAAGAAGGCAGCTCAAGAGCTGAAAGACGCGATGGACCTGGCCTACCTCACCGGGCAACGACCGGCAGATGTCCTGGTGATGCGAAAGGATGATGCAGAGGGGGGATACTTGGGAGTGCAACAGAACAAGACGCACAAGAAGCTGCGGATTCAGATGACCACCGGCGGCGAGGCGAATAGCCTGGGGCGACTGATTGCTGAAATAACCGAACGCAATACTCGGCACGTTTCGAACTACCTGATCGTCAGTCGTCACGGCAAACGGATGACCGCGACGATGCTGAGAAAGCGTTGGGACATTGCTCGCGAGAAAGCAAAGCTGGCCGCAATCGAGATCGGCGACGAACTGCTGGCAGCAAAGATCGGTGGATTTCAGTTCCGGGATATCAGGCCGAAGGCTGCTTCGGAAATCTCCGATGTCGGCGAAGCGAGTCTGCTTCTTGGGCACACCAAAGGCGACATTACCGAGCGCGTTTATCGCCGCGTTGGCGCCATTGCCAGGCCGTCAAAATGACCTGAAAAAGCGTTCCATAACTCAAAGCGGAGCCCTTGTAGAATGCGGTCTGTAGGGGTGCTGTAAAACCAAAGTAATGGAACGAAAAATCGCTGCAAGCCGCGAATTCAGCGGCTTTGAATAGCGGTCTTGAAAACCGTCGACTGTAACAGGTCCATGAGTTCGAATCCCATCGCCTCCGCCATCTTTATACGACAAAGCCCTGATTATTCAGGGCTTTGTCGTTTCTGGCTTTTGGGAAAAACCTGCCAGCCCATACCCTAGCCTCGGTGAGCCACGCTTCCGAACACGATACTCGCGCATTAATCCGCACCGTGGTCAGCCGCGCAGCTCCCCCCAAGCCATCAGTTTCTTAAAGCAGACTGATCTGAAACAGAACACCTCGCGACATGCGGGTAGGGTTCGCGTAGCACCCACCACACCTTTTTCAGCCCAATTCACTTTCCCTGATAAGCTTCTTGTTAATCTTCCCGACGCTGGTTTTAGGGATCTCGGCAACGAACTTGAACTGCTTGGGAATCGCCCATTTATTGATCCTGCCCCGCTCGACAAATCCTTGAAGGTGCGTCTCCAGGATCTTGCGGTCGAGATACTGCCCAGGCTCGCACACCACCAACGCCATCGGCCGTTCGCCCCATTGCTCGTCCGCAATGCCCACCACCGCGACCGACATGACGGCCGAGTGCTCGCTGATCAGGCTCTCCAGTTCCAGGGAGCTGATCCACTCCCCGCCTGTCTTGATCACATCCTTGATGCGGTCCTTGATTTCCACTCCACCCAACGCGTCGATAGAGGCCATGTCGCCGGTGTGCAACCAGCCGTTGTGCCACAACTCGGCGCCCTTTTCGGGTTCCTTCAAATAACCTTGGGTCAGCCAAGGCGCGCGCACCACGATTTCGCCCAGAGACTCGCCGTCATGGGCAACGTCATTGCCATTGGCATCGATGATTTTCAGATCGACCATCGGCACAGGTGTGCCCGTCTTGATGCGGGTGGTCAGTTGGGTTTGCGTGGATTGATCGAGGTCTTCGTCACGCAGGTAAGTCAGGCACAGCAACGGACAGGTTTCCGACATGCCGTAACCGCTGTGCACCTGAATCCCTTTGGCGCTCGCTTCGCTGGCAATACCTAATGTCAGCGCGCTGCCGCCCAGGAGCATTTTCCAGCCATCGAAACGAGTCCGTTGTGCTTCCTCGCAGTTCAGGATCATTTGCAGAATGGTCGGCACACAGTGGGAGAACGTGACCTTCTCCTCTCGATACAGCCTGACCAGGCTGTTGGGTTCGTAGCGTCCGGGGTACACCTGCTTGATCCCCATCAGGGTGGCGACATAGGGCACACCCCAGGCATGCACGTGAAACATCGGTGTGATCGGCATGTAGACGTCATCGGAGCGCAGCAGCGGCAACCCCTGATAGACGCCCAAAGTGCCGACGGCATTCAAGGTGTGCAGGACCAATTGGCGGTGGGTGAAATACACGCCTTTAGGGGCGCCAGTGGTGCCCGTGGTGTAGAAAAGAGTCGCGACGGAGTTTTCATCGAAATCGGGAAAGTCGTACTGGTCGGCCGACCCCACCAACAGGTTTTCATATTCCCCCAGCACCGGTAGCGACGTGTGAGTGGCTGTGTCATCCGTAAGCTGCAGGTAACCTTTGACGGTCTTCAGCTGTCCGTGAATCTGTTCAACCAGAGGCAGGAAATCATCATGCACCAGCACCAGGTCGTCTTCGGCGTGGTTCATGGTGTAGAGCACCTGATCCGGCGAAAGACGGATGTTCACGGTGTGCAGCACCGCGCCGATCATCGGTACGGCAAAGAAACATTCCAGGTAGCGATGGCTGTCCCAGTCGAGCAGGGCCACCGTATCCCCGGCCTTGACGCCGGCAGCGGTCAAGGCGTTGGCCAGCCGACGGATCCGCTGGTTGAGCGTCTGGTAGCTGTAGCGCAGTTTGTCGGCATACACGATTTCCCGGCCCGGCCCGTAGCGCACGCCGGACAGCAACAATTGCTTGATCAGCAAGGGATAGGCATAGGCGCCGTCGGCGGGCGGAATTATTTTTGTCGCCATCATGGTTGGGAGTCCTTGTTCTTTCGATCAGAAGTGCGCTGCGTCCAGTTCGTAGAGGCATTCGCTGCCAGCCTTGGCCGACGCGCTCAACGAATGGATACGCGGCAGCAGACGGGCGAAGTAGAAGCGCGCGGTGGCCAGTTTGCTGGCGTAGAAATCGTCTTTGGAATGCGTGCTCATGGCGGTTTTGGCCATTCGCGTCCACATGTAGGCGTACGCGGTGTAGCCGAACACGTGCAGGTACTCGACCGAGGCCGCACCGATTTCATTCGGGTTGTTCTGGGCTCGGTCCAGTAGCCATGCGGTCAGTTCGTCGAGGGTGTCGACGGCGGCGTTCAACGGTTGGGTGAACTCGCCGAGGTCAGCGCAGGCATTGGCGGTAAAGTTGCGGATTTCCGAAGCGAACAGCCGGTACAGCGCCCCGCCGCTGCCGACGATTTTGCGCCCGGCCAGGTCCAGTGACTGGATACCGTTGGTGCCTTCGTAGATCTGGGTGATGCGCACGTCGCGAACCAATTGCTCCTGGCCCCATTCGCGGATGTAACCATGGCCGCCGAAGATCTGCTGGCCATGCACCGTGGTTTCCAGCCCCATGTCGGTGAGGAACGCCTTGGCCACCGGGGTCAGCAGCGACACCAGTTCCTGGGCGCGGGTGCGGGTTGCCGCGTCATCGCTGTACTTGGCGGTATCCAGTTGCAGGGCCACGTAGCTGGAGAACGCCCGCCCGCCTTCGTTCAAGGCTTTCATGGTCAACAGCATGCGCCGTACATCCGGGTGAACGATGATCGGATCGGCGGCTTTGTCCTTGTTCTGTGCGCCCGTCGGCGAACGGCTTTGCAGACGGTCACGGGCGTATTCGACGGCGTTCTGGTACGAACGCTCACCCAGCGCCAGGCCCTGGATACCCACGCCCAGACGTTCGTAGTTCATCATGGTGAACATCGCCGCCAGGCCCTTGTTCGGCGCATCGATGATCCAGCCGGTCGCCCCGTCAAAGTTCATTACGCACGTGGCGGAGGCCTTGATGCCCATCTTGTGCTCGATGGAACCGCAGGACAGCGCGTTGTGCTCACCCAGCGAGCCATCGGCATTGACCAGCACCTTGGGCACCAGAAACAGCGAAATACCTTTGGGGCCGGCGGGTGCATCCGGTAACCGCGCCAGTACCAGATGGATAATGTTTTCGGTCAGGTCGTGCTCGCCGCCGGTGATGAAGATCTTGCTGCCGCTGACCTTGAAACTGCCGTCGGCCTGAGGTTCGGCTCGGGTGCGAATCAGGCCGAGGTCCGTGCCGGCATGCGCCTCGGTCAGGCACATCGAACCGGTCCAGGTGCCGGCGTACATGTTCGGCAGATAGCGTTCCTTGAGTTCCTGACTGGCGTGGGCATTGATCGACAGGCACGCACCGGCGGTCAGCATCGGGTACAGGCCGAACGACAGGCTTGCCGAGTTGACCATCTCCTCGACCTGAGCCGAAATGGCCTTGGGCATGCCCATGCCACCGAACTGCGGATCACCGCCAACACCCACCCAACCGCCGTCGGCGAAGGCCTGGTAAGCCGCGACAAAACCGTCCCGTGCCTGGACCGCGCCGTTGTTCCAGGTGCAGCCCTGTTCGTCGCTGCTGCGGTTCAGCGGTGCGATAACTTCGCCACTGATTTTGCCCGCCTCTTCAAGGATCGCGGCGGCCGTTTCTTCATCGATCACTTCGGCCAGGCCAGGCAATTGGGCCCATAGCCGGGACACCTGGAAGACTTCGTTGAGTACGAAGCGCATGTCGCGCAAAGGAGCTTTGTAATCAGACATCGTTGGCTTACTCAGAAGTGGTCAGGGCATGCGGCATGCCCTGGCGTTGGGATGTGCCGGTTGCACCGGCTTGTGCCACTTGGGCTTGCGGAACGGGGTGACGCAGCAGGAAGTAAGACAGGGCAGGAATCAGCACCAGCGCGCCGAGCATGTTCCACAGGAACATGAAGGTCAGCAGGATGCCCATGTCGGCCTGGAACTTGATCGGCGACCAGACCCAGCACACCACGCCGGCCGCCAGGGTGATGCCCACCAGGCCCACGACCCGGCCGGTAAACGACACGGCGTTGCGGTAAGCCTGAGACAGCGGCAGGCCCTGGCGCTGGTAATGCAACTGCACGCTGAGCAGGTACAACGCGTAATCCACGCCGATGCCCACGCCCAATGCGATCACCGGCAGGGTTGCGACCTTCACGCCAATGCCCATGACCACCATCAACGCTTCGCAGAGGATCGACGTCAGCACCAGTGGCAACAGGGCGACCAGGGTCGCGCGCCAACTGCGGAAGGTGATCAGGCAGAACAGCGTCACCGCCGCATAGACGTAAAGCAGCATGGTGCGATTGGCCTCGCGCACCACAATGTTGGTCGCCGCCTCAATCCCGGCCGACCCGGCCGCCAGCAGAAACTGGCGATCTTCGCTGTTGTTCTCCCGGGCGAATTTTTCGGCGATGCCCACCACGGCATCCAGCGTCTCGGCCTTGTGGTCCTTGAGGAAAGTGATCACCGGCATCAGCGAACAATCGGTGTTGAACAACTCCGGGGAGTTGACCGAGGCTTGCTGCGCGGCGTAGTTCAGCACGTCCTGATTGCGCTGGATGCTGTTGAGCTTGGGGTTGCCTTCATAAGTGCCGGCGGTGATTTGGCGCACCGCATTGACCAGCGAAGCCGTCGCCTGTACGCCCGGATACTGCTGCAGCTCCCAGGCCAGTCGGTCGGCGAGAATCAATGTCTTGTAGTTCAGACAGCCTTCCGGTGCGGTCTTGATCATCACCGCGAACAGGTCGCTGGACAGCGCGTAGTGGCTGGTGATGTAGGCGTTGTCACGGTTGTAGCGCGAGTCGGCACGCAACTCCGGTGCGCCACTTTCCAGATCGCCGATCTTCAGTTGCAGGCTGACCATGAAGCCGCCGATGCCCATCAGCACCGCGACCAATACCGCGCCCGTGGCCCATTTGGCCGTGGTGAAGCGGTCGAGCAAGTCCCACAGTTTGCCGAAGCCTTTGTGCCCTTCTGCGCGCGTGTCGATTTTCAGCGCACGCTCGGCAGCCCTGGCGCCGACGCCGACATAAGACAGCGCCACCGGCATCAGCAATAGCGAGGTGAAAATCAGCACCGCTACGCCGATACTGGCAGTGATCGCCAGGTCTCGGATCACCGGAATATCGATCAGCATCAGCACCGCGAATCCAACGGCGTCGGCCAGCAGCGCCGTGACGCCGGCAATGAACAGACGGCGGAAGGTGTAGCGTGCGGCGATCAGCTTATGGGTGCCACGGGCGATGTCTTGCATGATCCCGTTCATCTTCTGCGCCGCATGGGACACACCGATGGCGAAAATCAGAAAAGGCACCAGCACCGAGTATGGGTCGATGGCATAACCGAGCCAGGCGACGATGCCGAGTTGCCAGACCACCGCGATCAACGAGCAGCCGACCACCAGCAAGGTGCTGCGAACGCATCGGGTGTAGGCGTAAATGATGATCAGCGAAGTGACGACGGCCAGGCCGAAGAACATCATCACCTGAATCAGCCCGTCGATCAGGTCGCCCATCAGTTTGGCGAAACCGATCACCCGGACTTTGTACTGGCCCTTGCCCTCCTCCCCGGCTTTGCGTGCAGCACTGTCACCGGTGAATTCGATCTTGTCGCGCAACTGCTCTTCGAGCATCTGCGAAAAGGTGTGGTAGTCGATGCGCTGACCGCTGGCCGTGGCCTTGTCCAGAAGCGGCACGATCAGCATGCTCGATTTGTAGTCGCTGGCCACCAGGCTGCCGACGATACCGGCACGGGAAATGTTCTGGCGCAGCTGTTCTATTTGCTCAGGCTTGCCCTCATAGGTATCGGGCATCACCGGGCCACCCTGGAAACCTTCCTCGGTGACTTCGGTCCAGCGCACCGCCGGGCTCCACAACGACTTCATCCAGGCGCGGTCGACGCCTTCGGTGAGGAACAATTTGTCATTGACCTGCTTGAGCACGTCCAAGTAGCCGGGGTCGAAAATATCGCCCTGAGTGTTCTCCACCACCACCCGCACCGAGTTGCCCAAACCGCGCAACGACTGGCGGTTTTCCAGGAAGTTCTGGATGTACGGCTGACTCTGCGGAATCATTTTTTCGAAGCTTGGACGCAGCTCCAGGCGCGTCGCGGCCATGTAGCCCAGCACCACGGTGGCCAGCGCCATCAGCAGCATGAACAGCGGACGGTAGTTGAACACTAGCCGCTCCAGCCGATTGCCGGATTGGCGGTCGAAGTCACGCAGATCGCGGATCACCGGCATGGTTTCTTGTTTGGTATGGCCCATGTCTGGGTTCTCGCTCTAAGGGTTCGAGGGCTTATTCAACGGACAGCGTCCGTGCACCACGGCTGCCAACCACCACCAGCGCACCGTCGGCGGCGCGGGTGACGCCCGTCACTGGGACCGGCTCGGCTTGCTGCACCCAGTGCATTTGCGCACCGGCGCCCTGGCTCACCAGCATCTGCCCGCCCTGAGTAAACAAGCGGTAATCACCCTGCGCATCGACGATGCCGGCGGTGATGCTGACGTGCAGGCCACTGTCCAGCGGCGTCCAGCTGAAACCGCCATCGGTGCTGCGCAGCACATTGCCGCGCAAGCCGTAGACGAGCGCTTCCCCAGGTTTGCCGAGCACACCGAAAAAGCTGCCCTGATAAGGTGTCTGCATGGCGGCGAAGCGCTGTTTTGCGTCATCCCATTTGAGCAACAAGCCCTGCTCGCCGGCGATGTACAGCGCATCGCCGGTGGAGGCGATGGCGTTGAGGTGAAAACCCTGCGGGTTGTCGGTGCGGTCCTGGAACGGGGTCCAGCTCTGGCCGCCATCCTCGGTGCGCAGGATCAAGTTGAACACCCCAACCACATAGCCGAGGCGCTCGTTGGCGAACCAGACATCGAGCAAGGGTTTGTCGGCGCCCTGCGCCACCAGGCGCTCACCTTCGGCGACCAGCAGCGGCCATTGTTCGTTGCCAGGTTCTGCACGGGCCAATGCCTGGTAATGCTTGACCAGCAAGGCCCCGATCTCGCGGCCGTCCAGTTGCTTGCGCCAGGTCGCCCCCGCGTCGTTGCTGTGCAACACCACGCCATCGTTACCCACCGCCCAGCCCTGGGTGGTGGTCGGAAAACTCACCGCAGTAAGGTCGGCACTAGTCGGCACAGCGGCCTGCTGCCAGTGCTGACCGGAATCATCGGAAAACAGAATATGGCCACGCTGGCCGACGGCGATCACGCGCTCACCGGCGCGGGCCATACCGGACAACGGACTGTTGACGGCCAAGGTGCTGACCCTGACAGGCAGGTCCAGCACATCGACGTAGTCGGCTGCGTGGGTGATGCCCTGCAACACGCCGAGCACAACGCCCAACGCCAGCTGCAAACAATTTTTATACGAACACATACCGCGTCCTCTTCGGAAAACCGCGCCGGGACACACGTCCGTGTGCCTGACGTTGAAACCTGGCGCCCGCTCGCTCCCACCGCCTCGTGAGCAGTGAGTCGAGCGGGCGTTTTTGCGGTTGGCTCAGCGAATACCGGCGCCGGCCAGGGACTCCGACGACCACTGCGCCTTGGAGAGCGGGTCGATGTACTTGATACCGCCGTAAGGGCCGACCACACCGTTGATGTTGTACGTGCCGCCGACCAGGTCGTAGATCATGAACGGCGTGGAGTCCGGCACCTGCTTGTCATAGCTCTGGCTGAGGAAGGCGAAGGAACCGCGATAGAGCTGGCCACGGGCGTCGTATTGATCCGAAGCCAGAGCGGTCCAGCTGTCTTCGTCGAGGTAGAAGCGGCGCTTGGCGTAGATGTGGCGAGCACCGGACTTGAGGGTGCCTTCGACGACCCACACGCGGTGTTTTTCCCAGCGCACGAAGTCCGGCGCGAGGTGATTGGCGGTGGTCAGCGACTTCGGATCCTGGACGTAGGTCAGCTTGTAGGTGTTGTAGGGCACGATCATTTCCTGCTTGCCCACCAACTTCCAGTCATAGCGATCCAGCGCCCCGTTGAACACGAACACGTCATCGTAGGTGCCCGCGCCGGCGGTGCCAGGGTTCGGCGTGTCGTAGGCCAGGTTCGGCGCCAGTTTCACCCGACGCTGGCCCGGCAAGTACTGCCAGGCGCGACGTGGTTGCTGCAACGGGTTGGCGGCGTCCTTGAGCATGATCGCTTCACCGGCCCGGCGCGCTGGGCCGGTGTAAGAGAGCTTCATCTGGTAGTACACATCGGCGCTGCTGATCGGCTGCGTCAGGTTTTCGTAGATCGGATAGGAAATAAACGCCTGCCCGGTGATCGCCAGGCTCGCAATACCAGCGGAATCGACGTTCCACGAGTCGTACTTGGTGTTGATGCTCACGCCCTGATAACGCAACAGGAAGTTCCACATCGCTTCGTTGCCCGACTGCGGGATCGGGAACGGTGCGCCCGGCAGCACGTTGTCGATGGCCAGTCCACCTTCGAGCGACTTGGCGCCGCTGGCGTTCTTCACGCCGTTATCCAGGATGGCTTGGGGCAGCGAGACAGTGCGGTGAGTCGGGAACACATCGACACGGAAAGTCGGGAAGCGCTTGGCCAGTTCGACCGTGGTGGCGCTGAGCATATTCTTGTACTGATCGACGTTCTTGCCATCGATCACCAGCAGCGGTTTTTCGTTGGCGAACGGGTCCGGACGCATGCTGTCGCCGGCTTTGAAACTGGCCGGCGGCGTGGTCAGGCCACCGCTGTAGGCGGGGATGGAACCATCAGCGTTCCCGGCCTTTTCGGCGCCCACCAGGGTCAGGCTACTGCCCAGTTTGGCAGCGTCCTGAGTTGAAACAGCGGCCTGTGCCTGGGTGGCAAGGACCATGGCCAGCGACGCGGCCAACACGGTTTTTGCGAATTTCATCTTGTTATTCTCCTGCTTGCATTGAGCAAATCAGTGGTGCATCAAAAAGTGGTTTTCATCGTCAGGTAAACGGCGCCACGGTCCTCAGTCGTGGCCCCTCCACCGGAGAAGGCCGAGTAGCCACCGCCGTAACAGGCGTAGTTTTCATTGCCGCTAAAGGCATTGGGTGTGGAGCCGTCGCCGCTGCCGGCATTGGCCGCGCCGGTACTCAGACCGCTGGTGTCGCACTTGTCGGTCTTGCCGAAGGAGTCCACGTACTTCAGATCAACGAAGTATTTGTTGTACACAACGGCCCCGAGGCCGATGGCGTAGTTACCGGTGTCTTTGGCACCGCCACCGGACACTGGCGACACTCCGGCAAGGCCCACGTTGATGGACATCGGTGCGTTGAGGTCGACGCCGGGAAACACCTGGTACCAAGTCGGTGTGAAGTTGACCGCGATGCCCCAGTTGTCCCGGGTCGGCTGGTCGATGCCGCGATAGGTGTCCTTGCCCTTGTAGAGCGCCTCGTTCTTGCTATCGAGCTTGAGCAGGTTGCTGTAATACAGCTCGCCCAGCAGCGTCGCCGAATCGAACACCGGCGTTTTAGCAATGGTCATCAGACCGTTGAGCGTCCAGTGCAAGGTGTCGCCGGTGGCGGCCATGCTGTCGCCTTTCTCCGGGGTGTCGTAGACCACACCGGTGGCAGCCGTACGCGCCGGCAACAGGCCAAGACCCGCGCCCAGGCCTAGCGGACTGTTAGTGCTGACAATCGCCGGAATACTGGCCAGCGGCATGTTGTGACGAATGTTCAGGTCCGAACCCACACTCACCCCGCCCACATCCTTGGACAGGCTCAGGCCAACGATCTTGATGTTGTCGGCATAGGCCATTTGATAGGTGGCGGTGCTCAGCGAGTTGAGCGTATTGACCACCGCAGGCACTTGCCCTGCCGGCGGGGTGCCGTTGGGGTTGGCCGAACTCAGGCCTCTGGCATCCAGCCAGGCTTGCGGCAGGATTTCCGAGGTTTCGCGGTAGTAAACGCCGAGGGTGCCATCCAGCCAGGCCGGCGACCACTTGGCCATAACACCCCAGTCACCGCGCTTGTCCGGCGTCAGGTCATGCCCGCGACGCACGTTGGTCAAGCCGTTGCACGGCGCCAGGCCACAACCCAGCGGACTGCCTGGCACCACGCCATTGGTGTTGCCCAGCAGGAACGACTGCGCACCGAAACCGACCAGATCGGAACCACCGTAATAAGTGCCGGCTTCCGGCAGGCGCGCGGCATCCCAATCGAGGAAATACTGGGCGCCCACGGTCAACTCGGGATTGACGGTAAACGACATCGACAGCTGATTGCGCGGAACGAACAGTTCCTTGGCTTCGGTACCGGGCGAGGCGGCCAGTTTGGCCAGGTCCAGTCCCGATTGGCCGTAACTGATCGAGTGCACCGGGTTGAGAATGGTCTCGCCCCAGAACACGTTGTGCTGTCCGGCCTTGACGCTCAGCAGCGACTCCTCGCCCACTTCGGTGCTGTAGAACACGAAGGCATCGAGGATTTCGCCGGACGGACCGGTGTAGTAACGCTGGGCATAGTTGCTCAGGTGCGGGCTGCCGTTGCCGACGTTGTCGCCGGTGACCCCGGCCAGGCGCGGATCGTTGGCGACCAGCCCCGACCTTGCGTCGTTGCCGTTGACGAACGGGTTGGAATTGGAACCGGTGTTCTCGTAGGCCTTGTCGTACCAACTGGCGGCGCTGACACGAAAACCCATGTGGTTCTGGTAGACGACATCCATCTCGGTCAACAGGTCAACACGGTTGGTGATGTTGGTCCCGGCTTTGCGGAAGTTGTAGTCGCCGTCGTTGTTGTTCGGCGTTGCCAGCATGCGTTTGTCAGCGCTTTCGGTGCGCACGCCGTAGTTGTACTTCACGGTGTTATCAAGACGCACGGTCCAGTCCGGGTTACCGGTGTCGAGCTCGACCGCCTGCGCGACCGGCACAGCGGCGACCAGAATGGCCGAGGCCAGCAAGGTGTAACGCGAGGGTGCGAACCCGTGACTCTTATTGTTGTGCATTGCGTTGTCTCCGCCTTTTTGTATTTGTTTTAAGCGCAGCCGCCCTCGCGCAACCCCTTGTGCCAGGGGTTTACGTTTTCAGGAGTGAGGGCAAATACCGGATGGCGCGGGCCAACCGGCGCCTGAATTAGCGGTCCAGTTCGAGGATGAGTGCTTCGGCGTGTGGCCAGCGCCCATACCCGGCAGCAGGATTGAGATGACCGACTTCGCCGAGATTGAGCAGTTCGCTGCCCCAGCCTTCGGCCATGCGCGTGGCGGCATCCAGGCTGGCGAGGTGGTCGTTGGTACTGGCGGCCACCAGACTGCGGAACGGCAACCGGCCTTTGGGTAGAGGGTCCCAACCCTGGGTACGCAGGGTTTCAGCGGAGGGGTAGCCTTGCGGCCATTGGGCATCAAGGTCCGGCGGAGCGGCCAGCAGCGCGCCTTTGATCGGCCGACTGTGCCGGGCAGCCCAGTGCGCAACCATCAACACGCCGGCGCTGTGAGCGACCAGAATCACCGGCCCGTCGATCTGTTCCAATTCATGCTGAATCGCTTCGACCCGCTTGGCACAATCGAGTTTGTCGGTGTCCAGAGGCGGCACACTGCGCACTTTGCACAGCCTGGTTTCCAGCAACGTTTGCCAATGTTCGGCAACGTGCTCGCGCAGACCCGGTACGATCAGAACGGTTGCGGCAGTTTGCAGTTTGTCCACTTCAACACCTTCGCTTTCTCGATGACTCGACTGGCTCTATCGCCAGGGGCTTTTTGTAGGACTGACATTAAAGAGCGCCCGCCCGAGGCGCTTTTCATTGGACGTCAGGCACTTTTCTTTTCATGACAAATTTCCAGGTGTTGGCGCGCCGCGACCATTGGTCGAATATCCCCGCAGGTTCTCTACAGCTCACTGTAATCAATGGGTGAGCGTCGATTGCTGCACAACGACGGTGTGATTTTGGACAGCATTGGGCGAGCGCCCTCGACAACGTCACAACTGTTCAATTGTTGATGTGCTGGATATAGTCGCCACGCAAATTTGAATCGCAACCGGCCCAGGAAAGACCTTCGCATGCCCAAGCTTGTTCGCGCCGCCGTCTTGACCAACTACCTGGAGGTCACTCAGTACCTGGGGTTCAACCCGCGTGATGTACTGGCCGGCGTCGGCTTGAGCAAAGCCAAGCTGCAAGCCCCTGAACATCGCATTCCCATCGATGCCGCCGTGCGTCTGCTGGAGGACTCGGCCGCCGCCAGTGGCTGCCAGAGTTTCGGCCTGAGCATGGCCGAGTCGCGCCAACTCTCGGACTTCGGCGTGGTCAGTCTGCTGCTCAGCCACCAGCGTACGCTGCGTGATACGTTGCAAGTGTTGGTGCACTACCGGCATCTGATGAACGATTCGCTGGCCCTCTTCATCGAGGAGGCGGGCAAGATGGTGATCATTCGCGAAGAGGTGGTCACCGAATCGCCGATGCCCTGCCGACAAGCCAATGAACTGGCCATCGGCGTGATGTTCCGCCTGTGTGCCGCCCTGCTCGGCGCACACTGGCATCCCTACAGTGTCAACTTCACGCACCAGCCGCCCGACAACCTGCAACTGCATCGCCGTCTGTTCGGCTGCAAGCTGGAATTCGGCAGCGAGTTCAATGGCATTGTCTGTCCCAATGCCAGCCTCGACATGACCAACCCCCATGCCGACCCGGCCATGGCGCGCTACGCCCAGAGTTACCTCGACTCGCTGCTGAACCACGAAGGCCCTTCGATGCTGTTCGAGGTGCGCAAAGCCATCTACCTGTTGTTGCCGATGGGACGCGCCACCATCGAGCAGATCGCCCAGACCCAGGGCATGAACGTTCGGACCCTGCAGCGCCGCCTCAAAGACGACGGCTGCGCCTTCAACGACCTGATCAACGACGTGCGCCGCGACCTGGTGCTGCGCTACCTGGAAAACCCGAATTACTCGTTGGGCCGGATCGCCGACATGCTCGGCTACTCCATGGCGAGTTCCTTCACACGCTGGTTCATCACCCAGTTCGGTATGCCGCCGGCCGCTTGGCGCAGCGCGCAAAAACAACCCAAGGCACCCAGCGAACCAAGCGCCCTGCCCGGCTCCACGGAACCCTGGGTTGACTGATACACCGCGTTGCATGGTTTACGACTGCTACGCAGCCGGACGCAGCCTCGCAGGCTCGGCAGCTGCTACAGGGTTTTACCCCCCAAAAAAAAGCGGCGACTGCTGGTACAGTCGCCGCAAAAGAACCGGTGTTTATGACACCGGCCGGGAGCCCCACTGCGACTAGGAGTCGACCGCAGTGCAGCTCTGTAGCAGCTGCCGAGCCTGCGAGGCTGCGTCCGGCTGCGTAGCAGTCGTAAAACCATGCAGCTCGGTGTGTCAGTCAACCCGCGCATACCGGATTTGCGAGGACTTCGTCCTCGAACGCAGGCTTCGCCAGCTGCTACAAAAGATGCGTCTCGGTCGGTATTCGTGACCGGACTTAGAGACCCCAACGCAGCAACAACAGCACCAGCACGACAAGGAACACCGTCTCCCCCACCATCAACAGGATCGGCTTGATGCCCACCGCCGCCAGCTCCTTGAGCTGGGTCTTCATACCCAAGGCGCTGATGGAAACCACCAGGCACCAGCGCGACAATTCATTGACCGATCCCTGCACCGCCGGGGCCACCCATCCGGTGCTGTTGATACAGGCCAGAATCAGAAATCCGACGGCGAACCATGGCAGCAGCGGCGGTCGTTTTCCGGTCGGGTCGGCGCCCTGCATGCGGGTAATCATGGCGGCGCAGACGATCACCGGCAGCAGCATGGCGACCCGCATCAGCTTGACCACCGTGGCCGTATCGCCGGTTTCGGTCGACATGCTGTAACCGGCACCGACGACCTGGGCGACATCGTGGATGGTCGCCCCCAAGAACACGCCCGCCACTTGTGGCGACAACGACAGCCAGTTGGCAATCATCGGGTACACGATCATCGCCAAAGTCGACAGTGCCGACACCCCGATTACCGTGAATAACGTCGCGCGTTCTTTCTGCGGATGGTTCGGCAATGCCGCCGCCAGCGCCAACGCCGCCGACGCACCACAAATCGCGGTGGCGCCACCGGTGAGCATGCCGAACAAACGCTGGAATCCCATTGCCTTGGCTGCGATCACTGAAGCGCCGATGGTCACCACCACCAGAATCACCACCAGCGCCACAGGCTTCCAGCCCAGCGCGGCAATCTGTTCGAGGGTGATGCGCATGCCCAGCAAGGCCACGCCGATGCGCAACACCGTGCGCGCCGTGAACTCGATGCCGGCCTTACAGGCACCGTCACCGGCCAGGAAGTTCAGCGCCATGCCCAACAGCAAGGCAAACAACATCACCGGCGCGCCGTAGTGCTCGGACAAAAAGGACGCTGCGGCAGCAACGATCAAGCTGACGACAAAACCTGGCGCCAGTTCGCGCGTTCGGCTGTGGATACGGGTGAGAGCGATGGCGCTCATGGCGCGGCCTCCTCGGGAACGATGACGATGAACGCCTGGCCGTCGATGATCTCGACCGGGTAGTTGGCGACTTTGACAGCAGTGGAATTGAGCAAGTAACCGCTGCGCAGATCGAAGCGCAGGCCGTGGGCGCAGCATTGAATCACCCGCCCCTCAAGGCGTCCGCCACACAGCGAGGCGCCCTGGTGCGGGCAACTGTCGTCGATGGCGAACACGTCACCTTCGACGTTGAATAACGCCAGGCTTTTGTCATCGAATTCGAACAGTGCACGAGCGCCCGCCTGCGGGAGTTTTCCGGCAGGCACAGGGATACGCCGGTTCATGCAGGTTGCCGCTCGAGTTCACTTTCTTTCAGTGCCTGGCTCATGGCCCCGAGCAATGCCTGAGCAGGTTGTGCACCGATCACCGTCATGCGACGGTCGAACTGAAAGCTCGGCACGCCACTGGTCGCGCCGGGGAAGCCGTCGAATGGCGTGGCGTCGCCCTTCAGGCAATCGAGCACCACGTCCGTATCGACGCCGCAGGAGCGGGCAATGGTAAGCAAGGTCTCGCGGCATCCCAGGTTTTCGCGTCTGCGGAAATAAGCGGTGAACAGCCGTTCGAGCAACATTTCACGCTGAGTAGCATTGCCCAGTACGCTGACTCGTTCGAACAAACGGTGGGCGTCTGCGGTGTTGGGCATCGTCTCGATGTGGCTGAGGTCGAGGGTCAGTCCAACCGCCGCGGCAGCCTGCTGTACCTGGGCTTGGCGCATGGTCATAGCGTCGGCATTGCCCAGGCGTTTGCGGTAGAAATCGGCGAAGGGCTCACCTTGTACCGGCAACTGAGGCAGCAACTGCACGCCATGCCACACCGTGGTGATCTGCACATCCGGGTGGCGACTGCGAAACTGTACCTGCGCATGTTCCAGTTGACGCTTGCCGATCAGGCACCAGGGACAGATGAAATCGAAGAACACATCAATACGTAAACGACCACTCACAACTTCACCTCTAACACCGCTTTGCTCATCGAATCGTGGACTTGCTCGCCCTTAAGCCGGGCAATGTCCTTGTGGTAATGACACTTGGCATAAAAGAACACGGCCGCTGCCGCGAGGCTGACCAGCGGCACTAATTGAAAAGCAGCCTGCAAGCCAATGAGGTCGGACACCTTGCCGGTGATGAACGGCCCAGGCGCCAGCCCCAACATGTTGTTGGCCAGGGTCAGCGTGGCGAAGGCCGTGCCGTGGACCGAGTAATGGGTCAGGTTGGCAACCATCGCTCCGCAAGGGCCGGTCGTGCCGGCGGCAATCAACATGCCCAGGCAGATCAGCGCCAATTGCACAGGCCCTGGTGGCAGTGCGAACGCCGCCGACAACAGCAGGCAACTGCCCAGGCAATAGGCGATGGCCAAGGCAACTTTGCGCTCCGGCGAATGGCGCGACAGTCGATCGCTGAGCATGCCGCACAGGATCATCCCTGCACCGCTGCACAGCACGATGATCGCCGCGACGCCGCCCGCCTTGTCCGTGGCCATGTCGTAATAACGATTGAGGTAACTGGGCATCCACACAATGACGGTGCCGCCAACGAACAGTTGCAAGCCACTGCCGATGTAGGCAGCGATCACCGAGCGGCTGGAAAACAGCGTACGCAACGGACGCTTGACCGCTGCCGCCGCCTTGTTCGCCGCCAGGGAGGCACGTTGCGGAGCAATGCGTGCTTCCTTGACGATGACCGGGTAAAGCACCGCCAGCAGCAGGCCGAACAGCGACATGCCGGCGAACGACCAGCGCCAGCCAAGCTTGGCGGCGATTGCACCGCCCAGCGCCATACCCAATACCGAACCGAACATACCGCCCGCCATGAAGGCACTGGCCAGCGTTGCACGCAGGTGTTTGGGAAACACCGAAATCACTACCGCGATGCCGACGCTGCCGTACGCCGCTTCGCCGACGCCGACCATGAACCGTGCAATGAACATCTGCTGATAGTCCTGCGCCACTGCGCAGCCCAGCGTCGCCAGACTCCACAGCAAGGCCATCAGCGCCAGGCTCTTGACCCGGCCAAAGCGATCCGCCAGCAATGACAAGGGAAATGTCAGCAGCCCCACCATCAAGGCGACAATGCCACTGAGCAGACCGAGCTGACCGTCGCTCAGGGCCCATTCGCCCTTGAGCATCGGGAACACTGCGTTCAGCACCTGGCGCGACATGTAATCGGAAATCAACAGCCCGAACGTCAGTGCGAAGACGATCCAGGCATACGGACGCGCAACACCGACAGCACAGTCGTCATCGTCTGCGGCGATTGGGTGAAAGGCCATGCAGCCTCCTCAAAGCTTCGTTTTATTGTTGTTATCAAGCGTGTTGCAGTGCAGCGAGCGGGAGGTCATTGCCCCCCGCTTCGTCTGCCGATCAGCCGCGTTGCGGCACACCTTTCTGCCCAGCCATGCGGTTGGGGGCCATGCCATTGGCCAGCAAGGTTTCTTCGATGCTTTGGTACTGCACACCGATGCGGTAGATCTCGCGGGCTTCTTTGCCCGTGGCGATTTCGCGACCCAGTTCATGAGCGATGCGCACGGTCTGCTTGATCTGCGCAACCGAGCCGAAACGATCGCCCTTGTGATCAATAATAGTGTCTTCATTGCCCACGCGCGGGTGCATACCCATGGCCATCGACATGGTGTTGAACGGCATGACGTTCTTGAGCAGCGACTCGGAGGTCAGGGTGCAACCGTCCGGCGCGCGGTGGATGAAGTTGAAGAAGTTGAACGGATTCGGGCCATCGAAACCACCGCCGATGCCGATCCAGGTCAGGTTCAACGGGCCCTTGTAGACGCCCTTGCGCACCAGGCGCTCAAGGGTTTCCATGGCGTGCATGCCGGTCAGTTGGAAGTGCGGCTGGATGCCGTTGTCCATCAGACGCTTGAGGTGTTCGGCGACCCAGGCCGGGCCCGCCGGTACGGTCATTTCGCTGTAGGCGGCCTGATACAGGGGATTGGCCAGGGACGTGCCTTCCAGGTATTCCGGATACAGCAGTTCCATGATGTTCATCTGGGTGGTGTTGATCGCCACCGTGACCTGATCCGGTTTTGGCGTCAGCTCGGCCAGCATGTGGCGCGTATCGTCAGACAGCCACTTGGCGGCTTCGCCATCGCTTTCCGGCGCGAAGGAAATCGAACCACCGACCTGGATGATCATGTCCGGCACGGCTTCACGCACACCGGCGATCAATTCGTTGAACTTGGACAGGCGCTTGGAGCCCTTGCCGTCCAGTTCGCGCACATGCAGGTGCAGAACCGTGGCACCGGCCTCATAACATTCGACCGCTTTTTGCACCTGTTCGTCCATGGTCAGCGGGATGTCTTCGGGGAAGTCTTCCGGCATCCATTCCGGGCCGTACGGGGCCACGGTGATGACCACCTTATCCATGTTTTCCGGGTGCAGGGAATCGTCGAAGAATTGCATGAGTTACTCCTGTTTTTATGATTGTCGCGCCCACCCGGGATCGTGCCGGGCAGACGTCTTTACGAGTGCGAATGCAGAAGGGGTCGATCAGTAAGTCTTGTCGCCGATGATCCCGGCGCGATCCATCTTGCGATGGCACGGCGGGTAATCCATGACGGCGTAATGCTGGGTACTGCGGTTGTCCCAGATCGCGATGCTGTTGGGCTTCCAGCGCCAGCGCACTTGATACTCGGGGATGTACGCTTGGCTGATCAGGTAGCGCAGCAACTCGCTCGCGCCCGGGTTGGCGTCCTGGCCGAAACGCACCCGCTCAGGGGTGTGGTAGTTACTGATGTGAGTGGCGAAGGCGTTGACGAACAGCACCTTTTCCCCGGTTTCCGGGTGGGTGCGCACCACCGGGTGCTCGGCATCCGGATACATCGCCTTGAGCGCCAGACGCTTTTCGATCGGCATGGCCGCACCGAAACTCGCTTCGATGCTGTGGCGGGCGCGCAGGTCGGCAATCTTCACCTTCACGTCTTCCGGCAAGCGCGCATAGGCCTCGACCATGTTGGCCCACATGGTGTCACCGCCCACTGGCGGACACTCCACGCAGCGCAGCACGCAGCCCATCGGCGGGGCCTCACGCCAGGTGGCATCGCTGTGCCAGGAGTTTTCATAGCGGTCCGCCGGCTGGTCCGGGTTCTTGTAGATGCGCACCAGCCCCGGATGATCCGGATCACTGCCCGCCACCGGGTGATCTTCCAGCTCGCCGAAGCGGCGGGCGAAGGCCACGTGCTCGGCGCGGGTGATGTCCTGGTCGCGCAGGAACACCACGCGATGCTTGAGCAATTGCGCACGAATCTCGGCAAACAGGCCATCGTCATGCACCGCGTCGGCAAGGTTGACGCCAATCAGTTCGGCGCCAATGCTGCAGGTCAATTGTTCGACTTTCATGGCAGACGACTCCCTTAAATGACGAAAATCGACGAGCCCGTGGTCTTGCGTGATTCCAGGTCGCGATGGGCCTGGACGGCATCCTGCAAAGCGTAGTGCTGGTTGATCTCGATCTTGATCCGACCGCTGCCGACGTGGTCGAACAACTCGCCCGCCAACGCGGCTTTTTCCGCCGGGTCGGCGATGTAGTCGGCCAGGGCCGGGCGGGTCATGAACAACGAGCCTTTCATCGCCAGCATCACCGGGTCGAAGGCCGGGATCGGACCGGATGCCGTGCCGACGCACACCATCAGGCCGCGGCGCTTGAGCGAATCCAGCGAACCCATGAAGGTGTTCTTGCCGACGCTGTCGAACACCACGTTGACACCGACGCCATCAGTCAGCTCGCGAACGCGCTGGGCGACGTCTTCATGGCTGTAATTGATGACATGGTCGCAGCCATGGGCCCGGGCGATTTCGCCCTTGACCTCGGTGGACACGGTACCGATGACGGTCAGGCCGAGCAGCTTGGCCCACTGCGAAACGATCAGGCCCACACCACCGGCAGCGGCGTGCAACAGAATGCTGTCGCCAGCCTTGAAATCGTAAATGCGCCGCATCAGGTACGACGACGTCAGGCCGCGCATGGTCATGGCCGCGGCGGTCTCGAAACTGATGGTTTCCGGCAGTTTGATCAGCGGCGCGGCCGGGATCAGACGCTCGGTGCTGTAGGCCCCCAATGTATTGAGAAAACCGGTGTAGGTGACGCGATCACCCACGCGGACATTGGTAACCCCCTCGCCGATGGCCTGGACCACTCCGGAGGCTTCAACCCCCATGCCATTGGGCATCGGGATCGGGTAAGTGCCATTGCGAAAGTAGGTGTCGGCATAGTTCAGGCCGACCGCCACATGACGAAGTCGAACCTGGCCTGGACCGGGATCGCCCACTTCGACTTCCTCATAACGGAGGACTTCGGGACCACCGGTTTCGTAGAAGCGTACGGCTTTGGCCATTTTTTCTTATTCTCCAATCTGCAAGATGGGCGTGCTGCGTCGAATTGCGCTGATTGGACTGTAGGACGCCGTCTGACGAGTCGCTTCTCATCAGACGACAATGGCTTTTCATTTCATGACAACTGCCTGGCTGTACGAATCCCGGAAACGAGAAAGCCCGGCGAGTGGGCCTGATGCTGTTCCTTAAGGTTGGGGGACATATCCGTTTCTGCGGTCACGGCGGCTTATGGTTCCGCTCTTACAGCGGGTCACTTTCGAAAAGCGCGAAAGTAACCAAAGCGCTCATGCCCCTGTCGTTCGGTGCCTCGCTGTGGCTCGGCATGCCCTCGCTCCGGTCCTGCTCCGTGGGCCCGCCGCCATCGTTGCCCACTGCGCAGAACCTCCACTCGGCCTCTCGAGGGGGCGGTGCATCAAGATCAAAAGCTGCAGGCGAGCTAACGCTCGGCCTGTTGAGTGGTGAAAAGCGGGTGTTCACAGCTCTTTCTTGATCGTTCCCACGCTCCGCGTGGGAATGCATCCCGTGACGCTCTGCGTCACCAGTGCGCAGGACTCGAGCCTTGCGTCGACAGCGGAACGCGGAGCGTCCCCGGCGGCATTCCCACGCGGAGCGTGGGAACGATCAGGCGGTGAGCGCGGAGTGTTGTTGATCTAGCTTTTGCTCTGGCTTTTGACACCGCGGCAAGGATGCCGCGGTAGCCGCCCCCGGCCATGGATGGCCGATGGCGGCGGGCCCCCGGAGCAATGCCGGAGTGAGGGCATGCCGAGCCTARGCGAGGCACCGAATGGMGGGGCAAGAGCCCTTGGTTACTTGGGGCTTTTCCAAGTGACTCGCTGTAAGAGCGAAACCGTAATCAGCCATCACCGCAGAAACGGATATGTACCCGGTTTCAGGGGGGAGTAGGCTCAATGCTGCTGGCGTTGTCTCTGTAGCTCTGTCTTCAGCCAGGTGCTCGTCGGCTGGACGCCTGTCGAACAACGCACTTCATAGGCTTTGCCACTCATGCTGCTTTTAGTGGCAGCGAGATCGATGAAGTCTTCTGCGCTACTCACCAGGTTCTTGCCTTCGAGATAATTCAGCTTCTTTTCGAGATGTGCCCGAGCCTGGGGCCCAGGGTATTCACTGCCGTTGCGCACGAACTTGCACTCACTGCGCTCCACAAAATCCAGCAAGCCCTTTATCTCCTGGTTTGCCTGTGGCGTGGTTTGAGCCTGTGCACCGCCCGCCACTGCAAAAAGGCCGATAGAAGCAGTGATCAGCCATTGGCGGAAAATGGGGCGAGTCGCTGCTACTTTCAAAATCCACATGGTTCCTCCTTGTCCAAAAAAGGGTAACTGTAGCGCGGCGTCACCCAAGCAACCAGCAGAACGCTGGGCGATGTTCTTCGTTCGAAAGGATCAACCTGCGGAAGGGAAAGGGGATCAATGAGCCCAATGCCTCTGTGCGCGAGCAGTTGGCCAAAGTCGCAGTTACTTATCCCTGTATCGGCATCAGACTCATTGATCGTTGCCCAGCTCAATGTTGGGCGATTTCCATCTAACCGAATGGAGATGCATTGGCGTGTCATTAGCAGCCATGCACTATTTTTTTAACAAAACAACTTCTCCCCGTCTAATCACCTTTTTCCCCGGCCTTATAGGCTCCGGAAATATCGGCACCACCATTCGTCGCATCAGAAACGCTGCGCGATTTTTTTGACTATTCATGGCTTAAGGTTTGCAGAAGACGCTCGTAGCAGCCCCAGGACGACGTAATTCTGACGCGGCAGCACTTTAATTAACGCTTAGGACGCCAGCGATGCGCTTGGTCAGTCACCGGGAGATGTAACGTGTCAACTCTCAACGAAATCGCAGCGAACCACGCGAGAATGGCCAAGGCTCTTGTCGAAGAGTCGACCGGGCTGAGTGAGCGCCACACCCAGATTGTGGACAGTTTCGAAGTTCCATCCATGGATGCGCAACACATGCCTCTGCACCTTATCGCCGGAGTGCAGGACAACCATTTCGGGCAAGCAACGGCCTACTTGCTCTGACGGTGTTTGATCCGGGCAGCCGTTGGGCAGGCGGTAAGGTCTGCCTGCCGGCGCGGTAAGGTCGAGTCCCACTTCTTGGCCTAAACTCAACTGACTAGCCCGTTGGGGAGCTGCCGGAGTGGCATTCCCATGCTCGAAACTGTAGAGATGTCGCGCGTGAAGCACTTCGCCGCAAACGTTGCCGGCCGAGATTTCGCGGTCGGTGACATTCATGGCCATTTCACTCGGTTGCAGGACGCTCTGGATGCAGCCGGGTTCAACCGCTTGGTAGATCGCCTGTTCAGTGTTGGCGATCTGATTGACCGCGGGCCCGAGTGCCATGACGCGCTCGATTGGCTGGACAAACCATGGTTCCACCCGGTGCTAGGCAACCATGACGACTACGTGGTGTATTTCGATACCTGCGACATCGACAGTTGGATGCTCAACGGGGGCTCATGGTTCACGGGCCTGTCGCTATTCGAGAAGCAAGCATTCGCGGCGCAGTTCGCCAAGCTCCCTATCGCGATCGAAGTCGAAACGGCACACGGCCTGATCGGCATCGTGCACGCCGATTGTCCATTTCCATCATGGCAGCAGCTGCGAAAGGAACTGGAGTCGCCGGAAAGCCACAGGCGTCTGCAGGAAGTCCAACACTACTGCATGTGGTCACGAAGGCGGATCGATCAGCAGGAGACGCATGGCATTGAAGGCCTGCGCGCACTGGTCGTAGGGCATACGCCGCTTTATATGCCCGTCAGCCTTGGCAATGTGATTCACATCGATACGGGTGGCTGGAGGCCGGACCGGGGTTATTTCACCCTGCTGGATCTCGAAACGCTCGAAACCATCCCCGCAAGCTGACTCAACACGGATCGGCCAACGCCATTCACTCAAAAAAAACCCGGCCTCATCAGCCGGGTTCTTTATTAGTTAGGTGGCATCACTGCCACCCACCCTCAACAGCACTTCGGCCCAGCCTTGCTTCCGTAACGAGCTTCCTGGCGTTCCCGAAAGAACACCTCATAACTCATCACCGGTTTGTCCGGGTGCTGTCGTAGTCGGGCATCCCGACCATCAGGCGCGCGGCCTGACCGAGGTATTTACCGAGGCGACTCAGGTCATTGAACATGCTGCAATCCTCGATCAAGCGTCCGGCAGAGCCTGGAATGGCGCTTCTTTATCCGTACGTTCTTTAGTGCCCCAGGCGGCGATACCGACCTTGAGTGCAAAGAACAGGATGCTGAAGACCACCAGCAAGAACAGCGCGGTCAGCGTTGCGTTGGTGTAGGCGTTGTAGATCACGTGCTGCATCTGGTCGATGCTCTTCGCCGGGGCGAGGATCTGACCGTTGGCCAGGGCATCGCTGTACTTCTTGGCCAAGGCCAGGAAACCGATCGCCGGGTTGGCATCGAACAGCTTGATGAAGCCGGCGGTGGTGGTGCAGATCAGCAGCCATACGGCGGGCAACATGGTGACCCAGACGTAGCGCTGGCGTTTCATTTTGATCAGCACAACGGTCGCCAACATCAGCGCGATACCGGCCAGCATCTGGTTAGAGATACCGAACAACGGCCACAAGGTGTTGATGCCACCCAGCGGATCGATCACGCCCTGATACAACAGATACCCCCACATCGCCACGCAACCGGCGGTTGCGATCAGGTTGGCGGTCCAGGATTCAGTGCGTTTCAGCGCTGGCACGAAGGAGCCGAGCAAGTCCTGCAGCATGAAGCGGCCGGCACGGGTACCGGCGTCGACCGCGGTCAGGATGAACAGCGCTTCGAACAGGATCGCGAAGTGGTACCAGAACGCCATGGTGTTTTCACCCGGCAGAAGGTGGTGCAGGATCTGCGCGATACCAACCGCCAGGGTCGGCGCACCGCCGGCACGGGCCAGGATCGTGGTTTCACCGATGTCCTTGGCCACCGCTTGCAGCGCTTCCGGGGTAATCGCAAAGCCCCAGCTGCTGACGGTCTGAGCAACCGAAACAGCATCAGAGCCGACAAGCGCCGCCGGGCTGTTCATGGCGAAGTACACGCCTGGTTCGATCACCGACGCAGCAACCATGGCCATGATGGCGACGAAGGATTCCATCAGCATGCCACCGTAACCGATGTAACGGGCATGGCCTTCGCTGGCCAACAACTTCGGCGTAGTGCCGGAAGCAATCAGCGCGTGGAAACCGGAAACCGCGCCACAGGCGATGGTGATGAACAGGAACGGGAACAGACCGCCCTTCCATACCGGCCCGGTACCGTCGACGAACTGGGTCAGTGCCGGCATTTTCAAGTCGGGCATGGTGATCAGAATGCCGATCGCCAAGGCCACGATGGTGCCGATTTTCAGGAAGGTCGACAGGTAGTCCCGCGGTGCCAGAATCAGCCACACCGGCAATACCGCGGCGACAAAACCGTAACCGATCAGCATCCAGGTGATCTGGAGCCCGGTGAAGGTAAAGGCCTTGGCCCAGACCGGATCAGCGGCAATCTGTCCGCCCAGCCAGATCGAACCGAGCAGCAGCAACACGCCGACAACGGAGATCTCACCGATGCGACCCGGGCGGATGTAGCGCATGTAAATGCCCATGAACATCGCGATCGGGATGGTCGCCATCACCGTGAAAATCCCCCACGGGCTTTCGGCCAGGGCTTTCACCACGATCAGCGCCAGCACCGCGAGGATGATGATCATGATCAGGAAGCAGCCAAACAGCGCGATGGTCCCGGGAATGCGGCCCATTTCTTCACGGACCATGTCGCCCAGGGAACGACCGTTGCGGCGGGTGGACATGAACAGGACCATGAAGTCCTGAACGGCACCGGCCAACACCACGCCGGCAATCAGCCACAGCGTGCCGGGCAAATAGCCCATCTGCGCCGCCAGGACCGGACCGACCAGCGGCCCCGCACCAGCAATGGCTGCGAAGTGGTGACCGAAGAGTACGTGTTTGTTGGTCGGCACGTAGTCCAGACCATCGTTATTAACGACAGCCGGCGTGGCACGATTGGGGTCGAGTTGCATCACCTTGGTGGCGATGAACAGGCTGTAGTAGCGGTATGCGACGAGATAAATAGCGACTGCTGCGACTACGATCCAGAGGGCATTGATCGCTTCGCCGCGGCGCAGGGCCACGACACTTAGCGCAAACGCTCCCAGGACAGCCACGGCAAACCAGGCGAGGTGTTTAGCCAGACGGGGCATAGCGTGTCTCCTGCCGACAGCCAGTGGACTGCGGCGGTAATTTTTATAATTGTGTCCGCTGTGCGGAGCTGGCCCAATATCCCCGCATGCCGTCTACAAATAAATCCGCGTTACTACGTACGCGGTGTCTACGTAGTTCTACGTAGATGACGCCGCTCCCCCAGGGGAATGGTGTACACCTACGAGTAATTGGTTGACTGTCAGGCCGCCATCGCGAGCAAGCTCAGCTCCTACAAAAGCAATAGCAAACCTGCGTACACCCGCCCCTCACCACTCAACAGGCCGAGCGTTAGCTCGCCTGCAGCTTTTGATCTTGATCTTCATCTGGGGGGAGGCGCGCAGCGCCGTTCGACGAAGTCGAACACATCGAGAGGAGGTCGAAGCGAAGCCGACCGGAGGCGATGCCCCCAGATGAATACCGGAACGAAGGAACGCCGAGCCTAGGCGAGGGGCCGGACGCTCGGGGCGAGACTTTTTGGTTACTTTTGAGGCGTTTGTCAAAAGTGACTCGCCGTAAGGGCGAAACCCTAAGCGGCCGTTACCACAGAAATGGATATGTACACCTGAGGTCATTCCGTCCAGCACCGCTACTGGACCCGCGTATCTTTGGCATATGATGCCGGGCCTTAGCCTCCCCTCAGCCCGGTCAGGAGCCAAGATGCAGCTCAAACACAAAATCGTCGCGCTCGGGATTCTGCCGCTGGTATTGGCCATCGCCGTCATCTGCGCGCTGGTGATCTCCATGAACCGGCAACTGGGTGAACAACAGGCGCAACTGATCGAAGACAGCATTCTGGCGAGCAAGCGCGCCGAACTGAAGAACTACGTCGAAATGGCGCAAAGCCTGATCGAGCCGCTGTACGACGACGGCCACGGTGACGAACACGCACAGCAACAAGTGCTGGAAGAACTGCGCAAGCTCAGCTTTGGCATCAATGGCTACTTCTTCGTCTACGACCACGAAGGCCGCAGCCTGATGCACGCGCGCCAGTCGGAACTGGTGGGCAAATACCTGTGGGACATGAAGGACCCTCATGGTTTGCCGGTGATCCAGGCGTTGCTCAAAAGCGCGCAATCGGGCGAAGGCTTTCAACGCTATGCCTGGAACAAACCCTCTTCCGGCCAGGTGACCGACAAGCTCGCCTATGTGGTGATGCTGGATCGTTGGGGCTGGATGCTCGGCACCGGCATCTACCTTGAAGACGTTGAGCGCGCAACCCAACAGGCGCGTGACGAAGTGGCCCAGGGCATTCGTAAAACCATGCTGGCGATTGCCGCGGTGGCCCTCGTGGCGGTGCTGTTTGTCTTCGCCAGCGGCATGACGCTGAACGTCAGCGAGCATCGCCTGGCCGACAAAAAACTTCAGCGCCTGACTCAGCGTATCGTCAGCTTGCAAGAGGAAGAGCGCTCACGGGTTTCCCGTGAACTGCACGACGGCATCAGCCAGCTACTGGTCTCCATCAAATTCCAGTTCGAACTGGCCAGCCATCTGCTCGAGAATGGGCAAGCACACGACAAGGGTTTGAGTACGCTGAGAGATGCCACGGAACGCCTGGGGGAAGCGATTGGCGAGGTGCGCAGCCTCTCTCACGACCTGCGTTCCTCGCTGCTCGACACCCTGGGCCTGCCGGCGGCGATCGGTCAACTCGCCGCAGAATTCGAGCAACGCAGCGGCCTGGTGGTGACTTACAACGACAACGAATTCGACTGTCATTTAGTCGACGGGGCAGCGGTCTCGCTGTTTCGCATCGTGCAAGAGGGCCTGACTAATATTGAACGACACGCCCAGGCTAAAAACGTCTCCATTACCCTGCACGGGTCCGAAGATTCCATACGGTTGACGGTGGTCGATGACGGTATCGGTTTCAACGTCGCCCAGGTCGAACGTCGTCATGCGGGCATTGGCCTGCGTAATATCCGTGAGCGTGTCGAGCATTTTGGTGGACGATTCGACCTGATCTCGATGCCGGGACGAAGCGAGCTGGACGTTTGGCTGCCAATGAAAATGCCCGGTACAACACGCTGACTCGCCCCCTGACAACAAGAGTGAATACCCGCGATGAACCTGCCCTACCCGATCCGCGTCGCCCTGGTCGACGATCACGCCCTGGTCCGCGACGGGATCAAAGCGCTGCTGGCGGTCATGGCCCCCCTGGAAGTGGTGGGCGAAGCCGAGAGTGGCGCGGATGCCATTGAAATGGTCGGACGCTGCCAGCCGGACCTGTTGCTGGTCGACATCAGCCTGCGGGACATGAACGGGCTCGAGCTGACCCGAGTGTTACGCAGCCAGTACCCGTCGCTCAAGGTGCTGGTGCTCAGCATGTACGACAATAATGAATACGTGAGTGAGTCCGTTCGCGCGGGGGCCAGCGGCTATGTACTGAAGAACTCGCCGTCGCGGGAAATCATCGCGGCGATCGAAGCCATTGCCAGTGGCGGCACGTTCTACAGTGCCGAGATCGCCCAGCGGCTCATCGCCGATAAAAATACCGACAACGAGCTGACACCGCGCGAGAGCCAGGTGTTGTACAAGATGGCTCAAGGGCTGAACAACAAGGAGATGGCCCGCGAACTGGATATCAGCGTTCGCACGGTAGAAACCCATCGCCTGAGCATCCGTCGCAAACTCAACATCGACAAACCGGCGGCCCTGGTCAAATACGCGATCGATCACGGGATCATCTCGCGGTAGCAGACATTAATACTCAATGGAAAACCCGGCCTTATCAGCCGGGTTTTTTTTGGTTTTTTATTGGCAACAGCCATTCCCTTCTCCCTTTTCACCACCGTCCGACCAGAAACTCATTTCAGGGACTTGCGCTACCGGTATTATGGTATACCATCAGACGCACAGACACTCTCACCCTACACGGAGCAGCTCATGAGTTTCGAAATCCGCAAGATCGTCAGCTATGTCGAAGAAACCTTTATCGAAGGCGGCAAGGCCACCGATAAACCAGTGACCATGGTCGGCCTGGCCGTCGTGATAAAAAACCCTTGGCTGGGTCGCGGCTTTGTCGAAGACCTGAAACCGGAAATTCGCGCCAACTGCTCCGACCTCGGTGCGCTGATGGTTGAGCGTCTGGTCGGCATCATCGGCGGCGCCGAGAAGATCGAGGCTTACGGCAAGGCCGCTGTCGTGGGCGCCGACGGTGAAATCGAACACGCCTCCGCCGTCATCCACACCCTGCGCTTCGGTAACCATTACCGCGAAGCGGTGAAAGCCAAGAGCTACCTGAGCTTCACCAACAAGCGCGGCGGCCCGGGCACTTCGATCCAGATTCCAATGATGCACAAGGACGACGAAGGCCTGCGTTCGCACTACATCACCCTGGAAATGAAAATTGAAGATGCACCGCGTGCCGACGAAATCGTGGTGGTACTGGGTTGCGCCGATGGCGGCCGCCTGCACCCACGCATCGGCAACCGTTACATCGACCTGGAAGAGCTGGCCGCTGAAAACGCCCAGTAATCAAGGTCGGTAAGAACAACAAAAAGGCATGCAGGAGCGCTCCATGATTCGGCTCACCGCTGAACTCACCCCGGCTGGCACCAGTTACCTGGCGACCGGCCAAGGCCAGCCCGTGGTTTTGATCCACGGCGTGGGCCTGAACAAAGAAATGTGGGGCGGCCAGGTCGTTGGCCTGGCCACGAAGTACCGCGTGATTGCCTACGACATGCTGGGCCATGGCGCCAGCCCGCGCCCGGAAAGCGGCACCCCCCTGCTCGGCTATGCCGACCAGCTGCTGGAGCTGCTCGATCACCTGCAATTGCCCCAGGCGACGGTTATCGGTTTTTCCATGGGAGGGCTGGTCGCGCGGGCATTTGCCTTGCATTACCCGCAACGCCTGCAAGGCCTGGTGGTGCTCAACAGCGTGTTCAATCGCAGCCCCGAACAGCGTGCCGGCGTCATCGCCCGCACCGCTCAAGCGGCCGAGCACGGACCGGATGCCAACGCCGAAGCCGCCCTGTCGCGCTGGTTCAGCCGCGAATATCAGGCGGCCAATCCGGCGCAGATTGCGGCCTTGCGCCAAACCCTGGCAGACAATGATCCGCAGGGTTACCTGACTACCTATGAGCTGTTCGCGACCCAGGACATGTACCGCGCTGACGACCTGGGCAGCATTCAGGTGCCGACACTGATCGCCACCGGTGAACTGGACCCGGGTTCGACACCGGAAATGGCCGAGCAATTGGCCGCACGTATTCCCGGCGCGACAGTTGCCGTGCTCGCCGAGCAGCGGCATATGATGCCCGTAGAATCACCGCGCCTGGTCAACCAGCTGCTGCTGGAGTTTCTCGACACCGCGCACTCCCGACAAAACCAAATAAAGGGGATCGTTGCATGACACTCGCACGCTTCCAGATGTGCATCGGCGGTGAATGGGTCGATGCCCTGTCCGGCAAGACCTTTGAAAGCCTGAACCCGGCCCTGGCCCAAGCCTGGGCTGAACTGCCCGATGCCGACGAAGCCGACGTCGAGCGCGCCGTACAAGCGGCGCAAACGGCTTTCGACAGCCCGGCCTGGCGCGGCTTGACCGCCACCGCCCGCGGCAAACTGCTGCGGCGCCTGGGCGATCTGATCGCCGAAAACAAGGAGCATCTGGCGCAGCTGGAAAGCCGTGACAACGGCAAGCTGATCCGCGAAACCCGTGGCCAGGTCAGCTACTTGCCGGAGTTCTTCCACTACACCGCGGGCCTGGCCGACAAACTCGAGGGCGGCACCCTGCCCCTCGACAAGCCGGATCTGTTTGCCTACACCGTGCACGAAGCCATGGGCGTGGTCGCGGCGATCATTCCGTGGAACAGCCCTCTTTATCTGACGGCGATCAAACTCGCCCCGGCCTTGGCGGCGGGCAACACCATCGTGATCAAACCGTCGGAGCACGCTTCGGCAACCATTCTCGAACTGGCGCGTCTGGCGCTGGAAGCCGGCATCCCGCCGGGGGTGGTCAACGTCGTCACCGGTTACGGCCCAAGCACTGGCGCGGCCCTGACCCGCCATCCGCTGATCCGCAAAATCGCCTTCACCGGCGGCGCCGCGACGGCACGGCATGTGGTGCGCAGCAGCGCCGAGAACTTCGCCAAGCTGTCGCTGGAACTGGGCGGCAAATCGCCGAACATTATCTTCGCCGACGCCGACCTCGACAGCGCGATCAACGGCGCGATTGCCGGGATCTACGCGGCCTCCGGTCAGAGTTGCGTCTCCGGTTCGCGATTGTTGGTGCAGGACGAAATCTACGATGAGTTCGTCGATCGTTTGGTCGAACGCGCCAAACGCATCCGCATCGGTAACCCGCAGGAAGACAGCAGCGAAATGGGCCCCATGGCCACCGCGCAGCAACTGGCCGTGGTCGAAGGCCTGGTGGCCGATGCCATCGCCGAAGGGGCGCGCCTGCGCCTGGGCGGCAAGCGTCCGCAGAATCTGGGCGATGGCTGGTTCTACGAGCCGACCTTGTTCGAATGCGACCGCAACTCGATGAAGATCATGCAGGAAGAAGTCTTCGGTCCAGTGGCCTCGGTGATTCGTTTCAAGGATGAAGCCGAAGCGTTGGCGATTGCCAACGACTCGCAGTTCGGCCTCGCCGCCGGCATCTGGACTCGCGATTTGGGCAGGGCTCATCGCCTGGCCCGGGACGTGCGCTCCGGGATCATCTGGGTCAACACCTACCGCGCCGTGTCGGCCATGGCACCAATCGGCGGCTTCAAGAACAGCGGCTATGGACGCGAGAGCGGCATCGATTCGGTGCTGGCCTACACCGAGCTGAAAACGGTGTGGATCAACCTCTCCCAGGCACCGATGCCTGACCCCTTCGTGATGCGCTAGGAGATTGACGAAATGATCGAACCCGGCATTTACAAAGACGTCATGAGCTCGTTCCCATCCGGGGTCACGGTGGTCACCACCCTGGACCCGGACGGCGGCATCGTCGGCATCACCGCCAGCGCGTTCAGTGCGCTGTCGATCGATCCGGCACTGGTACTGTTTTGCCCCAACTATGCCTCTGACACGTACCCGATCCTGCGCGACAGCAAGCAGTTCGCGATTCACTTGCTGTCCGCCGACCAGACCGCCGAAGCCTATGCGTTTGCCGGTAAAGGCAAGGACAAGGCCAATGGCATCGACTGGCACTTGAGCGCGCTGGGGAATCCGCTGCTGGGCAACGCCACAGCGATCATCGAGTGCGAACTGTGGCGCGAATACGACGGCGGTGACCACGCGATCATCGTCGGCGCGGTGAAGAACCTGATTCTGCCCGAGCAACCGGTGACGCCGATGATCTATCACAAAGGCAAGCTGGGCCCTTTGCCCGCCCTGGCCTGACGGGTTTACTCAAAACCCTGTGGGAGCGGGCTTGCTCCGGGCGGCGTTCCGACGAATTCGGTCGCACATTCAACATTGATGCAGACTGACACACCGCTTTCGCGAGCAAGCCCGCTCCCACAGGTACAGCATTCGGCGCAAATTTTTTTTATATTCCCAGGAGCCGGCATGAACCCAGCAGCCTCGCAACTGTTCCGCCAGCAGGCCTATATCGACGGCCAATGGCTGGATGCCCCGGACGGCGCCTGTCAGGACATCTTCAACCCGGCCACCGGCGAGTTGATCGGGAGGGTGCCTAACTTGGGCGCCGAGCACGCTCGTCAGGCCATCGCCGCCGCGAACAAGGCCTGGCCGGCCTGGCGTGCGCTGACCGCTAAAGAACGCAGCCAGACGCTGAAACGTTGGCACGCGCTGATGATTGAAAATGCCGATGCGCTGGCAGAAATCCTCACCCTCGAACAAGGCAAGCCACTGGCCGAAGCCAAGGGCGAAATCCTTTATGCCGCGAGCTTTATCGAGTGGTTCGCCGAAGAAGCCAAGCGCATCTACGGCGACACCATTCCCAGCCACAAAGGCGATGCGCGCATCGTGGTCAGCAAGGAGCCGATCGGCGTCGTCGCGGCCATCACCCCATGGAATTTCCCGGCGGCGATGATCACCCGCAAGGCCGGCCCGGCACTGGCGGCGGGTTGCCCGTGCATTGTTAAACCGGCACCGGAAACCCCGTTCTCGGCATTGGCCATGGCCGCGCTGGCAGAACAGGCCGGCATTCCGCCGGGCATTTTCAACGTGATCACCGGCGACGCCGTGGCCATCGGTGGCGAGCTGACGGCCAGCCCACTGGTGCGCAAGCTGTCGTTCACCGGCTCCACTGCCATCGGCAAATTGCTGATGGCGCTGAAAAAAGTCTCGCTGGAACTGGGGGGCAATGCGCCCTTCATCGTGTTCGACGACGCCAACCTGGAGCGTGCCGTTGAG
This sequence comes from Pseudomonas sp. Root329, assembly GCF_001424925.1. Lineage (NCBI taxonomy): Bacteria > Pseudomonadati > Pseudomonadota > Gammaproteobacteria > Pseudomonadales > Pseudomonadaceae > Pseudomonas > Pseudomonas sp. Root329. Next base: position 27,429 of record NZ_LMCV01000005.1, on the reverse strand, counting down.
GGTGCGCTGATTGCCAAATTCCGCAACGCCGGGCAGACCTGCGTGTGCGTCAATCGCTTCCTGGTGCAGGACGGCATTCACGACGCCTTCGTCGCTCGCCTGGCCGAGCGGGTCAAGCAACTGCACGTCGGCAGCGGTTTTGACACTGGCGTGAATCAAGGTCCGCTGATCAACGAACGCGCCGTGGCCAAAGTCGAAGACCACGTTCAGGACGCACTCGCTCAGGGTGCCCAGCTAATGTGCGGCGGCGAACGTCATGTCCTCGGGCACGGATTCTTCCAGCCAACGGTGCTGGCCGGCGTGACCTCTTCGATGAAAGTCGCCCAAGACGAAACCTTTGGTCCGCTGGCTGCCGTGTTCCGCTTCGCGACTGAAGCCGAGGCGATCCACATGGCCAACGACACCGAATTCGGTCTTGCCGCCTATTGCTACACCCGCGATCTCGGTCGCGCGTGGCGCATGAGCGAAGCGCTGGAGTACGGCATGGTAGGGATTAACGAAGGGCTGATTTCCACCGAAGTCGCGCCTTTTGGCGGCATCAAATCCTCGGGCCTGGGCCGTGAAGGTTCCAAGTACGGCATCGAGGATTATCTGGAACTCAAATACACCCTGATGGGCGGATTGGAAGACTTCGGGAGCACACCGCAATGAGCAACGAGAAATATGAACAGGGGCTGAAAATCCGCACCCAGGTGCTGGGCGAAGCCTACGTGAAACGCTCCATCGAGAACGCCGACGACTTCACCCGGCCGCTGCAGGAAATGGTCACCGAGTACTGCTGGGGCCATGTCTGGGGCCGTGAGGGTTTGTCGCTTAAAGAGCGCAGCATGATAAACTTGGCCATGATTTCGGCCCTCAATCGGCCTCACGAACTCAAGCTGCATGTACGCGGCGCCTTGCGTAACGGACTGACTCGTGAACAAATACGCGAAATTCTGCTTCAGGTCGGTATTTATTGCGGTGTCCCCGCTGCCGTAGACAGTTTCCGGCTCGCCCGTGAAGCGTTCGCCGAAGCCGATGCCGAGGCCTCCAGTTAACCCTTGGCTGTTTGACCTGACCGAGCACGGAGATTCTTGCGATCGAAGTGCTCTTTTTGCATGGACAGCCACATTCAGAGCGGACCCCATGAAACGCCTGCCACTCGACGACAGCTTCAAGGTCAATCGCAACCCCGTTACCCTGCGCGAAATCGTGCTGGATAAACTGCGAAGCGCCATCATGAACTTCCAGCTCATGCCGGGAGACCGTCTGGTCGAGCGCGATCTGTGCGATCGCCTGGGCGTCAGCCGCACGTCCGTACGCGAAGCCTTGCGTCACCTGGAATCCGAAGGCCTGGTGGAATTCGCCGACGCCAAGGGCCCACGGGTCGCCATCATTACCCTCTCTGACGCCGGTGATATCTACGAGCTGCGTTGCGTGCTCGAAGGCCTGATCGTCCAGCTGTTCACCCTGCGCGCCAAGGCCAAGGACATCAAGGCCCTGGAAAAAGCCCTCGAGGAAAACCGCAAGGCCCTCAAGGACGGCGAGCTGCAACAGGTGATCGATTCGGTTCAGGGTTTCTACGATGTCCTGCTCGAAGGCTCCGGCAACCATGTCGCGGCCACTCAGCTGCGTCAGTTGCAGGCACGAATCAGCTACCTGCGGGCGACGTCGGTGTCCCAGGAAAACCGTCGCGGCGCGAGCAATCAGGAAATGGAACGCATGGTCGAGGCGATCAAGAGTGGCGACCCCCTCGCCGCCCACCAGGCTTGCGTCGACCACGTGCGCGCCGCCGCGACTGTCGCCCTCGATTACCTCAAGCGCAAACAGGAAGAGACCGGGAAAATTCCTGAGATCACCCTGCCGATCGCGCTTAAAGAACCGCGCATAGGTCGCTAAAGATGTTCAGCCCGAGCTTTTGTCCAAAGTGCGGCGGCAATGACCTCAGGTCTCAGCTGCCGCCGGGCGATACGCACGAGCGCCTGATGTGCCGCGGCTGCGGCTACATCCATTACGTCAATCCGAAAATCATTGCCGGCTGCATCATCGAGCAAGACGGCAAGTATTTGTTGTGTCAGCGCGCCATTCCGCCGCGTCCTGGTACCTGGACGCTGCCGGCCGGCTTCATGGAAGGCGGCGAGACCACCGAACAAGCAGCGCTGCGCGAAGTCTGGGAAGAGAGCGGCGTGCGCGCGGAAATTCTCTCGCCGTACTCGATCTTCAGCGTGCCGAAGATCAGCGAGGTGTACATCATCTTCCGCGCCATTGCGTTGGAGATCACCGGCCAGTACGGGCCGGAAACCCTCGACTACAAATTCTTCGCACCCGAGGACATTCCTTGGGACAGCATCTACTACCCGGCGATCCGGCAGATCCTCGAGCGCTATATCGAGGAACGCCAGGCCGGGGTCTATGGCATTTACATCGGCAACGACGATACCGGCAAGATTCACTTCATCCGGTAGGAGCTGCCGAAGGTTCGGGCCGCGTTCGGACGATCTTTTGATCTTGGCTCGTTTGCGAGCAGCCAAAAGATCGCAGCCTTCGGCAGCTCCTACAGGTGGCATCACAACGTCTCCACGCCCTCGACAATGATGATCTCGGCCCGGGCCACGCCCTCACGGTGCCGTTTCGCTTCCTGATATTCCTCCGACTGGTAGCAGGCCAGCGCCTGTTCGTACGAGTCGAATTCAATCACCACGTTGCGCTGCGGCGTGGGCCCGCCTTCCAGCGCTTCGCTGCGCCCGCCCCGGGCCAACATCCGTCCGCCATACAACGCGAAGGCCGCCGGCGCCCGCTGGGTGTATTGGCTGTATTGATCGGGGTCGGTGACATCTACATGAGCAATCCAGTACGCCTTCATAGTGACCTCTCGGTTTATTTTGTATTATGGTATACCACAATATATTTCAATCAAACACTGAGAATCCCAGCATGGCCTTCAACAGCATCGAAGAAATTATCGAAGACTATCGACAAGGCAAGATGGTGCTCCTGGTCGATGACGAGGATCGGGAAAACGAAGGCGACCTGCTGCTGGCCGCCGATTGCTGCACGGCCGAGGCCATCAGCTTCATGGCCCGGGAAGCGCGCGGTCTGATCTGCCTGACCCTGACCGACGACCACTGCCAGCGCCTCGGGCTGGAGCAGATGGTGCCGAGCAACGGCAGCGTGTTCAGCACCGCGTTCACCGTTTCCATCGAGGCCGCCGTGGGCGTGACCACCGGCATCTCCGCCGCCGACCGGGCGCGTACCGTGGCAGCCGCCGTCGCCGTTAATGCCGGGCCCGCCGACCTCGTGCAACCCGGTCACATTTTCCCGCTGCGCGCCAAGGAAGGCGGCGTGCTGACCCGCGCCGGTCACACCGAAGCCGGATGCGACCTGGCACGCCTGGCCGGCTTCACGCCCGCCTCGGTGATCGTCGAAGTGATGAACGATGACGGCACCATGGCCCGCCGCCCGGACCTGGAGGTGTTCGCGCGCAAGCACGGGATCAAGATCGGCACCATCGCCGACCTGATCCACTATCGCCTCAGCACTGAACACACCGTGGTGCGTATCGGTGAACGTGAACTGCCCACGGTGCATGGCACTTTCCGGCTGATCACTTTTGAAGACCGCATCGAAGGCGGCGTCCACATGGCAATGGTCATGGGCAAGTTGCACCGGGACGAACCGACGCTGGTGCGAGTGCATGTGATCGATCCGCTGCGCGATCTGGTGGGCGCCGAATACAGCGGTCCGTCCAACTGGACGTTGTGGGCGGCGTTGCAGCGAGTGGCCGAGGAAGGTCGTGGCGTGGTGGTGGTGCTGGCCAATCATGAGTCGTCGCAAGCGCTGCTGGAGCGTGTGCCGCAGCTGACCCAGCCGCCACGGCAGTTCAGCCGTTCGCAGTCGCGCATCTATTCTGAAGTGGGCACCGGGGCGCAGATTCTGCAGGACCTTGGCGTGGGCAAGCTGCGTCATCTTGGTCCTCCGCTGAAGTACGCGGGTTTGACCGGTTACAACCTGGAAGTGGTGGAAAGCATCCCCTTCACCGAATGATTTCGGGCTTTTCTCCATAAACGTGCGGGCCACTGTCCGGTGGCCTGACGGTAAAAAAAAGCACTTTTGGCTGATAGCCGGTAAGGCAAAGTGCTTGCACAAAGTTTGGAATACCATAATATGATATTCCATAGACCGGACGACCATCACTGGCCCGACGGACCTACTGCTCCCGATAGGCGGGCACTAAAAGCCCCGCTCATAAACACAACAATGAGGGCGTGAAAATGGTGTTGAACAAACGTGCAACCGCAATACTTTTTGCGGGACTGCTGAGCGTGACCAGCCAGGCATTGATGGCGGCCGAAAGCGTCAACTTCGTCAGCTGGGGCGGTAGCACCCAGGATGCGCAGAAGCAGGCTTGGGCCGATCCGTTCAGCAAAGCCAGCGGCATCACCGTGGTCCAGGATGGCCCAACCGACTACGGCAAACTCAAAGCCATGGTCGAAAGCGGCAATGTGCAGTGGGACGTGGTCGATGTCGAAGCCGATTTCGCCCTGCGCGCCGCCGCCGAAGGCCTCCTCGAACCCCTCGATTTCACGGTCATCCAGCGCGATAAAATCGACCCGCGGTTTGTCTCCGATCACGGCGTTGGCTCGTTCTTCTTCTCCTTCGTCCTCGGCTACAACGAAGGCAAGCTCGGCGCCAGCAAGCCTCAGGACTGGTCCGCGCTGTTCGACACCAAAACCTATCCCGGCAAACGCGCCCTCTACAAATGGCCAAGCCCAGGCGTGCTGGAACTGGCCCTGCTGGCCGATGGCGTAGCCGCCGACAAGCTCTACCCGCTGGACCTGGATCGCGCCTTCAAGAAACTCGACACCATCAAGAAAGACATCGTCTGGTGGGGCGGCGGTGCCCAGTCGCAACAGTTGCTGGCCTCTGGCGAAGCGAGCATGGGCCAGTTCTGGAACGGCCGGATCCACGCCCTGCAAGAGGACGGCGCGCCAGTGGGCGTGAGCTGGAAACAGAACCTGGTCATGGCCGACATTCTGGTCGTGCCCAAAGGGACAAAAAACAAGGCCGCAGCCATGAAGTTCCTGGCCAACGCCAGCAGCGCCAAAGGACAAGCTGACTTCTCCAACCTGACCGCCTATGCGCCGGTCAACGTCGACAGCGTGGCGCGCCTGGACTCGGTGCTGGCCCCTAACCTGCCGACTGCCTACGCTAAGGATCAGATCACTCTTGATTTCGCGTACTGGGCCAAAAACGGTCCGGCCATCGCGACACGGTGGAACGAATGGCTGGTCAAATGAAAATGACGGTAACCGCGTCCCGTCAATCCACGCAGGTCGGGAGCGCCACTGGCGCTGCCGGCTCGGCTCTCGGCAAGGCGGCTGCGATGAACCAATCCCCTTCCCTGGCACAGCGCTGGCGCGGTTCAAGCAACCTGATCCCCGCCCTGCTGTTCCTCGGCCTGTTCTTTCTGGCGCCGCTGATCGGGCTGCTGCTGCGTGGCGTGCTGGAGCCGGTACCGGGGCTAGGCAACTACGAGCAGTTGTTCGCCAACTCGGCGTATGCACGGGTCTTGCTCAACACCTTCTCGGTGGCCGGACTGGTGACATTGTTCAGCCTGCTGCTCGGTTTCCCACTGGCCTGGGCCATCACCCTGGTGCCAAAAGGCTGGGGTCGCTGGATCCTCAACATCGTGCTGCTGTCGATGTGGACCAGCCTCCTCGCCCGGACCTATTCCTGGCTGGTGTTGCTGCAAGCGTCCGGGGTGATCAACAAGGCGCTGATGGCGATGGGCATCATCGATCAGCCGCTGGAGATGGTGCATAACCTCACCGGCGTGGTGATCGGCATGAGCTACATCATGATCCCGTTCATCGTGCTGCCGCTGCAGGCGACCATGCAGGCCATCGATCCGATGATCCTGCAGGCCGGCTCGATCTGCGGCGCGAGCCCCTGGACCAACTTCTTCCGGGTGTTCCTGCCGCTCTGCCGCCCAGGATTGTTCTCCGGTGGCCTGATGGTGTTCGTGATGTCGCTTGGGTACTACGTCACCCCGGCGCTGCTGGGTGGAGCGCAGAACATGATGCTGCCCGAGTTCATCATTCAGCAGGTGCAGTCGTTCCTCAACTGGGGCCTGGCCAGCGCCGGCGCCGCGTTGCTGATCGTCATTACGCTGGTGTTGTTCTACTTCTACCTGAAGCTCCAGCCGGAATCCCCGGTTGGCGCCAGCAACGCGAGGTAAGCCGTCATGCTCCTGACCCCCAATGCCATGAGCCGGCGCATGCGCTTCGGCCTGTACTTCACAACGGGTTTGATCGCACTGTTCCTGTTGCTGCCGATCGTGTTCATCGTGCTGCTGTCCTTCGGTTCTTCCCAGTGGCTGGTGTTCCCGCCGCCAGGCTGGACGCTGAAATGGTACGGCCAGTTCTTCTCCAACGCCGACTGGATGAACGCGGCCGTGGCCAGCCTCAAGGTCGCAGTATTGACCACGTTCTTCGCCGTGGCGCTGGGCCTGCCGACCGCTTTTGCACTGGTGCGCGGGCGCTTCCCTGGCCGTGAAATGCTCTACGGTCTGTTCACCCTGCCGATGATCGTGCCGCTGGTGATCATCGCGGTGGCGGTGTACGCACTGTTCCTCAAATTAGGCTACACCGGGACGATGTTCGCCTTCGTGGTCAGCCACGTGATCGTTGCTTTGCCGTTCACCATCATCTCGATCATCAACTCGCTGAAGCTGTTCGATCAGTCGATCGAGGATGCCGCCGTGATCTGCGGCGCCTCACGCTTGCAAGCGGTGTTCAAGGTGACCTTTCCGGCGATTCGTCCGGGCATGGTGGCCGGCGCGCTGTTTGCGTTCCTGGTGTCCTGGGATGAAGTGGTGCTGAGCGTGATGATGGCCAGCCCGACCCTGCAAACCCTTCCCGTGAAAATGTGGACCACCCTGCGCCAGGACCTGACGCCCGTGATCGCCGTCGCCTCGACGCTGCTGATCGGCCTCTCGGTACTGGTCATGGTGATCGCCGCCGCCCTTCGCCGGCGCAATGAAATCAGCGCCTGAGCGCCCAGGAGTACGACATGAGTGCAGTGATCAAAGATTCCGCGCAGAGCAACCAACCGCTGGTAAGCCTGCGCAACCTGAACAAGTACTACGGCGATTTCGCCGCCGTGGACGACATCTCGCTGGACATCAAGGACGGTGAATTTCTCACGTTCCTCGGCTCCAGCGGCTCTGGTAAAAGTACAACGCTGTCGATGCTCGCCGGCTTCGAAACCCCGAGCAGCGGCGAGATCCTGGTCAATGGCCAATCGCTGGTCAACGTACCGCCGCACAAGCGCGACATCGGCATGGTGTTTCAGCGTTATTCGCTGTTCCCGCACCTGTCGGTACGCGACAACATCGCGTTCCCGTTGGCCATCCGCAAACTGGCCACCGCTGAGCGCGAGCGCCGGGTCGATGCGATGCTCAAACTGGTGCAGCTTGAGCAATTTGCGCATCGCCGCCCTTCGCAACTGTCCGGCGGCCAGCAGCAACGTGTGGCGATTGCTCGGGCGCTGGTTTATGAACCACGCATTCTGCTGATGGACGAACCGCTCGGCGCGCTGGACAAGAAACTGCGCGAAGACTTGCAGGATGAACTGCGCCAGCTGCATCGGCGTCTGGGCATCACCATTGTTTACGTGACCCACGACCAGGAAGAAGCCATGCGCCTGTCCCAGCGTATCGCGATTTTCAGCCACGGCAAGATCGTCGGGTTGGGCAGTGGTTACGACCTGTACCAGAATCCGCCGAATGCGTTTGTGGCTTCGTTCCTTGGTAACTCGAACTTCCTCAAGCTCAAGGCTCAGGGCAATGCGGTCGCTACGTTTGAAGGGCAATCGTTGTCGATTCGACTGACCGCAGGATTGCAAACCCATCAGGATGTGCTGCTGATGGTTCGTCCCGAAAAGGCTTTGGCATTGAGCGTTGAGCAAGCGGCTCAGGAACCGCTGGCGGCAGGCTGGAATGAAGTGTCGGCGATTGTGGGGGAGGTGCTGTTTCTTGGTGAAAGCCAGACTTGCACGGTGATGACTTCCGGCGGCACCTCGATGACCGTCAAGGCGCTTTCTGCCGCCGGTATGCCGATGAAGACTGGCGATCCGGTGCGGGTGCGTTGGGCCACTGCGGATGCTTGTGTTTATACCGAATGGGCTGAGAGTGATTTGAACAAGGCTGCTGGGGCTCATTGATTTGGCGCCGGTCCATGCCAGTGGGCCGTGATTTATCTGTCACCCTCGGGTCGCCGCAACGTCGGGTTGTGGCGGCCTTTTTGCGCTTTGGTTTGTGGGCATATCCGTTTTTTTGGTAGCGGCGGCTATTGGTTTCGCTTTTACAGCGAGTCACTTTCGAAAAGCGCGAAAGTAACCAAAGCGCTCCTGCCCCTGTCGTTCGGTGCCTCGCCTAGGCTCGGCATACCCTCGCTCCGGTCCTGCTCCGTGGGCCCGCCGCCATCGGCCATCCATGGCCGGGGGCGGCTAACCCGGCATCCATGCCGGGTTGCCCACTGCGCAGAACCTCCACTCGGCCTCTCGAGGGGGCGGTGCATCAAGATCAAAAGCTGCAGGCGAGCTAACGCTTGGCCTGTTGAGTGGTGAGGAGCAAAAGCTGTACGCCGATCTGCTTTATGTGGGAGCGGCGGTGCGACGATTCGACTTGCTCGCGAAGCTGTTGATCTTGCTGTTGCTGTTGCTTTGGCTTCAGATCTGTTGCCCTTTTCCCAGAGGCCGAACGCAGGTATTGCGCAGGGGGCACCGCGGCAAGGATGCCGCGGTAGCCGCCCCCGGCCATGGATGGCCGATGGCGGCGGGCCCNTGCCCCTTTCCCAGAGGCCGAACGCAGGTATTGCGCAGGGGGCACCGCGGCAAGGATGCCGCGGTAGCCGCCCCCGGCCATGGATGGCCGATGGCGGCGGGCCCCCGGAGCAATGCCTTCGTTACGGCATGCCGAGCCTAAGCGAGGCACCGAATGGAGGGGCAAAGCGTTTTGCTTCCTTTTGGGCGTTTGCAAAAGGGAGTCGCTGTAAAAGCGAAACCGCCAGCAGCCATCACCGCAGAAACGGATATACACACAACCTAGCGCAAACAAAAATACCCGGCAGAAGCCGGGCATTCCAGACACGAACTCAAGTCAGACGCTAGCTTGTGTAACCCAGTTTCGCGGCCTTGCTCTCTTGCCCCCGCCCACGCGTAGCCAGGCAGTAATACAACGGGCAAGTCACCACCAACCCCACCAGCCATGACAAATCAGCCCCGTCCACCAGATTGGCATACGGCCCGACATACAACGACGTATTGGCAAACGGCAGCTGCACGATAATCCCGATGAAATACGCAACGATCGCATGCAGATTGAACCGCCCATAAATCCCGCCATCCGCACGGAAGATCGAGGCAATGTCATAGCTGCCACGCTTGATCAGATAGAAATCAATCAGGTTGATCGACGCCCAAGGCACCAACACCAGCAACAGCGCCAAAATCAATCCGATGAACTGCGAGATAAAATCCGCCGAAGCGCCCAATGCGACAAAACAGCAACCCGCCAGCACGATACTCGACAACACCACGCGCACCTTGATGCTCGGCGTCCACTGACTGGCGAAGGTCTGGATCGAGGTGATGATCGACAGCACCGCGCCATACAGATTCAAGGCGTTGTGGCTGATGATGTTGAGCAGAAACAGCACCATCAGAATCGGCCCCAGCCAGCCAGTGGATTGCTTCACCGCCGCCATCGCCTCGGTACCTTCCGGAGTGGCCAGCACCGCCACCGCGCCGAAAGTGAACGACAGAATGGTGCCCAGCGTCGCGCCCAGATACGTGGCGAAAAACGGCCGGGCAATCCCGATATCCGCCGGCAGGTAACGCGAGTAGTCCGACACATAAGGCGAGAAGCTGATCTGCCAGATGATTCCCAACGACACCGTTGCCAGCCAGCCCGACAGGTTGAAACCGCCGCGGGTGAAGAAGTCCGCCGGCAGGTCATGGGCGAAGATGTAAAGGAAACCGGCGAGCAAGGCACTGCCCATGACCCAGGTCCCGATGCGATTGAGGGTGTGAATGAAGCGGTAACCGATCACCCCGATCGCGGTGGCGCTCAAGGCGCCGATGAGGATGCTCGCCGGCACCGGAACCGAAGGCGCGATGCCGACAATTGACTTTCCGGCCAGCACGATATTGGAGATGAAAAAGCCGATGTAGATGATCGCGGCAAAGAACACGATCAGCAGCGCACCGTAACGGCCGAACTGGCCGCGGCTCTGCACCATCTGCGGAATCCCCATGCGCGGACCTTGCGCCGACGCCAGGGCAATCACCAGACCGCCGACCATATGTCCGAGCGCAATCGCCAACAGCCCCCAGAACAGGTCAAGGTGGAACACTTGAACCACCATGGCGCCGGTCACGATGGGCAGCGGTGCAATGTTGGTACTGAACCATAAAGTGAAAAGGTCGCGGGCCTTCCCGTGGCGTTCCGCGAGTGGGACGTAATCGACCGTGTGATTCTCGATCAGGGGGTCTTGCCGGGACATCTGGGACATGTGCATGAACTCTAGTTTGTCTGATCTTATAGTTGTACGAAGCCAAACCGGGGGAGCTCTTTGGCCGCCCCTCAGATGCCGGTCATATTATGGTATTCCATCTTTTTAACAAGACTGCTCCGGTCTTTTAGCGCCCATCTGAGCCGCAATCCTCAAGCATCAGCGCCCGTTTAAACGGGCTACAAGCCCCGTAAACATTGGCTACAAGACCAAAGACGTACGTTTATCGGGTCAAAAAAAAAGCCCTTGCAAACTATGTATTACGGTATACCATCAGACCTACAAACACATAAAAACCCGCATTACACCGCCAGAGGACCGTCCCATGATCGATGCCGCCATCTATAAACAAGTGATGGGTTCGTTTCCTTCCGGGGTGACTGTGATCACCACGCTGGATGACGATGGCCAAATCGTCGGCCTGACCGCCAGCGCCTTCAGCTCGCTGTCCATGGACCCGGCCCTGGTGCTGTTCTGCCCCAACTACAGCTCCGATTCCTATCCGGTACTGATCAAGAACAAACGCTTTGCCATTCACGTCCTGTCCGGCGGCCAGCAGAGCGAAGCCTATGCCTTCGCGCGCAAAGGCAAAGACAAGGCGCAAGGCATCGAATGGACCTTGAGCGAGCTCGGTAACCCGATTCTGGCCAACGCCACGGCGGTGATCGAATGCGAGTTGTGGCGCGAATACGAAGGGGGCGACCACGCGATCATGGTCGGCGCGGTGAAGAACCTGATCGTGCCCCAGCAGAACGCCGGGCCACTGGTGTATTGCCACGGCAAAATGGGCGCCCTGCCCGTGCTCGCCTGATTCGAAAGCAAAGATCGCAGCCTTCGGCAGCTCCTACAGGTGTACGCCGCTAGAATGTAGGAGCTGCCGCAGGCTGCGATCTTTTGATCTTTTCAAGATAAACATTTTGTAAATATGTCGTGTTATGGCACGCCAACAAAACAACAAAGATCCGAGGTAAGCGTCATGAAGTTTTCCCTGTTCGTGCACATGGAACGTTGGGACGAAAGTGTCAGCCACCGTCAGCTGTTCGAAGACTTGACCGAACTGACCCTGATGGCCGAAGCCGGCGGTTTCAGCACCGTCTGGATCGGCGAACACCACGCCATGGAATACACCATCTCGCCGAGCCCGATGCCGCTGCTGGCCTACCTGGCCGCCAAGACCACCACCATTCACCTCGGCGCCGGCACCATCATTGCGCCGTTCTGGCACCCGTTGCGGGTCGCCGGCGAATGCGCCTTGCTGGACGTGATCAGTAACGGCCGCATGGAAGTCGGTCTGGCCCGTGGCGCTTATCAGGTGGAGTTCGACCGCATGGCCGGCGGCATGCCCGCCTCCTCCGGTGGTCAAGCGCTGCGCGAGATGGTTCCGGTGGTGCGCGCCCTGTGGCAAGGCGATTACGCCCACGATGGCGATATCTGGAAATTCCCGACGTCCACCAGTGTGCCGAAGCCGATCCAGAAGCCTAACCCGCCGATGTGGATCGCCGCTCGCGACCCGGACTCACACAACTTCGCCGTGGCCAACGGCTGCAACGTCATGGTCACGCCGCTGATGAAGGGCGACGAAGAAGTCCTCGACCTGAAGAACAAATTCCAGGCGGCCCTGGACAACAACCCGGACGTACCACGCCCGCAACTGATGGTGCTGCGTCACACCCACGTCCACGCGACGGATGATCCCGAAGGCTGGAAAGTCGGGGCCAAGGCGATTTCCAGGTTCTATCGCACCTTTGATGCCTGGTTCGGCAACAAGGAAGTGCCGGTCAACGGCTTCCTGGCGCCGAGCCCGGAAGAGAAGTTCGCCGAGCGCCCGGAGTTCAAACTGGAGAGCCTGCACAAGACCGCCATGATCGGCACCCCGGAAGAAATCATCCCGCGCATCAAGTACTACCAGGAACTGGGGGTCGACGAATTCAGCTTCTGGTGCGATAACAGCCTTCCCCACGCGGAGAAGAAAAAATCCCTGGAGCTGTTCATCAAACACGTGGTCCCGGCGTTCCGCTGAGTCCACCACCCTGCCCCTCGGACGCGAAGCCGGGGGGCTGACTGACGTGTAGGGTCGATTCCAATGATCAATGATCGCCGCCCATCACTCGCCCTTCCCTCCGGCGCCGAGCAGGCTTACCTGCGCGGCGAATGGACCGCTTCGCATCTCCATTTCAAGCGTCTGCGCGCCAGCGTTACCGCCAAGCAGAACGGCTTCTGGCAACCCGTTCACTGAGCCCTCCCGAACTGGAATTCACGCACTCCACGTCTCGTCATCACGAGGCGTGCCCGGTGCTTTGTGCTTCGGCCCATGATCAGGTTTGCTCAATGAACAATAAAAACGCGCTGTTGATCATCGACATGCAGCAGGAGGACGGTTTCGTCCTGGAAAACCTCGACACGGTGGTGACCCACACCGCTGCTCTGCTCGAGACCGCCCGCCGTCAGCGGGTGCCTGTCATCTATACCCGCCACATCAATCAGGCCGACGGCAGTGACTTGCCGCGCGGCGAACCGCGAGCGGCCGACGGCGGCCCCAGCAGTTATCGCGCCGGCACCCGGCAAGTGGAAATCATCGAACGTCTGGCGCCGCAGCCTGATGAACTCATTATCGACAAGGGCCGTTACAGCGCCTTCCATCGCACCGACCTGGATGCCCGACTCAAAGCGCTCGGGGTCGATACCCTGATCGTCTGCGGCGTGTTGACCGATGTCTGCGTGCTCAGCACGGTGTTCGATGCCTTCGCCCTGGGCTATCACATTCGGCTGGTCAGCGATGCCTGCACCACGACCACACTGGCGGGACACTACTCGGCGCTTTTGATCATGGCCAACTGGGTCTACGCCCTGGAAATCCTGACCTGTGCCGAATGCCTGCGAGCCCTGGAAAACCGCGAGTATCTAAGCCTGATCCCCGAGCACCCGGACCTGTTCGCCCACCAGCCCCATGAGCTGGAAAGCACCATCGCCCGTTTGCAAGCCCACCTCGCCCGGACTCAGGAGTAATCGCCATGCAAGTCGAAAAAAGAAGCATCGATTTCATCCCTGAGACCGAACGCCATGGCCAACCCGGCTCGCTGTTTTTCATCTGGTTCGGCGCCAACATGAACATCACGACCATCGCGTCCGGTGTGTTGCCGGTGGTGATGGGGCTCAATCTGTTCTGGAGCGCATTGGCGATCATCATCGGCTCGCTGTTGGGGGCGATTTTCATGGCCTCCCATTCTGCCCAGGGGCCAAAACTCGGCATCCCGCAAATGATCCAGAGCCGGGCGCAATTCGGCGTGCTGGGAGCGGTGTTGCCGCTGCTGTTCGTGATGTTGATCTACCTGGGGTTCTTCGTCAGCAACACCTTGCTCGCCGCTCAGGCATTGGAGTCCGTCAGCCCGTTACCGGCCACCGGCAATATCTACCTGATCGGGGCGTTGTGCTTTGTCGTCGCGCTCTACGGTTATCGCCTGATCCATCGCCTGCAGAAAGTGCTGTCGCTGCTTTCGTTGTTGGTGTTCATCGCCGCTACGGTGCTCGCCTTGCAGCTGCCGATCCCGGCCGAACAATGGCTGGCAACGGGTTTCTCGTTGTCGAAGTTTCTGGTGGCGGTGAGCATTGCCGTGACCTGGCAACTGTCCTACGCGCCGTATGTAGCCGACTACTCGCGTTACCTGCCGAGCAGCACGCCGACCGCAAAGGTGTTCTGGTACAGCTACGCCGGCACGGTCAGCGGCGGTGCCTGGATGATGATTCTCGGGGCGATCCTCAGCGTCGGCATCAGCGACTTTTCAAGCAACGTCGGCAGCCATGTCGCCGGGCTGTTTGGGAGCGGCGCGTTGCTGCTGTTCGCCTTCATCGTCTATGGCCAGGTGTCGATCAATGTGTTCAACCTGTACGGCGCCTTCATGTCGACCATTACCGTGATCGAACCCTTTGCCCGGCTCAAGGTGACGCCTCGGGTTCGCGGCCTGTTCATGCTGGTGATCAGCCTGGTGGCCACAGCCTTGTGCACCATCAGTCAGGACGACTTCATCACCTTCTTCCTCAACTTCATTTTCTTCATGAGCTATTTCCTGATCCCTTGGACGGCAATCAATCTGGTGGATTACTACTGCCTGCGCAAAGGCCAGTACCGGATCGATGACATCTTCGACAAGGACGGGATCTACGGGCGCATCAACTGGATCGCCTGCGGCAGTTTCGTGTTGGCAATCGCCCTGGAAATCCCCTTCATGAACACCACGTTGTATGTCGGCCCGGTGGCCAACGCCCTGGATGGCGTAGACCTGGCCTGGATCATCGGGTTGCTGGTGCCCGCCCTGAGCTACTACTGGCTGATGAAACTCGCCAAGCGTGCTCCGCTGGTGGGTGAAGCGCTGCCGTAGATCACTGAAAGACACAGCGCCGGTCAAGGCCGGTGCTGTGCCTTGCCATTCATCGGTAAAACTCAACAAACGAAAATGCTTGCCGATAGTCAGGACAATGCCCCATCGTCTGGGGATCCTGGAATGTGTAGCAGCGGGTTAAAGCTGATGAAAGATATCTATCTACTGATCGAGCACGGCATCGATCAAGGCGAAGTGTATGTACTGGGCTATTTCGATGATGAACGCAAGGCTAAGGAAGTCGCCGAGGAGAAGGAGTGGGAGGCGTATCGCGCCAGTTTGAAAGCCGAGCATGTATGGTCCAGCCACAAGCCGTTGGCCCCGGATAAAACAGCTTATCGGCGTTACTGGATAAAAGCGGTTTCCAGGTTTGAGCGCGTACCTGTCCCGAGATCCTCAGCAGTCCACTGAAATTGAGCCAGTGCCGAATTTCAGGCAAAAAAAATCCCAGGCAGCTGATGGACGCCTGGGACTCAAAATGCATAAACCGTGGTGGTGAACGCGGGGCGAATATTACTTAATATTTCTGTCTGTAACAATATATTTTGATTCACTATCCAGTTACTAAATCCTCTAACTCATTAAATATCCACACATTTTTTATGGGCGAGCACCGACAAGGGCCGATTTAGAGGTACCAGCGATACTCCCGCGCACTGATGTCCTGCAGGAATGCCAAATGGTCCTGGCGCTTGTTTTCGCAGTAGACATCCACGAACTCCGCCCCCAAACCCTCGCGCAGCTGCACGTTGTTTTGCATCGAACGCACGGCCTCCAGCATCTCCAGCGGGAAGTCGATTCCGCTGCCACGATCTTCGTTGAGGGATGCAATCGGTTCACGCCCCACTTCCAGCCCTTGCTCCAGCCCGACCAGAATCGCCGCCAACACGAGATATGGATTGGCATCCGCGCCCGCCAGGCGATGTTCGATGCGCAGATTTTTAGCGTCCGACTCGGGCACCCGCAGGCAGGCGTCACGATCTTCAAAGCCCCAACTGGCGCGCGTGGCGACATTCACCGTGCCGCTCAAGCGACGCATTGCGTTGTGATTCGGTGCAAAGATCGGCATGCAATGCGGCAACACTTCAAGGCAACCGGCCACTGCGTGGCGTAGCGCCTGTTGATCGTTAGCTGCCAGCAGGTTAGTTCCCGCCTCGTCGTAAAGGCTCACATGCACATGCATGCCGCTACCGGGGTGCTGCAAGTAGGGTTTGGCCATGAAGCTGGCGCGGTGGTTGTGCTTGAGGGCCACGCCCCGTGTGCTGCGGCAGAACAGGGCCGCCCAGTCGGCCGCACGCAGGCCGTCGTCAAGGTGACCGAAATTGATCTCGAACTGGCCCGGGCCCAACTCCGCAGTGATCACCGTGGCATCGATGCCTTGCGCCCGCGCCGTCTCGACCATGTCATCGAGTACCGGTGAAAATCTCGACAGCCGTTCGATGTGCATATTCGGCTGATCATCGGCATCGTCGGTCAGCTGATCGCGAGGGAACTGTGGCAAGCCGTCACGTAGCTGACGATCGAACAGATAGAACTCCAGTTCGAACGCGACCACGGGGAAAATCCCTTTTCGGCCGAGGCGCTCGAGCACCTGCGCCAACACTTCACGCGGCTCGAAAACGATAGGCTTTTCAGTACCGCTTGAGGTAATCAGCATCTGCCCCAGCAGTTGTTTTTCCCAGCTCACGGGCTTGAGCGTACCGGGCACCAAGCGGCGGGGAGCATCCGGATCGCCGTCGTTGAAACAGTAGTCGCCGATTTTGAACAGACCGCCCTGCGTGCCCAGCAACACACAGTTTTGCGGCAGCTTGAGCGCGCTGCCTGCGGCGACCTTCTCGAGCATTTCTATCGGGTAGCGCTTACCGTAAAAATGCCCGGGGATGTCCAGGGAAATCAGGTCAACGTAACGCACCTGCGGGAAGCGCTGGCGAAACGCGCGAACCTCAGCAACCAGATCAGAGCAGACAGCATCCATCGTTAGTGTTCCTTGTTGTTTTTATCAGGTGTAAACCCAAAGCACCCGGGCGAGCTGATCCGAGAGGTTGCCGTAGCGACAATGTGTGTGACTGGCCAGCTGAAAACTGTCGCCGGTGCGCAATGTCACCGGTTTATCGTCATCCAGCCACAGCGTCAGCTCACCCTCGAGGACATAGCCACCCTGCTCCGAGCTGTCGTTCATGTGCCGATCACCACTGCTGGCGCCGGGCTCCAGCTGGCTTTCAAGCATTGAAAAGGACGCCCTCATTTTCGGAGAGACGAGGATGTCGGTAATCCCGTCGGCGTAGTACAGCGTGCGTCGCTCATCCGGACGGGTCACCCAAGGCAATGCCATGGGCTTGGGCAAACTGTAGAAATAGGTGGTCGGCACGCCGAGGGTTTCGCTGATGGCGGTCAAGTCCGCCACCGTGGGACGTGACAACCCCCGCTCGACTTGCGAGAGAAACCCGACCGAACGACCGATTTTGTCCGCCAGCTCTTTCAGCGTGTATTTTTTGTGTTTGCGCAGGTCCTGGATCAGGATCGCCAGCGCCGAGATTTCTTCTTGCATGTCCATCTAAGGCTTCCCGAAATTGATGCTTCAAAGGCTGTCGCGCAGCCGATACCAGGCCTTGCCGATAGCTTCCAGCAGCGCGGCCAAATACTTTCCACCGGGAAAACTGCCGTTGATCAAGCCCTGGTACAACGCCAGCTCATCCGGCTGGCCAAGTATTGCGTCGGACACGGCACGCGCCCCGGCCAATGTCGGCAGCACGCCATGCCCTGAGTAGCCCTGTAGCCAGTAGAGATCGCCACGTCGACCGATGTCAGGCGTGCGCTTGAGGGTCAGATCGATGTGTCCTCCCCAGGCAAAGTCCAGTTCGACGCCTTTGAGCTGGGGGAACACGCGTTCCAGATAGGGCCGTGTCGCGGCGGCGATGTCCTTCGGCATGCCGCCCAGGTAAGTGCAACCACCACCGAACAGCAGGCGGTTGTCCGGCGTACGGCGGAAATAATCGAGGACAAACTGGTTGTCCGTGACGCACACATTGCTGGGTAGCAGCGCGGTCGCCTGTTGCTCTGAAAGTGGCGCGGTAGCCACCTGATAAGTGCCAACCGGTAACACGCAACTCGACAGCTTCGGATCAAGCCGATCAAGGTAGGCATTGCACGCCAGCACCAGCACGTCGGCGCGAATGCGACCGCGTTCAGTGGTGACCACGTAACGATCGCCGTCTTCGCGATAACTCAACGCCTTGCTCTGTTCATGAATGCGTCCACCGGCCTGTTCAATCGCAGCGGCCAGGCCGAGCGCCAGTTTCAGCGGATTCAAATGCCCGCCTTCAGGATCAAACAGGCCCGCCTGGTAGCGCTCACTGGCGACCCAATCAGGCAACGCCTCGCGCGAAATGAACTGCAAACCATCGTGGCCCCACTTGTGGCTGGCCTCGTGTTGCCATTCTGTCAGCAGACTCACCCGACGCGGCATTACCGACGTCCAGAGGTGGCCGGGCCGATAGTCACAATCAAAACCATGGCGCGCGGGCAAATCTCGCAACTCCCGTGCCGCCCAGCGCATGCTGTCCCATAACCGGCGCGCGCGCTCATAACCCAGCGCCGCCTCCAACGGCGACATGTCACACGACCAACCGAGAATGGCCTGACCGCCATTGCGACCCGAGGCGGCCCAGGCCACCCGACTGGCTTCCAGCAACGTCACGCGCTTACCGGACAGGGCCAGACGCAACGCCGTATGCAACCCACTGAAGCCTGCCCCGATGATCAGCACCTCGGTGTCCTGCTCGCCCTCAAGAACAGCTCGATCCACCAAGCGATCCGCGCAGGTGTGGGCGTAATAGCTGGCGACGTGCCGGGTAGATTGCTGAAACATGCAGGCCTCGTGAATTTTTATACTTATAATTTCATGAAAAAGTACACGTTAAATTTCACGACCGCAACCGCTCAAGGCGCAAAAAAAATCCCGCCCAAGAGAACCCGGGCGGGATTTTTTCTAAGCAGCCAGCGTTATCGAAGCACCACTGCCGACGTTTCAGGCGACAGGAATCATCGGATCCGCTGAAGCCAGCGCAGTGACACGATCAGCCGCGGGCGGGTAGATCCACATCGTGTTGATCTGGGTTTTCAGCGCTTTGGCTTCCTCTTTGACCAACTTCACCTGGCGGTCCCAACCCTCGGTGTAGACCGCGCCCCAGGCGCCCAGATCCAGACAGGTGACCGATATCACCGACTAAACCTTACAGACAATCACGCACGGCCTGACGCAACGCGCCTGATTTCGCCCAGGGCGGCCCCTGATAAAGCGATACGTGACTGCCATCCTTCGATTTCACGATATCCACGATCTCGTCGGCCGTGATGATGCTCGGCGCCGTGACTCTGTAGCCGTTGGAAATCGCCGATTGAGTGGTATTGGGTATCTCCCGCTGCCACGCCGGCAGAACGCACGCGGCATAGTCTTTTGGCGCCTTGTCGCTGTACTTGCTGAGATTGGGCTCACCTGGCACAAGGGACGCGGGCAACGAACAGCCCGCCAGCAACGCCAACCCTACTCCCCCAATCAATTTGCGCATGACGCTTCCTTATCCCGAAAAAGGGGAATGTAGCGCGCCGCTGTCCAGACATCCATCCGTTGCACTGACCTCAGCAAGGGGCGTTGTGTTCACCGGGATCCGGATACGACCTCTCGTTCAAATAAGTCATCCATCTTTCATACGCTTCATGCTGCCATTGAGTCACCCGCTCCCATTCCGGGCCGCTCAACTGATGTGCAGAAATCAGTTTCATCATTTCCGTGGTGGCCGCGTCCAGATCAACCATCAGCTCATGGGCATGAAATCTAAAGTCATCAGTAGCCGTCATTTGAAGTTGCCTCGCCCTAGCAAAAATTCACTACTTCACTACGACATCAGATTTGCGGGTTCGCGTTGATTTTCCCGACAAAAGGCTGCACCCACGGCTCAGACGAACAAAACGCCCTGACCCGGGAAATGGGACTAAAATTTCGTAGCGGAGATTGGCAGGAGGTCATCATGTGGCTTAACGAATCTGAAAACGAACTTCGGCGTGACCTGCAAGGTCTTGCGTCGGATCTGAGATGGTCAGCGGTAGAGCTTTTGCGCATCGCAGAGCAGCTACGCCTGGCCGGCAATGACGTGGATGCGCAAGCAACCCTGAAGCTCTGCGAGTTGTTTCAGGGAGATGAAGAACGACTGAAGGGTTATGCCGAGGAAGTGAAAGCCAGGATTATCACTCGAACGAAAGCTCAATAGCAGGAGCACTGCCATGCACAAGCCTCTATGCGTGCTGGTCGTTGTACTGGCCGCGTCGGGTGGCTGCAGCACCGAATCGCGTGTCTTTCGGGATCAGCCTTTGGTCGCAAAGGTCGAGACCGGCATGAGCAAGGATCAAGTCCAGCAGATTGGCGGCCAGCCTTTATCCATAACGGATCGCACCGTTGAGCCTGGCACGTGCTTTGACTACAAGCTGACGAAGGCCGGCCATCAGCAGACGTACAACGTCAGTTTCGATGGCGGGGGCAAGGTCGACCATACAAGCTTCATGACCTGCGCGGAATGGAGTCACGCGCAGCAAAAAGCCCGAGAGCCTTCCCGCGGCGGCGGTGGCGGTTATTAGCCCAAGACCTCAGCGCCAGGCAACGAAAAGCCCCGGCGAACCGGGGCTGCAAGTGCGCTATTTATCTGACTTCTGGCTGCGTGCAGGCCGACTTGCCCTGGCCTTGTAGCCGGGAAGAGCGGCCGCAAAGGCCAGTGCTTCCTCTTTACTGCCAAAGGCTCCAAGCCGGTCACCTTTGGTGCACACCCGCCATGGGCCGTTGTTCACGCTGAGTACGTCATAACCGTTCATGTGCATTTTGGTCAGCATCGGAACGCTCATAGTCACCTCCATTTCGGCAGTGATGATCCTGGATTCACTTGAATACCTTACACCCGACCTTCCATGAAGTGCCGACCAGACGTCGCGCCGGGATTCCGACATCCGGTTGCACTTTCAACCGCGTCCATCACTCCAACCATTGAGACAGACACCTCGGCTCGAATATTGCATTTTTATGACTGATTTATGACAAACAGCAATCAGGTAACACATGAAAGTACGCGCGACCGTTATTTGCGAGCAGGACCGGCACATTCTCCTGGTGCGCAAGCCAAGGAGTCGCTGGATGCTGCCCGGCGGAAAGATTGAGCGTGGTGAAGCCATTGCCGACGCCGCCACGCGAGAACTTCAGGAAGAGACAGGGCTTGGGGTCGACGGGTTGCTGTATCTGATGGAGTTGCAAACGGGCAGCACCCGACACCATGTGTACGAGGCCTCAGTGGCGAACGCGAATGAGGCCCGCCCGCAAAACGAAATTTTCGATTGCATCTGGTATCCCCTGGACGCGGTCCAGAACCTCGACACAAGCGACGCCACGCTCAAAATCATCAAAGCGTTTCAGCGTCGCCTGTAAGGCTCTCTATCCTGCGGCCAACGCCGTCGCGGCCTTATCGATGAACGCCGCAATCTCGACCGGCATCGACGCCAGGGACGCATGGCTGGCGTGCAGGGTCAGGATCTCCCTGGCGTTCAGCCGCTCTGCCATCCATTGCTGATTGTCTGGCGAGATCATCCTGTCATCCGTGGAAACCTGATACCACGACGGCTTCTTCTTCCACGCCACCGTGTTGATGGTGTCGCCGAAGGTGCTGGCCAGCGGCGCTTTCTGGGTGATGCCCATCACCAACCCTTCGGTCTTGGGCAGGTCCTGGCAGAAGCTTTCGTGATAGAGCTCAGGTTTGACCCACAGATAACCGTCGCTGTCGGGAGCCAGGTTGGCCGCCGCTGCGGGTGGATGCCGTTGCGTGATGCCGCCGGGACTTTCACCGACGTCCGGCGCGAAGGCAGCGATGTACACCAGCCCCACCACATTCGGTTGATCGCCGGCCTCGGTAATCACCGCACCGCCATAGGAATGCCCCACCAGCAACACGGGCCCCGACACTTGGGCGACCATCTTGCGCGTGCGCTCTGCATCGTCGGCCAATGAAGTCAGCGGCATCTCCACCGCGCGGATGTTCGTAATGCCCTTGTGAATCAACTCGGCGATGACCTTGTTCCAGTGGGCAGCACCGCCCCAAAAACCATGGACCAGCACGATCGTGGGTTTGTCGCTCATCACGATGACTCCGATTGAGGATGGGTTGTTGGCAAGTCGCGTCAGCCCTGGTCGCCGCCACCGACCGGCATGATCATGCCGGTGATATAGGACGCTTCGTCGCTGGCCAGAAACAGAATAGCGCTTGCCTGTTCATCCAGCGTGCCATAGCGCTTCATCAAACTGCTGTCGAGCGTCTGGTCGACAATCTGCTGATACCAGACCTTCTCTTGCTCGCTCTGATCGGCGCTGTTGCGCGGAATCACCCGCGGCGGCGCTTCGGTGCCACCGGGCGCGGTGGCATTGACCCGAATCCCGCGACCGGCGGTTTCGAAGGCCAGACAAGCGGTCAGCGCGTTGACCCCACCCTTCGCCGCACCGTACGGCACGCGATTGACACTGCGCGTGGCGATGGACGAAACGTTGACGATGGCGCCACTCCCCTGCTCAAGCATGAACGGCAGCGCGGCATGACAGCACCACAGCGTCGGGAACAGCGAACGGCGCACTTCGGCCTCGATCTGCGACGCTTCGTAATGCTCGAAAGGCTTGGTCCAGATCGTCCCGCCCACATTATTGACCAGCACATCCAGACGCCCGAAACGCTCGACGGCGGTTTGCATGACGCGGCTGCATTCGCTGTATTGCTCAAGATCGGCGGTCAGCGCCAGCACCTGGCTGCCCTGCCCCAATTGCTGCTGAACCTCGAACACCAGCTCGGAGCGATCGACCAGAATCAACCGCGCCCCTTCCGCCGCCATGCGCTCGGCAACACGCCGACCGATGCCTTGGGCAGCGCCGGTGATCAGCGCGACTTTATCTGTGAATCTGTTCATACATACCTCGTGGCGAAGATCAATTTCGCAGGGAATCGGCTATCTGTAGCAGCTGCCGAGCCTGCGAGGCTGCGTTCGGCTGCGCAGCAGTCGTCTGGGTCTGCGAGGACTTCGGTCGAGCGCGACCCCGGCTCGAACGCAGCCTCGCAGGCTCGGCAGCTGCTACAAAGACGGTGTCGTTGCTGATACTTACGCCGCGCTGGCGGCAAATTTCTCGTAGTAAAAGTTTGTCGGCGCGATGCCTTTTTCACGGATGAACTGGCTGACCGCCTCGACCATCGGCGGCGGGCCGCACAGGTAGACATCGACGTCGCCTTCGTTCAAATGCTGCGGCTCGATGTGTTGGGTCACGTAGCCCTTGAGCGGGTGCTGACTGTCCGGGTTGGCCACGCAGGCACTGAAGCTGAAGTTCGGGATTCGCGCGGCGAAGGCTTCGAGTCGATCCATTTCCACCAGATCGAAATCGTTGGTCACGCCGTAGATCAAATGCAGCGGATGTTCACTACCCTGCTCGGCGATTTTTTCCAGCATCGCCGTGAACGGTGCCAGCCCCGTACCGCCGGCCAGCAACAACAACGGACGGCGAATGTCGCGCAGATAGAAACTGCCCAACGGCCCGGCCAGGCTCATGCTGTCGCCCGCCTTGGCCATGCCGGTGAGAAAGCTGCTCATCAAGCCGCCGGGCACGTTGCGGATCAAGAAACTGACCTCGCCGTCACGCTGCAACGAGCTGAACGAATAGGCGCGGGTCTGCTCGCTGCCGGGAATCCCGAGGTTCACGTATTGCCCCGGCAGGAACGCCAGTTTGCTCAGGGCTTCGCCCTTGATCGACAGCGCGATGGTGCTGTCGGACAACTGGCGCACGGCGCTGATGGTTGCGTCGTAACTGGCCTGACGGGTGCGGCACACTTCGGAAGAGGTCGGCACGCGCACCACGCAATCGCTCTGGGCGCGCATCTGGCAGGTCAGGACGAAACCTTGCTCGGCCTCTTCCGCGCTGAGTGCGTCTTCGATGTACTCCTCGCCCAAATCATAACGGCCGGCCTCGGCGAAGCATTTGCAGGTACCACAGGCGCCGTCGCGGCAATCCAGTGGAATATTGATGCCTTGGCGATACGCGGCATCGGCCACGGTTTCGCCGACATTGGCGTCGATGAATCGGGTGACGCCGTCTTCAAAATTGAATGCAATGGAATGAGTCATGACCGCTGCCTCACAAGTGGTAAACATCGATGACCTGGCGAACGTAGTCGTTCTTCAGGATCACTTTCTTGGCCAAGATCAGCGGGTTTTCACCGCGCACATCGAGGGTGTAGAAACTGCTGCCGAAATAGCTGTCGACGGTCTTGTAGCGAAAGCTCAGGGTGTGCCAGTTGAAGCGCACTTTGCAGAAGCCGTCAGCCTGTTCGAGCAGCTCGATGTTGCTGATGTTGTGCGAGGTACGGGTGTCCGGCATGGTGGCGCTGGAACGCTCGGTCTTGATGCGGAAGACGCGGTCTTCCAGGCCGGTGCGGTTGCCGTACCAGATCAGCGAGATTTCCCGCTGCGGGTCTTCGGTCAACTCGTCGTTGTCGTCCCAGGACGGCATCCAGAACGTCGCGTCCGGGGCGTACAGCTCCAGCCATTCGTCCCATTGCCGGTCATCGAGGTAGCGCGCTTCGCGGTAGAGAAAATCGCGTACGGCGTCATAGGTGATGGTCATTGCACGGCCTCCACAGGAATCAGTTCGGACTGCTCGGCGGCCAAGGCTTTGAGCATGGTCTGCTGCCAATACTTGTGTTGCAGCACGAACAGGCCTTCGTCTTCGGTGCGTACGCCGCTGAGCAGCGGATGCAGGTCGATTTCCTTGGCGGCGTCATCAGCGCCTTCGATCCAGTGTTCGGCGCCACGGGACATGTCGTTCCAGGCGGTCACGCTGCCCTGATAACTGGTCTGGCAGGAACGAAATTCTTCCAGATCATCCGGGGTAGCCATGCCGCTGACGTTGAAGAAGTCTTCGTACTGACGAATCCGGCTCGAACGGGCGTGGTCGCTTTCGCCTTTGGGGGCGATGCAGTAAATGGTGATTTCCGTGCGGTTGACCGAAATCGGCCGGGCGATACGGATCTGCGAGCTGAACTGGTCCATCAGGTACACGTTCGGGTACAGGCACAGGTTGCGCGAGTTCTCGATCATCCAGTCGGCGCGAGCCTTGCCGAAGTCCTGGGCCAGCTCATCGCGACGCTCGTACAGCGGACGGTCTTCGGGGTTGGACCAACGGGTCCAGAGCAACATGTGGCCCTTGTCGAAGGAATAGAAACCACCGCCCTGCTTAGCCCAGCTGCCGGCGCTCATGGTCGGATTGCAATCGCCGGCCTCGCGCTGCTTGCGCTGGTTCTGGGTGGCGGCGTAGTTCCAGTGCACGGAACTGACATGATAGCCGTCGGCGCCGTTTTCGGCGGTGAGTTTCCAGTTGCCTTCGTAGATGTAGCTGGAGGAACCGCGCAGCACTTCCAGGCCATCGGCGGACTGGTCGACGATCATGTCGATGATCTTCGCCGACTCGCCCAGGTGTTCAACCAACGGCAGGACATCGGCCTTGAGGCTGCCAAACAGGAAACCGCGATAAGACTCGAAACGCGCGACTTTGGTCAGGTCGTGGGAGCCTTCGCAGTTGAAGCTCGCCGGGTAGCCCGCTTCGGCCGGATCCTTGACCTTGAGCAGCTTGCCGGAGTTGTTGAAGGTCCAGCCGTGGAATGGGCAGGTGTACGAGCTCTTGTTGCCAGACTTGTGCCGGCACAGCGTCGCACCACGATGGCTGCAGGCGTTGAGGAACGCATTGAGTTCACCGTCCTTGTTGCGCGCGATGAAGATCGACTGGCGCCCCATGGTGGTGGTGTAGAAATCGTTTTTGTTGGGGATCTGGCTTTCGTGGGCCAGGTACAGCCAGTTCCCTTCGAAGATGTGCTGCATCTCGAGATCGAACAGCCGCGGGTCAGTGAACATCTCGCGCTTGCAGCGATAGATGCCCTGTTCTTTGTCATCTTCGAGCAGGGAGTGAAGGTATTCGGGTCGCAGGGACATGGCCGCCGCCTCCATTGTTTTTATTCAGGCAGGGCCATGCTAGGACGGGGGGAAGTGGCGGACTATCCGCTGGGTGCAGACCTGTATCCGTTTTGTGCAAAGGTTAATACGCACATACACGTAGCAGCTGCCGAGCCTGCGAGGCTGCGTTCGAGTGCGCAGCACTCGCAAAATGGCTCGCACGGTATTTCAGGCAGACCGCATCGATCCTTGGCGAGCGCTTCGCACTCGAACGCAGCCTCGCAGGCTCGGCAGCTGCTACAGGTGATTTGCGGTGTTTCAGTGGCGGCGTTTGAGGGTGTCGGACGGCAATTCGCCGAACTGCTTGCGGTAGCTGTCGGAGAATCGACCCAGGTGCAGGAAGCCATAATCCATCGCCACTTCCGTGACGTTGCGCACGTTGCAGGTCGGGTCGCTCAGGCAGGCGTTGATGCGCTCAAGGCGTTTTTGCCGGATGTAGTTTTTCGGCGTGGTGCCGGCGTTGCGTTCAAACAATCCGTACAACGAGCGCAGACTCATCCGCGCCTGGCGTGCCAGTTCTTCGCTGTCGATGTCTTGTTTGAGGTGGCCTGCGATGTAGTCGGCGATCACCTCGAACGTGGCCGTCTGTGAGCCGAGACTGATCCGGCTGACATTGGTCTTCATCAGGCTGAGCATCTTGCTGACGATAATCTGTGCGTAGTGCTCCTGCACCTTGGGAATCTGCTCGGTGGCCTCGGCTTCCTGGCAAATCATCGCCAGCAGACCGACAAAGCCTTCCAGTTCATCGAGCTGATAACGGTTCTCCAGAAACCGCACGCCCTGCCCCGGATAGCGCCAGCGCTGCTCATCGCACACCGATTCCAGCAACGGCGTGGGGACTTTCAGAATGAATTTTTCGCAATCGTCGGAGTACGTCAGGTCCACCGGATCATCGGGATTGATCAGCAGCAACTCGCCGGGGGCGAAGTAGTGTTCCTGGCCGTGGCCGCGCCACAGGCAGTTGCCGCGCAGCAGCACTTGCAGGTGATAGATGCTTTCCAACGCACCGGAGGTGACCCGAACGCTGCCGCCATAGCTGATGCGGCACAGGTCGAGGCTGGCAAACTTGCGGTGATTGAGGCTGGCCAGCGGTCGCCCGGCCCGGGGCATCAGAATGCAATGATTACCGACATGCTGATTGACGTAGCCCGACACCGCGTAAGGGTCGGCGTGGTCGAATACGGTGCTGCGCTGACTCAACAGTTGCGCTTGCATCATCGGGTCACTCTCATTGTTGTTATAGGTTGCGCCGGGACCATTCTAAGGCAGTACTTGCAGCGGTGTGTCAGTGGACTGACCTGTGGAATGTACTGGCCTTTTCGCGAGCAAGCTCGCTCCCACATCTATGGTTACCCCCTTTTCTGCAATACTGTTTTTGATGCGTGTTTGGCTTGCTTTCATCTATCCGGCGTCTGAGTGGGGTTGTGGCC